>CAYWXW010000095.1:0-11703 GCA_964462265.1 uncultured Porticoccaceae bacterium | reverse complement strand
ATCGGTGCCGATATAGCCCTCACCCTAATTGACAGCAAGCACATCGCACGACCCTGGATTTACACCAGCGATGCCGATGCCCACTTGCCCGATAATTACTTTAGCGCTCTCGACAGTGATACCAGCGCCAAGCACAGGGGCCAGTCTGCGGCTGCTATCTATCCCTTTAAGCACCTCTGTGACGACAGCCCTGTTGGCCAGGCAACCCGGCTCTACGAACAGCGTATGCGGCAATATGTCGATGGGCTACACAGTGCTGGCTCACCCTACGCCTTCCAAACTATTGGTAGCGCCATCGCCATTGCAGCAAAGCATTACGCCGAGGTTCGAGGCTTCCCCAAACGTAGTGGCGGTGAGGATTTTTATTTATTAAACAAGCTGGCCAAAACCGGGCCAATCAACAACCTGCAAGCGCCAGAAATTATTATTGAAGCCAGACAATCCAACCGAGTGCCCTTCGGCACCGGGCCGGCGATCAGCAAGCTACTGCTTGAACAAAACATTCATCAAGCAAAGATTTTTTACCACCCACAAATATTTGTTGCGCTAAAAACATGGCTCGAGACAATGGCGATGAGCCAAACACTCAACCTTAACGAGCTGCCCCTACCAGCCAGCACGTTGGAAGCGCTGCAATCCATCGGCGCAAGTAAAGCCATTGAGGCGGCACGCAAAGTCAGCACCTCAGCACAAATCTACAACAAACACCTGCACACCTGGTTTGATGCCTTTAAAACGCTGAAGTTTATCCACTCTTTGCGAGATAACAGCTACCCTAATGTCAGCTGGCACGAAATATCCAATCGCTAAAACACCAGAGGAAACAATAAGGGCTTAGCAAAGCAGGCTAACAAGCCCCTTTATTGTTCAGCCCTCGCGACTTTGTTAAACTGCGCACCAAGTTGTAGCTAGTCAGTATCGTCCCTCGCCCAAGTAGTTAAGCCTGCTAAGCCATTCACCGTCTGTACCAGCTTTCATTAATCAAGCATTTTCAGCCGAAATATCGCCGCACTGAGGCGACTTGCTGTCGTATGACAAAAAATTTTAATTCGGGAAATAAGTATTCTTCCCGGTAAATTCTTATTCACAGCCTACCCACCCTTACCTTCAGGAATTTTCTATGGAAATCATCAACGTAAAATATATAGCCAGCGATGGCGTTGTCAGTCGTGGCGATGCCTACGGAGACCCCGCCCATCCGCCCATTATCTTCTTGCACGGTGGCGGACAAACACGGCATTCCTGGGGTGACACGGCGCGCAAAGTCGCGGCTGAAGGCTGGCATGTGATCAATATAGATTCTCGCGGCCACGGCGAATCGGACTGGTGCCCGGCGGGCGACTACACCACTGACGGCTTTGTCCGTGACCTCACCGCCATTGCCGAACAACTCGACCAGCCTCCCGTTGTGGTCGGTGCCTCCAAGGGCGGTATTACCGCACTGGCTACAGAGGGTGAAAACCCCGGTTTACTGCGCTCTTTAATTTTGGTCGACGTGACGCCAAAAGTTGAGGCCAAAGGCGTTTCTCGAATTCTAGATTTTATGACCGCTAAACCCGAAGGCTTTGACACACTCGAAGAAGTTGCAGAATCGGTAGCCAGCTACACCGGTCGCAAGCGCACAGCCAACCTTGAGGGTATTCGCAAGAATGTTCGTCAAAACGAAAGCGGCCGCTATGTTTGGCACTGGGATCCGAAGATGATCGACAGCGCCCTGGGCGAAGGCCTGGATAAACGCGCCATACGCCTAATGGATGCTGCCCGCAATCTCACCGCCCCCACGTTATTAGTGCGCGGTGAAAAATCAGATGTGGTCAGCGCACAGGGCGTACAGGAGTTTCGTGAAGCGGTTACCCATGCTGAATTTATCGATGTCAAAGAAGCGTCGCACATGGTGGCCGGTGATCAGAACACGGTTTTTTCTGATGCGGTTATCGACTTTATTAATCGACTCGATTAATAAAAACGGGGTTTATGTACAACGGCTACACAGAAGCCGAACGCATAAACTCCGCTTTTAAATAGGCCTTGCTCTTAGACATAACAACTAATAATCGTGATAAACGGCCAGACCCTTTTCTACCAGCTCGTCATTAACACACACCTCATCGATCAAGATATCGGCCAGCCAACGCCCGTATTTACCCTTTTTGTCTTTATAGGTGCGCAGAATTATGTCTTTATCTAAAATTCGCTCTCTAAGCCAATCTCTTGAAATAAGACCCTGCTCTCTTTCTGGGCCACGAACTTCGGGGGTATTAATACGGTAAAGTCTGATTTTTTCACTTGTCAGCCCGACGTGAAAACCCAAATCAATATCAACCGTAATGGTATCGCCGTCGTAAACTTTGGTAACGCGAGCGCGATAATAATATAAGTTATCCACTATTCTTTTCCCTCTGAAAAATAATATCCATTTAGAAAAACTCTAATTTAATGACCAGTGCTAACCAGCCCATTATTCAATAGGCCATGCCCTGTTACAAACCCAACTCGCTCAATCCGGCATGATCCTCGGGGCGCCTGCCTTGAGGCCAACGGAACAGGCGATCCTCCTCACTAATGGCAAGATCATTAATACTGGCGTGACGATACTCCATTAAACCGGTGCTGCTAAACTGCCAGTTTTCATTACCATAGGAGCGAAACCAATTATTATCGCTGTCATGCCATTCATAGGCAAAGCGCACGGCAATACGATTGCCGTCATGGCACCACAGCTCTTTAATCAAACGGTACTCAAGCTCTCGCGCCCACTTACTTTGTAACAATTTCACAATTTGCTGCCGGCCTTCAATAAATTCAGAGCGATTACGCCAATGACTATTTTCAGTATAAGCCAGAGCAATTTTCTCTGGAGTGCGAGAGTTCCATGCGTCCTCCGCCATTCTTACCTTTTGCTCTGCATCCTCCCGACTAAAAGGGGGCACGGGTTTTTTTATTTCTTCATTAATGGTCATTCTTAATTCCTCTCATTGTTGTTACAACATATATTAAAGACTACTCTTTGGCCCGATAGTAAAAAGACCGCAATTAACAAAGCCCCTATTAAAAATTTTAAGTGGCGCGCTCGACTGGCTAAAACTGGCTAACGTTATAGCGCTAACCGCAGCACACCCTCGTCCTCAGCGACGGCAGGCACGGTGCAGCACCAGCACCTCATTATCGGCAACGGCCGCTGAATATCATGCTGATAAGTCAAGCCGCCAACGCAGTGGCAAGACATTTTTTTGGTAAAAACCATGGTCGAGATGAAGCTTCCACAAGCGCTCGGCACCGGCAAAATCTTTTGTTTCTGTCGCATCCCACAGCACTTCAACCCTGCCGGTCAAAGTCAACAGATGGCCGTGCTCAAAATCAACAAAGAGTAAGCCCGCCTTCGGGGTCTCGTGAAAGTTACCCAGGGTATTAAAATGATTGTTGCCGCGATAATCGGGGATGATCAAGGTATTGCCATCAATACGAATGAAGCCCGGCTTGCCACCACGGTGTGACACATCGGCACCATCACTACTCTGGCCACTATCATTGTGCTTATAGCTGGCGACAAAAAAAGTGTCACTGTTTTCAATCAGCCGACGTGTCTCATCCGACAAATCACTAATAGGCTCAACCACAGGCGCGGGCATAGCCTGCGGATCGACCGTAAGCAATTCTCGACCTTGGATATATTGCGGGCAATTACCAAAGGCCTGATCGACTTGTAGTTCAATATCATCATTCGATACCCCGGTAATCTGTGCCGCCACGCGATTGCGCCGTCGTGTGCTTAACTCAATGCCCAGCAGACCCAGGTGCGTACCCTTATGCAAAGCATTTTCTAGAGGATCCCCCGCCACTGGCGAGGCACTAATTTGCATTTTGCGTGCATCACCCGTCGAAATAAAACCCGGCCCATTAAACAGAATAGAAGCCCAGGGCCAGCCTTCTTTGTCGGCATGACCCACGAAGATAAAAGGCAACTGTTGGTAAAAGTCCCCATGCTGCTCCGGCAGTTGATCGTGAATAACCTTGCGCCCGAACCTCTCCATCCTTTCCCGAACACCGGCTCGCGCCTGCAAGATCTGTTCACCACGATGAAAGGGTGAATCCGCGATTATCTCCGTCATGTTATCGACCCTCATTCTACCGTTTAAGCTAACGTTAAACCTTCTACAAAACCAATAGTCTTTGACAGTATCGCCAGCCGAGCAACTCAACTGGCGATTAATTGCGCATTAATATTTCCACATTACCTCAGTGCAAGATGTCAGGCTGCTAAACCCACCGCCGTGGCTTGCATGGGTATAAAACCGGGTAAGTTTTCAATGCGCTGCAACCAGGCCTTAACGTGCGGGTAGTCATCCAGAGCAACATCGCCCTCAGGGGCATGGGCGATATAGGTGTAATTCGCCACGTCGGCCAGCGTCGGCTGCTCACCCACTAGCCAGTCTCGACCATCGAGTTCAGTATCGAGTACCGCCAAAAGCCCATGGGCCATGGCAATGGCCTTTTCTGTATCAACAGCGGCCCCAAATACATTGGCCAGGCGGGCAGTTGCCGGACCAAAGGCAACTAAACCGGCGGCTATTGAAAGGTAGCGCTGCACCTGCGCAGCGGCCAGGCCATCTACCGGCAGCCAACGACGCGAACCATCATAACGGCTTGCCAGGTAGGTGATAATGGCATTGGAGTCAGACAGGGTAATATCACCATCCTCAAGCACAGGCACTTGACCAAAACTGTTTTTTTGCAAAAACGCCGGGGTTTTGTGGGCACCATTAGCCAAATCTACGGTAATGATTTCAGCATCCAGACCGAGCAACGACAAAAATAATTCGACACGGTGTGAATGGCCGGATAGGGGAAAACTGTACAGTTTGATAGTAGACATAATTAATTTCCTTTTACAATGATTAAGGCTTTTAAAAGCCGGGGTTGTTAATACCAGGTAAGCGGCCTTGTTCTTCCAACGTGAGCAAATCTTCATAACCACCCACAGACCGATCATTAATCAATATCTGCGGATAAGTGCGTTTATCGGTGCGACTATGTAAGGCATGACTGCGTTGTGGGTTTTGATAAGCGTCGTATTCAACAAAGGGCAGGCCTTTACTGCGCAATAAATGTCTGGCGTGGGTGCCGTAACCACAGCCGGGGCGGGTATAAATTTCTATTTTTTCCATGCTTCTCTCCTTTGCTATCACTGTGCTGTGCGGGCGGTGCGTGATGCCGATGGAGCGAAGTATGGAGACAGCCGACTTGTTGATAAACAGGGCTTTCATTGAAATATTGTCAATAGTATATTGACAACCAATGGATACACTTGATGGCATGAAAACCGTGGTCGCCGTGGTAGAGACAGGTTCTTTTACTGCCGCCAGCGAACGCCTCAATATCTCTAAAGCACTGGTCAGTAAATACGTCGGGGAGCTTGAACGGCGTCTCAATGCACGCCTCTTCCACCGCACCACCCGGAAGCTGGCAATGACCGAAGCCGGCAAAACCTATTACCAGCGTGCACTACCCCTACTTGAAGAGTTTACGGAATTAGTCGACGAAGTCAGCGGTGATAAGTCATCACCACAGGGGCTATTACGCATTAGCGTGCCCGTCGCCTTTGGCGAAATGAAACTGGCCCCACTGATCCCCAGGTTTTTAAAGCTCTACCCCGATATCCGTCTGGAACTCATCTTGCGTAACAGCGTGGTCGATATGGTCGAGGAAGGTATTGATGTGCGCCTGCTTATTGGCGGCGTCGATGACTCCAGCCTTGTCGCCCGTCACATCAAAACCTTGCCGCTGATTCTCTGCGCCGCACCTGAGTATTTACGCCAGCAGGGTGAACCGAAAGCCCCCCAGGACATCACCGGGCATGCTTGTATTATCGACAGCAATTTTCGCATTGGTAAACAATGGCCAGTCATTGCCCCCGATGGCAAAACAGAGTCGATCAAGGTTAACTCCCGTATCGCGGCCAGCAGCCCCAGCGCTGTCAAAGAGATTGCCATCGCCGGTGGTGGTATCGCCATGGTGCCACGCTTTATTGTTGAACCGGCGCTGGAGCAAGGCTTATTACAGGAGGTATTGCCCGGCTACACCACTCTGGAATTTGGCTTATTTGCCCTCTACCCCCACCGGCGCTACCTACCGAAAAAAGTGCGCTGCTTTATCGATTTTATGCTGGCTGAATTCGTTGAATAATTGAGCTTGAATAAAAACCTGAAGTGCAACACTTAATGGCGAGCAGTATCTCTACAAGGTATGGGATACTGAGCAATAACAGCACAATACTCAATTAGCGCCCCCACCATCAGCTCCCGAGAGGCGTGAAAAAAACAACTATAACGAGGCTAAGCATAATGACTACTCTTAATTTAACACCCTTTATTGATGATTTTGTTTTTCTCGAAGGCCCGCGCTGGCGCGATGGTTTGCTGTGGGTGTCTGACGTCAATGACAAAAAGGTTTACACAATTACTCCCGACGGCGAGCGCAAGGTAATGGCAGAGGTTAGCAATAGACCCTCTGGCATCGGCTTTCTGCCCGATGGCACACCGCTTGTTGTGTCGATGCGCGACAACACGCTGCGCCGCATAGAGGCCAATGAGTTACCCGTGCACGGCGATGTCAGTGCCCTGGTAAAGGGTGAAATTAACGACATGGTGGTCGACAAAAAGGGCAATGCCTACGTCGGCAGCATGGGCTACGATTTATTTCGCGGCGAAAAATTTGCCCCCGGTACTATCGTGCTGGTTAAGCCCGATGGCTCAGTGCGCGAAGTGGCCGATGGCCTGCACTTCCCCAACGGCCCGGTGGTTTCACCCGACGGAAAAATGCTGGTGGTGGCTGAAAGCTGGGGCAAGCGCCTCAGCGCTTTTACCATTGAGGACGACGGCTCACTCAGTAATCGTCGCGTATTCGCCGACCTGGGCGACTACACCCCCGATGGCATTACGCTGGATGAAGAAGGCGGTATTTGGCTGGCGGCCTTTGCCAATGACGCCTTCGTTCGCGTTAAGGACGGCGGCGAAGTCACCGATGTTATAGAAGTGCCCGATCGCCGTGCGGTGGCCTGTACTTTGGGTGGCGATGATATGAAGACGCTTTACTGCCTGACCTTTGACGGGCAAATGAGTGATATTGGCAAGGGCAAGCGCGCCTCGCGTATTGAAACAGTGCGGGTTGAGGTAGCGGGTAGTGGCTCGCCCTGAGTCAAACAGGATGATAAATCGGCGCAGGTAGCGGCTGGCCAATCGTCCTATAATGGCCAGTAGAGCCCCTCCCCCGGAGATAGAGATTGACTGGCGAGATCACCACAACCATTAACATCATGGACACCCCCTTTGATCCGGGTGAGCTGACCCGCCAACTGAGTGAGTCAACCACCACCTGTGGCGCGCTGGTGAGCTTTGTTGGTCTGGTGCGAGATCAGGCCGACGACCCGGTGAACACATTATTTCTCGAACACTATCCGGGGATGACAGAAAAAGCCCTTGAAGACATCGTCGTGGAGGCACGAGAGCGCTGGGATCTCGGCCCCTTAATTATCGTCCACCGCGTCGGTGCCCTGGCGCCCGGCGAGCCCATTGTTTTTGTCGGTGTTACCGCCGCCCACCGTGGCGCAGCCTTTCAAGCCTGCGAATTTTTGATGGATTATTTAAAGATCAAGGCCCCCCTGTGGAAGAAAGAAAGCACCCCTGCTGGTGAACGCTGGGTGGCGTCGCGCTGCAGTGACAGCGAAGCGGCCCAGCGCTGGAAGGACTAAATGTGAGCGAGCCAAAAAAAAAGTTACTCGGCGTTATTCTTGCCGGCGGCCAGTCATCCCGCATGGGTTTAGACAAAGCCACTTTACCCATCGCGGGTACGACGCTACTCGAATATATGCGCGCCAAACTGCTTCAAACCGGCATTGACGAGATCGTTATTTGTCGCAACGCACCGGGCTATTTAAATGACGACATCACCCAGCTCGGCCCCCTCGGTGCTCTCTACACCCTGAGCCAGCGCTACCCGGGGCGGCAAGCGCTGATCATCCCCGTTGATATGCCTTTATTGAGCGAGGTAACACTGCAACATTTTCAAGCAGCAGCCCTCGCTTCAGAAGCCATCGACTCACAATCACAATCACCAGCAACATTAGGCCAACAGATATTCCCCCTTTACCTGCCTTTCACGCCTACTGTTAACGAGGCGCTAAGCCAGCGCGTAAACCAACCTGACGACTTATCCATTGCTGCCTTGCTACGAGAAACCGGTGTGCGACGGCTGAGCGACCTTGCACATAAAGCAGGCAATGATGAGTTTCTCAATGCCAATACGCCCCAACAGTGGCAAACGATTTTAAGCAAAGTGGAAACACAATCATCAACCGCTAAGTAATTTTCGCTCAATTAAAATCAGACCCCGTGATAAAACCCCGCAGCGATTTCAGAAGTCTCTATAATCGCCACCCATGACTAGTAATGCCCAAACTGTTCTTGAGAAAACCTTTGGCTACGCCCACTTTCGTGGCGACCAGCAAGCCATTATTGGCGAAATTGTCGAGGGCCGCGATGCCCTCGTATTGATGCCTACCGGGGGCGGCAAGTCGCTGTGCTATCAGCTACCGGCCCTGTTGCGGCCCGGTGTCGCCATTGTTATCTCGCCCCTTATTGCACTGATGCAAGATCAGGTCGACGCACTGACCCAGCTCGGCGTGCGTGCGGGTTTTCTCAACTCCACCCTCGACTACCAGCGCCAGCAAGAGATAGAACAGCAACTGCTTAATGGCGAGTTAGATTTGCTCTACGTCGCCCCCGAGCGCTTAATTCAAGCCGCGACTCTGGCCCTGTTTGAGCGCATCGACTTGGCCCTGTTCGCCATCGACGAGGCCCACTGTGTGTCCCAGTGGGGTCACGATTTTCGCGCCGACTATTTACAGCTCAGCCTGCTACACGAACGCTTTCCTCACATACCCCGTATCGCCCTCACCGCAACGGCCGACCAGCGCACCCGTGAAGAAATCATCTCGCGCCTGCAGCTCAGCGAAGCCCGGCATTTTATTAGCCGTTTTGACCGGCCCAATATTCAGTACCGCATTGCCACCAAACAGAATCCTCGTCAGCAGTTATTACGCTTTTTACGCCGCGAACACGAACACGACGCCGGTATTGTCTACTGCCTGTCGCGGAAAAAAGTGGAGGCCATCGCCGAGTGGTTGTGTGATGAGGGCTTTAAGGCCCTGCCCTATCACGCCGGTATTAGCGCCGAACAACGCCAGGAGAATCAGCGGCGTTTTTTGCGTGAAGAAAAAGTCATTATCGTCGCCACCATCGCCTTTGGCATGGGCATCGACAAACCCGACGTGCGCTTTATCGCCCACCTCGACCTGCCAAAAAGCCTCGAAGCCTATTATCAGGAAACCGGCCGTGCCGGGCGTGACAGCCAACCCGCCACCGCGTGGATGGTCTACGGCCTGCAAGATGTGATCAAGCTGCGACAAATGCTCGACGACTCAAACGGCAACGACGAGCACAAACGCATCGAGCGCCACCGCCTCGACGCCATGCTCGGCCTCTGTGAAATCACCAGCTGTCGCCGCCACGCCCTGCTTCACTACTTTGGTGACGATGCCCCTGAACAGTGCGGCAATTGTGACACCTGTTTAACACCGCCCGAACTGTGGGACGGCACCGTGGCCGCACAAAAAGCTCTGTCGACGGTGTATCGCACCGAGCAGCGCTTTGGCGTCAATCATCTGGTCGATGTACTGCTCGGCAAAGACAATGACCGCATGAAACAATTCGGCCACCACAATGTGTCCACCTACGGCATCGGTAAAGAGCTCGACGCCAACCAATGGCGCTCGGTGTTTCGCCAGTTAGTTGCCCGTGGTTTTTTGAGTGTCGACGTGAGTGGTTTTGGCGGCTTAAAGCTGGCCGAAAAAGCCCGACCACTACTGCGCGGCGAAGAGGCAATATCCCTACGTCGCGAAGCCAAAGAAAGTGCCACGCAACAAAGCGGCACACGCAAAGCCCGCAACAAGCACAATATTGCCGAAGCAGATAAAGCCCTGTGGGAGGCTCTGCGCCAGTGTCGTAAAGAGCTGGCCGACGAACAATCCGTACCGCCCTATGTGATTTTCCACGATGCCACACTGATGGAAATGCTCAGCCACCGGCCTCTTGATGGCACACAAATGCTGGCCATTAGCGGTGTCGGTGCGGCGAAAATGGAGCGCTACGGCGATGCCTTTATCGAGGTGATACGCGAGCACGAACAAGGCCCCGGCCAATCGCCTCTACAAACACAAGAAAACGAGCAACACGAAGTGCTCGCCCTCTGTCGCGTCGGGATGAGTGCCGGGCAAATCACCCAACAGCGCGGCCTCTCCGAGCAACAGCTCTACCATCACCTTGCCGCTTTGATTGAGGAGGGCAGCCTGGAGGGCGATGAAGTACTCACCGGCCTCGCCGAACTCAGCGCTGGCGACATCGCCAATATAGAAGATGCCCTACTGGCTCAGGATGATCTGGCCGAGCAGCGTTTTTCTTACCGAGAGGCTATCGCCCTACTCGACGGAGCTTACTCCAAAGGGGTATTGCAGTGTGTAAGAGCTACGATTTTGACAGAAAGCTAAGTAAAGGCTAGCAAGCCCAATATCACAGGCATAAAAAAGCCCCGAAAATTCGAGGCTTTTTACTGTTCTATCGACAAACTTAAGCGGCTTTCTTCTTTTTCCTTGAAAAGCCAAGTCCTGCTAAGCCAAGACCTAACAACGCAAGCGAAGTTGGTTCAGGAACGGATGACGCTGCCTGATCTGTGTAAGATATTCCGCTAAACGCTTCTGGTGCCGTAAATAAATACGAACTAATGGTATTAGCCATACTGTCTGAAGCTGTCAATTTATAATCAAGAATCATTTCATCAAATTGCAAACCCGTTGCCAAAGTAATGCTATTTGTTCCGATATGAACATAAAGGTGTTCTAACCCAACTGTGCTAGTTGTGAACTGCTGAACCCCATCCAATAATAACGATAATGTAATATCCGCAGTTCGAGTGGCACTATCGCTAGATGTAAAGGCGAGAAATGGGAAAAAAGAATCGCCCGCATCTACTTGCCAAAAGTCATTCACATCGGCGCCAACGTTATAATTAAATATATCCCCTACGGCAAGATTAGTTCCAATGGGGTTGTCGGAGCCAGCATCCAATGACGTAGAAACTCCATTATGAGTAACGTCAAAATCATAGATTACCGCCGCATTTGCGGTGTAAAACGAAAACAAACAAACAAACAAACAAACAAACTTTCTCATCACTAGCTCCAAAGTTTAAACATACGAGTACAGAATGTTATGCAAAGCTCACGCCAAAAAGATAAACTATTGAATTTAATAGACTTTAATTTTCTTTCTTACGGAATTATCCAAGAAATGTAAAGAAACCTGACACAATATCCAGAATGGACTGATTTAGTGTAAAAAAACCTGACAGTGGCGCAATGGCAACTATTAAGACAAACAAAAACAATAAGCAGGCCAGATTAGAGGCTGGAACCCACTTCGGCGAAGCATTCCCGTTGCAACAGATAGATCGAAGACAAAAAAAGGCGCACCCAAAAGCACACCCTTTTTTTATTACCACCCTTAAGAACTACTACTTAGCGCTTAACACACCAATGTAATTCCCATTAGCACTTAGCCATTGGCCCTTAAAGCACGGCCCAGAGTTTGTGTA
>CAYWXW010000094.1:5557-13051 GCA_964462265.1 uncultured Porticoccaceae bacterium | reverse complement strand
TCGAGGTGATCGAGATGACAGTGGGAATCCACCAGTAAGGAAGGCTTTACCATGCAGGCATACTCGTGCGGCGTTTATTAAACATATGACTGATTTTGCAAAAAGGGTGCTGTTGTAAAAAACTGTAGCGTCGCCCTACAGTGTATTAGTAGGTCGACCTGAAGATAATAGACCCGCCAAATAGGTTTCGATACGCTGCACCACTTGAGTACTCTCGGGGGGAAACTGAATACCCACCCCCTGCTTGCGATTACCCGAAGTGCCCTTGGGCGTTACCCAAATAACCTTGCCGGTGAGCGGTAACTTATCGGCTTCTTCCATTAACTCGAGTAAAACGAAGACTTCATCACCAATGGCAAACTGTTTTCGCGAAGGGATAAAAAGCCCGCCATTTTCGACGAAGGGCATATAGCAAGCATACAACTCACCCACATCTTTCAGGGAAAGATTAAGAATACCGCTGCGAATCCCTCTCATAGGCTAATAGTGACACTGTGTGGTTGAAGGGCGGAGAATAACACAGGCTAACAGGGCCGGTAAAACCTTGTCCATTACCCGCTAAGTGGACTGACTTAAACTGAGAAATAATTCTTCCAGAATCAACTGGGGATTTAAATTGGTCTTACTTTCCAGCTTTTTACGCGTCGCTAACAGCAAATCATAAAAGGCAAATTGCCGGGGCTGTGCCGCTCTGCCGCCCTGCGCGGCATTAATCAGTTGACGGGAATAATAGGCAAGTAACCATTCCAGCAGCTGGCCCAAAGGCTGACCCTCAAAAGCCGCCGCCGATGATACCGGGGCCGCCTCACCCGCCTGTACCTGTTTTAGCACCTGCTCGAAACGGGCAATCGTATCGAGGGTGTTTGACTCGGCAAAAGCCAGTGCGCGCAGGGGCCGCCCCCCGGCCCGTGCCAACAGCTCATCGACAGTCCCATTTGCATCGCCTAATTGTTCGGCCAACCAGTCTCGCACCAGGGCGGGTGGCGGTAGCCCCTGGCTGAGTACGCGGCAACGACTGCGAATGGTGGGCAACACCGGAGCCAACTGATCGTGGACTAATAACAACAACGTTTTTTCGCGGGGTTCTTCCAGAGTTTTAAGGAAGGCATTGGCCGCATTCAGGGTCATCGCCTCAACCGGCGCCACCAGTGCCACCTTCCAGCTTTGCTGGTGGGCGGTGATTACGGCAAATTCTGAGAGTTCTCTGATGGCATTAATGGAAATCGCTTTGCCAGCAGCCTCGGGCTCTACGCGCTTAAAATCCGGGTGGCCGCCACTGAGATACAAGCGACACTGTTTACACTCGCCACAGGCCACATCGTCGACCGGGCTAATACAAAACAGGCGTTGTATAAAGCGCTCGGCAAAGTGGCGCTTGCCGGTATCCTCCCCACCACTGAGTAGTATGGCGTGGGGCAGGCGATTGCTGTTGAGCAAGCGACAGAGCTGTTGCCACTGCTCATCCTGCCAGGGCAGACTTTGATTCAATGACAATAAAGCTGCATCAGCTGCCGTCATTAGCTCTCTCCGACAAAGGCGTTTAAGGCCTCGACAATATGTTCCTGTACCACGGCCAAAGGTGCCGAGGCATCAACCAGACAATAGCGTGAGGGATTAGCATTGACCCGCTGGCGGTAGCCCGCACGAACCCGGTCAAAAAATTCCAGCGCCTCGCTTTCAAAACGGTCGAGTTCACCACGGGCACGCACCCGCGACATGCCCAGCTCGGGATCGATATCGAGAATCAAAGTAAAGTCCGGATGCAAATCGCCCTGTACCAGCGCTTCAAGTTGCTTAATATACTCGCAATTAAGCCCACGCCCAAAGCCCTGATAGGCGTAGGTGGCATCGGTGAAACGGTCGCACAGCACCCAGGTGCCCGCCGCTAGTGCGGGGATAATTTTTTCTTCGAGGTGTTGGGCCCGAGCGGCAAACATCAATAACAGCTCGGCACTGGCAGCCATGCCCGTGTTGTCTTTATCCAGCAACAGGCCACGAATTTTTTCACCCAGGGCCGTGCCGCCGGGTTCGCGAGTGGAAATATAGGCGATGCCACGCCCATCGAGCCATTCTGAAATCCGCTGAATATTGGTGGTTTTACCGACACCCTCGGTGCCTTCAACGGTGATAAATTTGCCTTTCATAGTGCTGATAACCTCACCCTATTGGGGTGCCGAGCGGTAGTCTTTGCGCCGCCGATTAATTTGGTATTGCCTCACCGCCCGCTGATGTTCGGCCAGATTATTGGAAAAATAATGCCCGCCATCGCCCCTCGCAACAAAGTACAGCGCCTTGCCCTCAGCCGGGTGCAGGGCGGCCTCAATGGCAGCTGCGCCGGGATTGGCAATCGGCGTTGGCGGCAAGCCTTTAATGCGATACGTATTGTAGGGCGAGGGCGAGCTTAAGTGCTTGCGGCGTAAATTGCCTGTGTAATCCTCGCCGAGACCGTAAATGACGGTGGGGTCGGTCTGCAAACGCATACCCTTTTGCAAGCGCCGTACAAACACCCCCGCAATGGCTGCTCTCTCCCCCGCCGCGCCAGTTTCTTTCTCTATAATCGAGGCCATAATCAGCGCCTCGTAGGGTGACTCATAGGGTAGGTCTGGCGCTCGGCTTTGCCAGAGTGTCTCTAACTGAGCCTGCATTTTTTGGTGGGCTCGCCGCAACAGGCTCAACGCGCTATCACCCGCGGCAAAGCTGTAGGTATCGGGCGCAAACCAGCCCTCGGGGTTACTCGACGGGATGCCCAGAGCTGCCCCGACCCCTCCAGCATCAAGCTCAGGCGTGTGTCGAATATTTTCCCGAGCCTGTAAAAGAAGCAGCCACTCATCAAGGGTCAAGCCCTCGGGAAAAGTAATCTGGTAGTACTTGATGGCACCGCTTTCTAATTTTTCGAGCAAACCCAGCACCGTAACACCGGCGGCAAATTCATATTCACCAGCGCGAATACGGCCACGCTTATTGAGCCGGGCAAAAACCTTCAGTGGCCACACGCCAGGCAGTACACCCTCGGCTTCAAGTTGAGCCGCTAACTGATTGAGATTGCCTCCCGCCGGCACCGTGAGAGTGTAACCGTCGGGTGGAATGTTTAAGGTTTCACTCATGCCCCGCTCCAGCCATTGCCAGGCGATGCCAAGGGCGACGCTGGACAGTAGCAGCGCTACGAAAATTAAGCGGCGAAGCATTGTGCGGTAAAACAAGGGTAAGCTTGCGCGAGTTGATCGATAACTTTTGCTGTCTCCGAACCACTCGACTCAAGTGACCAACGTACCAGCCCTTCCAGTTCACACACTGGCTGAATACCTCTGACGGCGTTACAGACAAAGACTTCGCGAGCATTAAGCAGACTCGCCAGGGCGACAGGTTTAACGACAAGGTGTTGCCCAAGACTGGGAATAATCTCCTCACACAGCAAGCGGCGCATAACACCAGCCACCCCGCACAGGTTCAATTCGGGTGTTAGCCAGTTCTGACCATCGAAAAGAAAAATATTGCTGCTCAAAGCCTCAACCACATTGCCGTCAACGTCCAGCAGTAGTCCATCAAAACCCTCCTTCAGCTCGGCGGCGGCCAGCACCTGGTCGAGACGATTGAGGTGCTTGATGCCCGCCAGTTGCGCATTGTGGGGCAAAGCATAGTCGCAGAGCTGTAAACGCACAGCAGTAGACTTTGCCACCGGGGGCAGAGGGAAATACTGCAGCACATAGCTCGATGCTTGACTGCACTGGCGATAACCACGGGGGCCAAGGCCTGCCGTCAGCAACAGTTTAAGCATGCCATCGGCAGGAAAAGTGTCGCGGGCTTGCTGCAGATAAGTCTCCAGACGGGGCGAATCGAGGGCAATACCCAGCCTGTCGGCACCGATGCCAAGACGTTGGCGATGGTAGTGCCACAACGGCAGCTGGCCAGCAGAAAGGCGCATAGTTTCAAACAGCCCATGGCCGTAATTCAAACCACGGTCATTAAGTGATAGAGAAGCCTGAGGCTTACCGTCGACAAAGCTGGAGGTGGTGACCATGCAGGGCAAAATGCTTAAGTCAGAATTCGATACGAAACTCGACACATAGCAAAAGCGCTGTCAGCCAAAAGCTTGCCAGTGTGGGGGTATCGAAAAAGAGAGGGGGATATTAAAACTGCCGCCCGGCGTGGCCCAGCGGCAGTTGACACTACAGGCAGTTGAGAATCAGCCAGGATTTTTTTCAATGTAGCTGATTGCATCCTGAACGCTCGCCAGTTTTTCGGCTTCTTCATCAGGAATCTCGGTGTCGAATTCTTCTTCGAGCGCCATGATAAGTTCAACGGTATCGAGAGAATCCGCACCCAGATCTTCAACAAAGGAAGAATCGGGCTTAACGTCTTCTTCTTTAACGCCCAGCTGCTCTGCAACCATTTTTATCACACGTTCTTGAGTGCTGCTCATGACGATTGTTACTCCTATTTAATAGCGATACTTTCTTAAACTACTGTTAAAAAAACCTGCCTTCACAAGGGAACATCCCTTAAGGCGGCGCATTTTACCTGAAAAATTGCCCGGCGTAACCGCTTTATATCAAATGCGATTCATGCTGGGTCAAAGGGCGATTAGCCCATATACATACCACCATTGACATGAATTGTTTCACCACTGATATAAGCCCCGCCATCACCAGCCAGAAACGCAACCACAGAGGCAATTTCCTCAGGTTGACCGAGACGCGCCAGGGGAATGCCCGACAACATGGCCTCACGATTGGCCTCCGGCAGCTCTTTGGTCATATCGGTATCAATAAAGCCCGGTGCTACGGTGTTCACCGTAATATTGCGTGAACCCAGCTCTTTCGCCAGTGCTCGACCGAAGCCTGCGACACCCGCTTTCGTCGCGGCGTAGTTAGACTGGCCCGCATTGCCCATGGAGCCCACCACGGAGCTAATATTAATAATTCGCCCCCAGCGTGCCTTGGTCATACCCTTAGCACAGGCCTTAGTGATTCGATAAATGGCATTGAGGTTGGTGTCGATCACATCCGACCACTCGTCCTCTTTCATGCGCATCAGCAGGTTATCTTTGGTGATACCGGCATTGTTGACCAGAATAGTCGGTGCGCCAAAGTCCGCTGTAATCGCTTTTATAACCGCGATCACTTCTTCGCCGTCGGTGACATTGAGTTTGACCCCTTTGCCCTGAATTTGCTGCTCGACAAAACGTGCGCTGATCTGCTCGGCACCGCCTTGCGATGTTGAGGTGCCAATGACAGTGGCGCCGGCCTTACCCAGCAAATCGGCAATCGCGACACCAATACCACGGCTCGCGCCGGTCACCAGGGCTACTTTCCCTTCAAGGCTCATAGGCCGTCTCTCCACTAATATCGATTCGAAATTCGGGATACCGATTCAAGTCGCGCAGCTTAGCTTTGTGGCAAAGCATCCGCAACTGCACCCTGTAAATCACTCAAACTGTCGGTGGAACACATTTGCAAGGACTTGTCGATGCGCTTGCTCAAACCGCACAAAACCTTGCCTGGCCCACATTCCACCGCCATCTCAACACCCTGCGCACGCAGAGCGCCAACGCAGTCAACCCAGCGCACCGGGCTATAAATTTGCTCGATCATCAAGGTCTTGATCGCCTCCGGATCACTTTCTGTCTGGGCGTGAACATTGTGCACCAAGGGAATTTGCGGCGCGCTAAACGTCACTGCTGCAATATCACTCGCCAGTTTGTCAGCGGCCGGCTTCATTAACATGGTATGAAAGGGGGCACTTACTGGAAGCGGCAGTGCTCGTTTAGCACCGGCTTCTTTACACAGGGCGATAGCTCTATCTACCGCAGCACTGACACCGGCAATAACCACCTGACCCGGGGCATTAAAATTTACTGCGGTGACTTCCTCACCCTCACTCGCCTGTTCACAGCAAGCGGCTATTTGCCCATCATCGAGACCCAATATGGCCGCCATCGCGCCCTGCCCCGCTGGCACGGCCACCTGCATGTAAGCACCGCGTAGGCGTACTAAATTAACAGCATCGCTAAAATCGACCACACCCGCACACACCAGGGCCGACCACTCACCCAAACTGTGGCCCGCCATGGCGACAGGCATCGTACCCTGTAAGTGTTGCCAAATTCGCCAGATCGCCACACTCGACGTCAACAGCAGCGGCTGCGTGGTTTCAGTCAGATTGATTTCTTCCTGACTACCTTGCTGTACCAGTTTCCAGAGATCGTAATCGAGTACGTCTGAAGCCTCGGTAAAAGTCTGCTCGACCAGAGGGTAAGCCTCTGCTAGCTCTGCCAACATGCCAATTTTCTGTGAACCCTGGCCGGGGAAAACAAATGCGAGCTTTGGGTTTTGCATAAAACTGACCTCTTAGATAGTTGATCTATTCGCTAGCTGATCTTTTAAGACAAATCTCCGGGCGCGCAATGACGAGCCAGGTAAATAGCGCCCACAAAAAAACTTCCCGAACAGGTGCTTAGACCCATGCAAGGAAGTTTTTTGCTATTCCGGTCAACCACTAACGTAGCTGACCCGAAAAAGTCTTTTTAGTCGTCGTTGCCCATATCCATAACTTTGCGACCGCGATAAAAACCATCGGCAGTCATGTGATGACGGATATGCTTCTCGCCAGTCACGGAATCAACTGAAAGGGCTGGGCCATTACCCAGTGCATCATGTGAACGACGCATGCCACGGCGTGAACGGGTTTTACGACTTTTTTGTACGGCCATTGTCTCTTCTCCTAATGGCTTGTTTCACAACAAGCCTGATTCTTGCAAACTTACTTTAAAATTTGACGGAGAAAACCCAGGCACCAAGACCCGCTTAACTCACGCCACTATTACTATTTACTCTTCGCTGTCATCCGCTTTAGTAGCCAGCTTCAAACTCCCCAAAATCTCAAAGGGGTTTTTCTTATCCGACACCACTTCGGCAAAGTCGCCGGTGGAGTAATGTCCTTCAGCCTGGCAATCCGGGCTGTCGTGATAGGCAACAATAGGCAGTGCTAGCAGCAAATCTTCTTCAACTGCTTCGTAGAGGTCTGCCTCACCGTCTTCATCCAGTAACCAGCCTTCGCGATCTTTTGGCAGGTTTTCAAGTTGCACCTCACTGATCACAATGGACAGATCCATCTCAGCGTGCAAGGTGTAATCAAGGGCTAAGAGACAACGCTGACACTCCAAAGAGACCAGGGCATCGCACTCGCCGGTCACTACGCGATAGCCACTTTCATCGCGGAAAAAATCTATTTTGGCACTCACTTCACGCTGGATCGACACTACCGCAGCCGACAAGCGGAGCAGCTCCTCCGGCATAATAATGCCCTTGTAACTTGCGCTCTGCGTACACGCTTTCAGGGCATCTACCCTGCGAGGTATTACACTGATCTTAGAGGCAGTCAACATAGGCGCGCAATTCTAGGGATATGGCCTTGATCTGTCAAAGAAAATTGCATATTTTTACGCCCCGTTGTGAGCCGTGCAACACAGCTCAAGTGACGACAAAATAGCCGGTA
>CAYWXW010000094.1:0-5457 GCA_964462265.1 uncultured Porticoccaceae bacterium | reverse complement strand
CTGCAGGCACTATCCGGCCAGCGCGTCGATTTTTATTCAGGCCTTTGCGTGCTGGACAGCGCCAGCGGGCGAGCCATCGCCGATACCGTGACCACCCGCGTGGTATTTCGCCAACTGAGCGATAAAGAGATCAACAGCTATTTAAGGTGTGAGCAACCCTACGATTGCGCGGGCAGCTTTAAAGCCGAGGGCCTGGGTATTGCCCTTTTCGATGCCATTAGCAGCGATGACCACACGGCGATCATTGGCCTGCCCTTGATTCGGCTTCGCCAGATTTTGGAAGAGTTTGATTACCGGGTTTTCGAGCATCTAGACTGAATGACTACTTGCTAAACCCTGGGAATACCACCCACTTTAGCCACCACAGCAAACTGCAAATAACGAATATCACTCAGCAAACCAAAACTAAGTATGGTCAGAAATCTTACCTTCGTTTTCCTGGTGCCGTGAATACCTTTAAGCTGAATAATTGAAAACCCGGCATCATCAAACATATCTTTGATCGACTCACAGGTAAAAAAGCGTAGGTGGGTGCGGTCTAAAATACCTGAGTCAACGTAGCGCCATTGCTTCTTAAAGATCAACTGGTACAGATTTCTAAAATGCCTCACGTTAGGAATGGAGGCCACAACGACGCCATCGGGGCTTAGCTTTTTTTTCGACTTCTCTAAAAATTGAAAAGGATCGACAAGGTGTTCAAGACTGTCGTTAAAAACTATCAGATCAAAATAGCCATCTGGCAACTCTTCGACTAAATCCTCCGCATTACCAATAAGCACCTTATCGAGCGATTCTCTCGCGGCCTCACCAGAGGGCGGATGTATCTCTAAGCCCCAAAACTCTTTAACACGGCCCTGGGTCTTCAAGGCCGCACCAAAGGCGCCATCGCCACAACCTATCTCAACACCGGTTTTTATTCCTCCGGGAATAAAGGGCAACATTTCATCGCGAGCTGCTCGATAATACTTCTGGGCAACTTCTTCTTTGCTTTTCTTACGCTTCTTACTCACTCACCGGCGTCTGTATTTTGAATACGTAAAAGCCTCTGATACACAGTATAAAGCCTGGAGACGAATCTTATAGTGATAATCCGCGCATATCGCTCAGCCCGGCCACCCCATTTCCCTCGGGCTGCGTATGGCACCGTAAAATCCTCCCGCAACTACGGCGCAACAACACTCAAACACTTTGTATAAACCCCTTCGGAGAACTCGACAACCGCCTGCTCCTTGTCTGCCATCGCCTCATGCACCGGGTACCCGTAAGCTAAAGCCAGCATCACCTCGCCATCCTCCCCCAGCGGCACTAATACTTCAGAAACAGCGTCCCTGCCTGCCTCCGCCTGTCGTGCCTGCATCACACCCTTTGCGGCATCACGCAAACCACGACAAGACTTCTCTCTATCCACCGAGGTTTCCGCCGGGGCAACGGTCAGGCTTTCGACCTGCCTCTCTCTCGAATGTCCGCCAATATCCAGAGCATCAGTAATCACAAACATCGCAACAACTGAGACTCCCACCACCAGACCACTAAAACCCATACGCCTTCTTTGCACCATCCACACCAACCTATTATTACAGCCAAACACCAAAACCCGGCAATGGCCGAGTTTCTGAGTAACCTAGCTGAATATTACTATCGTTAATCAAGGAGAGCGACTCTACAGGTAAAGCATAAGCCCTACGACACTGTCGGTAGTTAGCCGCAGCCCGTCGCAATGCGTAGGAGCAAAAATACTACACGGCAAGACCCACACCATCTTTCGGGATAGAAGCTCAACTCGCGGGCAATTTGAACATTTCACCGGATGTTATTTCGATGACGAGCGAAACACCCAGTCAGCCGGATATTACTCGCGCAAAAGAAATATTCAATTGCCGTATATCATCTAATTGGGGATCAATGGAATTTGGCACCATGGGCCTTAGCTCCCAATTTGAAGATGGGCATTTGCTATCGGATGACATGCTGATAATTGAAGCCGTGAATAAAAATAACGAGGCAGTACAAGCTGGAGATAAAGCGGAAAAGCTTTTAATAACCAACCTTTACAATACAACCCTGCCCCTTATTCGCTACGAACTCACAGACCAGCTTACAATTAACGAGCGCCCCGCCGTATGTCATTCAAATTTACGAGCGGCATCATGGGTAGAGGGTCGCAACGAAGATCATTATATTTATCATGATGGGGTTACGGGCAAAGACATTCATGTGCACGCGCATTTGTTCCGCCATGTACTAGAACACTGCCGGGAAATAATCGAATACCAGGTCATACAAACCCCAAAAGGTGCTGATGTTGTAGTGATTACTAAAACTAAAACCGGCGTCGATACAGACAACCTACAACACACACTGGCTTGCGACTTGGAGAAAACCGGTTTAACTGGTGCTAGGGTTACGGTGCGTGTCGTCCCGATTATCGAGCGAACCTCCGCACAAAAGCTAAGGCGCTTCATTCCTATCACTCTATAAAAACCCTTATTTCTTTAAACCCAAGAATGAAGTGAAGCATTTTAGAATGCGTTTGTAATACTGCTAATTTTCGATCAAATAACAGCGTTTAACGATAATTTCATAATTAGCAGCGCATGCCTCACAAGCAGCGCCACCCTTAATCAACATGCATTGACAACCCTGAATAGTAGGAATAGCCTCCGAGCTTCAGTCATAATAACTAGGCTCAAGAAAATTCAGTTTCAAGATAATTTAATAGAAGATATAGCACTCATAAATCTCAATTTAACAACTATTAGGAATTAGAAAACAAGTGGCGGCTATATACCTATAGTCAATAATAAAAATTTAAAAATTAGGGAACTTGCTAAAATGACAAACGGACAAACCAATAAGAATAATTCTACAACCTCACAAATGCTCGGCGAACACGCCGTTGTGATTGGCGGCAGCATGGCCGGCTTATTAACCGCGCGCGTGTTATCCGATTATTTCGAGCGCGTAACTATTTTTGAGGCCGACACCCCGCCGGAGGAAGCCGTGCCGCGCAAAGGCGTGCCCCAGGGCAACCATATTCACGGCCTGCTTTCTGGAGGCGCAGCCGTATTGTGCAAGTATTTTCCCGATATTCACGACGATCTCATTGCCGCTGGTGCTGACTACGGCGACCCAACGATTAAATGGCGTATGTTTATGGGCGGAACCTGGAACCCCCGAATAGCCAGCGGTATGACAAGTTATGTAATGTCTCGCCCCTTGCTAGAGGCCACGGTGCGCAAGCACACCCTGGCCATAGCTAATATAAAGCTGTGTGTCGCAAGTACTGTGAGTGCTTACACCAGTAACGACAAGAATACGGCCGTTACCGGTGTCACCCTGGAAGCTAATAGCGAAAACATTGCAGCTGATTTCGTCGCAGACGTAAGCGGGCGCAACTCAAAAGCGTCGGACTGGATCAAACAAATGGGCTGTACACCGCCACCACGCAGCAATATTGGCATTGACGTGGGTTACAGCACCTTTGAAGTCACTGAACCACCAAACTACCAGCGCGACTGGAATATGATTTTCACAATTCCACAAAGTATTCCTCGAGACACCCGTGCTGGCGGTATTTTCTGTGTTGAGAATAAACGCTGGCTGATAACAGCATCTGGCTACCACAAGGATTATCCACCAACCGACTGGCCCGGTTTTTTAGCATTTTTAAAAACCCATTCTTTTCCCGATATTTATGAAGCTATAAAAGATTTACAACCTGTCGGCGAAGCGAAAGAATATCGTTATGCTGCATGCTTACGGCGCCACTATGAGACCCTCGAGGATTTCCCCCAGGGTCTGCTGGTGCTGGGCGATGCCATGTGCAGCTTTAATCCGGTCTATGGTCAGGGTATGACCGTGGCTTCAAAAGAAGTCGAACACCTCGACAATTGCCTGCAGCAATGTGTTAACAACGGTAACTTGACAAGTGTTGCCCAACCTTTTTTTAAAGGTGCGGCAAAAATTGTTGATGCCGCCTGGGATGCCACAACCGTAGAGGATTTCCGTTATCCACAAACTCGGGGCGATAGACCTAAAGCCTACGGCTTGGCCAAATGGTTAAACAGTAAGTTTTTTGCTTTAGCGGCCACTGATGAAGAGTTTGCAGTGGCTTTTTATAAAACACTGCACCTTGTCGAGCCGCCAGAATCCCTACTGAAGCCTAAATACCTACTCAAAGCCGCATTTGCAAAAACTCCGATTTACGATCAATCACCACCCGCAAATATTGGCGGCAATTAGCTGGCGTTAACACTCGACAAAAATAGCATTATGGCCAATAAGAAAATAAAAGTTCAGGGAACTTGCTAAAATGGCAAACGGACAAACCAACAAAAACAAATCTACCACCTCACCAATGCTCGGCGAACACGCCATCGTCATTGGCGGCAGTATCGCCGGCTTATTAACCGCGCGAGTGCTTTCCGATTATTTCGAGCGTGTCACTATTTTTGAAGCCGACACCCCACCAGATGAAGCCGTGCCGCGCAAGGGCGTGCCTCAGGGAAATCATATCCATACCCTGGCGGCAGGTGGTTCTGATGTGGTGCGCAAGTTTTTTCCTGATATCCACGATGACCTGGTAGCGGCGGGCGCCGAATATGGCGACCCGATGCTGAACTGGCGGAGATATATTGGCGCGCATTGGGGCCCTCGCATTGAGAGTGGCCTGGGGGCGTATGTGAGTTCGCGTCCGCTTCTCGAAGCTATGGTGCGCAAACACACGGTGGCAATTGCCAATGTTGAATTGCGCGTTGCGACACCTGTCAGCGGCTATACCCACAGCACTCGCGAGGCTCATGGGGCAGGCTCTACCAACAACGATTCGAACATAGTTGTGACCGGGGTCACCCTGGAGCAAAGCGGAGAGACCGTTGCGGCAGATTTTGTCGCTGATGTTAGTGGTCGCAATTCCAAAGCCTCTAGCTGGATTGAGCCTATGGGTTTTACGCCGCCGCAACGCAGTACGGTGGGTGTTGATGTAGGTTACACCACCTTTGAAGTTGCCGAGCCGCAGAATAATCAGCGTGACTGGAGTTTACTGTTTGTCAGTGCGAAGGATATTCCTAAGGACACCCGTTATGGCGGTATTTTACATCAAGAGGGTGGTCGTTATTTAGTCACCGCGCAGGGCTTCCATAAAGATTATCCACCGACAGATTGGCCGGGCTTTCTCGCTTATATGAAAGCGCTATCCTTCAGCAGTATTTATGATGAACTAAAAGATCTTCAACCCATGGGTGAGGCAAAAATATATCGCTTTGCCGCCTATTTACGCCGCCATTACGAGCGCTTGCAGGATTTCCCCCAAAGACTCGTTGTGGTGGGCGATGCCTTGTGTAGCTTCAACCCGGTTTACGCCCAGGGTATGACGGTAGCGGCTAAAGAGGTTGAGCATCTGGATGCTTGTCTAAGGCAGTGCCTTGAAGGCGGTGGTTTAAATAAGGGTTTAGACAA
>CAYWXW010000093.1:0-13213 GCA_964462265.1 uncultured Porticoccaceae bacterium | reverse complement strand
ACACCCTTGGGCTTTTGTTGCTGCATAAAACCAAACATATAGCCGGCAATGCGGCGCATTTGTATTTCGTCGGCACCCTCGGTAATACGGTAGCGACGGTGGTGGCGATAAATATGCTCAAAGTGTTTGTGGCGCGAATAACCCAACCCACCGTGTACCTGCATGGCCTGGTCGGCGGCATCGCAGCACAGGCGGTTGGCGGTGTAATTACACATCGACACTTTGTCGGAGACCGAGAAAGCCCCGTAGGTATCCATTTTCCACGCCGTTTGGCGAATCAGCGCACGCAGCATTTCTGCTCGGGTTTGCAGTTCGACCAAGGGGAATTGAATACCCTGATTGACCGCCAGTGGCTTGCCAAAAGGCCTGCGTTCTTTGGCGTACTCGATAGACTGGTCGATGCAAAATTGTGCTGCTCCCAGGCTCGATGCCGCCTGGCGGATACGGTTTTCGTTGAAGAAATGCTGTACCACCTGCAGGCCGCGGCCCTCACCGGCCAAGATGGCGGAATCGTCGACACGCACATTCTTTAGTGAAACCCGGCCGTGGTCGGTGGGCATATTAAAGGTCCAGAGCATCTCCTCAATCTTTAAACCCTCGGCCTGCATCGGCACTAGAAACGCGGTGATTCCCGAGGCATCACCGGCTTTGCCGCTGGTGCGGGCCAGCACCATATCGTAGGGCGAGGTGTGAATGCCGGTGTTCCAGGTTTTTTCGCCGTTGATCACCCAATGGTCACCATCGCGCATGGCGGTCGTTTCCATGTGGGTGGCGTCGGAGCCGTGTTCGGGCTCGGTAATGCCAAAGGCAAAGCGCCGGGTGCCGGCCAGCATGGGCTCCAGCCACTCGGCTTTCTGCGCATCGGTGCCGTAGGCGATCATCAGTAAGATGCCAACATTGTTGCCGACAATGGAGTGTTCGTTTTGCAGGTCGTTGTGCAGACCCAGACCCTTGCGGGCGAAGTGTTCGCGGATGATGGCCATGCCCAGGTTGGTGCCGTCCTGGCCACCGTATTCTTTCGGTAGCGAGTAGCGATAGTGACCAGCTTTATCGGCGGCGAGGCGGGACTCTTCTAACAGGGCCTCCCACTCTTCGTTGGGCAGGCCGTCGCGCTCCCAGTCGGTGCGGGCATCTTCGCGGCGGTGGTCGAAGAAGCGAATATTGTCGCCCCGGTTTTCCATCGGCTTGATGACCTCGTCTATAAAGGTGTCGAGCTCGGCGAGATAGGCGGTGATGTCTTCGGGGATATCAAAATTCATAGCAAGGTCCTGCTCATTTATTGCTTTTCTTCATCGACATCTTTCTTAGCCGATTTTTTGACGGCTTTCTTGCGTGGCTGTCGCGGTGGTGGATTGTCCCACAGCTTGCCGGTCGACAGGCTCAGCCAGCCCCATTTAATCCACTTCAGCAGGGCGAAGACCAGCCACAGTGACCAGAGTAACATCGCCAGACGGAAAACCCACAGCGGCAAACTAAACACCCAGGCATTGGGCAGGCTGTCGCTGCTGTGATCCTGATACCACTGGTAAATATAGGCGCTGGAGCCGTTGCCGCTTATCTGCATATTGGGTGAGGACAGCAGGCTTTGGGGAATGGTGAAAAACAGACTCATCAGTGCCACCAGCGAAAGCCCGATTAAGCCAATCTGCATCAGGTTAAACAGTTTTGATGCTGAGGCCACGTTATAGCGACGACGGGCTTCCATGGCAAAAAACCAGAGCACCACGGGCAGGCTGCCGACCATATTGACCGTGCTCATGCCGATGGCCAATAACAACCAGTGCCAGGTTTTCAGGGGTATTGATAATTGCAGGCGCTGCACGCAAATACCGAGGGCAATGGCGATGGCAATAATGACGGCCAGCACCCCCCAGTAGAGCATGGCCGGGCCAATGTCGGGGCCGCTAAGTAACAGGGGCCAGCGACCCTGGGGCAGGTGTATTTTGAGATTGATATTGTTGGCCGGTGTTGGCAGTTCAAAACTGGGTGTTAAGGTGCGCAGGGCGACGCCGCTGGGCAACTGCCATTTAAGGTCGATCGTTTGCAGGCCGGGGTGCAGGGGTATCACCACAAACTCCTGCTCTTTGGGCCGGGTTTGCTCGACACCATCGATACTCATGCTCTGCAATTCACTGCCTGGGGGCTGTTTAAAGCGGTAATCCCCCCCCAGGCTGGTGCGTATTTGCAGCTTCAGTTCTAAATCTGCACTGCGCTTGCCGGGGGTGTAGTCGAGGGCAATGCTTTCAATAGTGGTGTTGGGGCCGGGCACGGGCTGGGGCTCTACGGCTTGCAGGTTGAGAGTCTCACCGGGCCAGGGCTGCCAGCGTTGGTTGGCTTGTTGACGGGCTTGTTGATGGCCTGGCGCCATCTTTAGAACGGGAATACCCTCGCCAGTAATATGCCAGCGGGGGGACGCGTTAACTGACCAGCGCTCGATCCAGTCCGTCGTTTGCGCTGCCGTTAAGCGTAGCTCTGCCGTGGGTTTAAGCACGGAGCGCCACTGTACCTGCCGCTGTTTGGACTTGAGAGAGACTAAAACATAGCGATCTTCAATCAGCCTATTTTGGCTGACCACCGACTCGTCGGGCAGCAGGGGAATGCGTAAATTAATACTGCCGTTTTGGGGAGCGATACGACGTACGGTGGTGATCAGCTCCCAGTCAATATCGGCATTGAGCTGGCGCTCGACCTGCACAAAGGGCTTGATGGGTGCTGGCAGCAGAGTGTCTGCCACAACCTGCTTTTGTTCTTTTTCGAGCTGCACACTACCGCCACTGACCTGGCCTTGGTTTAAACCGTGAACCCGCCAGCCCGGTGCATTGACGCGGGTGTAATGGGGCGCCAGGGCGAAGGGAATACTGATGTTGTCGCCATGGGCTAGCCCGGTGAGCAGTACATCGTGAACCCCCGCTTCTAGTTGCACCCAGAGTTTGCCTTTGTCTTGCGCCAGCGTTGCCGGTTTATCGTCGACGTGAATACTTTGCGCCTGCCAACTCTTATCCAGCGGTAGGGGGAAGGCGATGGGGCTACCAGCGCTAGCGGTAAATTGCAGGCGCAGCTGTTGTTGATTGACGCTGATATCGACGTTTGGCAGCGCCGCACATTGGGGTGCGCAGCGTGGCGCTTTAAGCAGTTCTGCCTTCAGCTCTGCCAGCAGTTCTTGTGAGGGGAAGCTATGGCTCTGCGCCAGATTCTGCCCCAAATTGGGAGCAGGCTCCTGGGCTTGAGCCTGAGGCGTGTTCAGCCCCAACCCGGTAAGCAATAACAGCGCCGGTAGCAGGCAGGATGTAATACCCGGCGGCAGTGGCGTTTCATCTTTGCGGCCAAACAGACGGTGCTCGCGCAGCAGTGGGCCAGCCAGTCCGTAAAACAGCAGAGCGACCAGAGCCACCTGTACAAACTTGAGCAGGCGGGTTAGCAGGGGTGGCGACAGATAGAGCTTTAAGGGCTCGCCCACCTTCACTGGGCCGCTCCAGCGCAGGTCTACTTCCTGCCATTGCCAGTCGGGCTCGCCCGGCCCGGTTTGCACATTGTCACTGGGTCGGTAGCGTTTGCGGGCGGCCTTTTCTTCAAGCACCGGTGCGGCGGCAGAGTCCATCATTCTTACGGCCCCCACCTCTTGACTCTTTTGCGCTCGGTTCTTGGCGAGGCTTGCCGGTGCTTGAGAGTAGCGATAGTGAGAGGCGTTAATGGCGCGATTCATCTCCAGCTGGGGATAGAGCCCCCGGCGAATTTGTTGCACCGAAAAGGCGAGGATAATAATCAGCAAGCCGCTGAGCGCCAGATAGGCGAAGCTGGTGGTCAACTGTTTGAATTTGCCACTGGGTAAAACCTTTAGCAGGGGTAGAGCGGCAACGAGAATCACCCAGCTCACCAGCGGTGAATTGGCTTCGTGGTAGGTCAGGGCCAGCGTCGCTGCGCCGACCAATGCCCAGCGCCAGCTCAAGGTGCGCAGTAATGCGACCACAATTAACAGGCAGATGAACAAATCCCATAAATCCCAGCGCGACAGCCAGGACTGCGACACACCGTCGGGGCCACCGGCGTGCCACAGTTGCCAGCCGGGGGGCAGCTGTAAAGTGAGTTCGACATTATCGAAGTCGTGAAGCCAGCCATTGGCGGAAATTGCCGCCAGCGAGTCGATGCGATTAATGGCTTCGACATCGACCTGGGACTGGCGAATCTCGATGCCCGCGCCTGTTTCGCCCGCCATCTGTGTCACCAGTTGGGGGGTGCCGTTGGCAACAATGCGCCCCAGTTGCAACTCGGGTGAGGCATGCAGGCGCCAGCCGTGAGTCATGGTGCCGCGAATACTGTCTTTGCTGGTGGCGCCGGTGCCATCGAAATCGAGCCACAGGGTACGTTGCAAATTGAGGCGATTGGCCGCAGGGGTGGCATCGCCCCGGTATTGTTCCTGCAATTCAAGAGTGGCATCGGGCGTCATCAGAAAGGTCGGCAGTTGGGCGAAACGCGGGGGGATGTCGATCTGCGAGGGGTCGATGGCCGGTAGCCCTAGTGGTTTAACGCCGCGCAGGTGGGGGGCGGCGCGGAAGCTCCAGATCTCTTGTGTCGGCCATTCTTTATCCATGCTCTGCATGGTGAACTGGCTCGGTTGGTCGAGATAGCGGGCGCGTAGTTTAATCACCCATTGGCCGGCGCGGGCCTGTATTTTAAGACGGCCATCGGGCTCGATGCGAGCGGGCAGGGGTGATTCGAAATGCTGGGCTTCGGCATTGTCGGGCAGGAATTGACCGAGGGTGATTTCCCGGGGTTTGCCGGCAATACTGAGGCGCAGTTCGGTCTCCAACTGCATGGGGATGGCGTCGTTGAGTGAGCGAAAGACGGCGAGTTTAACGGTGTTCTCGAGGTTTTTTTGCGCTGTTTTGGCACTCTGGCTGCGCAGCCATAAACGTCCCTGCAGGTCGATATTTGTCTTTGCCGTTTTGCCCTTGTTGATGAGCTTAATTAGCGCAGTCTCTGTCGGCACTTTGAGGTATTGCGGTATTTTCTGCCAGTGCCATTGCCCTTTAATGGTGTAGTTACCAGCTGTTACATGCAGCGCGGGTTTGCCCTTGAAGTCGAGTACAGCCGCCGCTTTATTATTGATTGTGACGGATTGCGGCCAGTGTTTGTTATCACCAGGCAGCATTAGCCAGCTAGGGGCGATGACTTGCAGGCCTTGTGAAAAATCACCGCCACGGGAGTGTATATTAATCGCCAGTTGATCGGGCCAGACACAGCGTCGCTGTTCGGCCTGCTGAGCTATTCTTGGGCAGGGGTGCTCTACCTGGTTGCGTAATACCCAGGATTCCCACGCCGCTAGCGCGGGTGGTGCTGGCAGCGTTGCCGGGCTGGAGGCATGGCCAATAGCGGCGGTAAAAAGTAGTAGCAAGGTGGTGATCAGACGAGCAGGCATCGTGGCATCCTTGTCGATTTTTCGAATAAGTATAGCAACAGGGGGCTATGTTAGATGCTTTGCAGGAAACTATTTCACTTTTTTGATCGAGGTCTCGACCGTGGCGTTTGAAGGGCGAGTGGAGGGTTTATTTATTGCTGGGCAGGCAAGCGCAGATATGGTGAGTTTGGCAGAGGTTGTGGCGGTGGCGGATAGAGGGCTCGAGGGTGACCGCTATTTTTACCGTCGCGGCAGTTATTCCCACTGGCCCGGTCGGGGCCGAGATGTGACCTTGATAGAGGCCGAGGTGCTGACTTCTCTGCCCGATAGTTGCGCCATCAGTGGGGCGCAGGCACGGCGCAATATCGTCACTCGGGGCCTTCGTTTGAATAATCTGGTGGGGCAGTTTTTTCAAATGGGTGAGGTGGTGTTGTACGGTGTGCGTCTTTGCGAGCCCTGCCCCCATCTGGATAAATTAACACGCCCTGGTGTGATGGCAACACTGGTCGGCAGGGGTGGCTTAAGGGCGGATATTATTGAGAGTGGGGTGATTCGAGTTGGCGATGTTGTCTCGGAAGTCTCACCCCGGTGATGGATTCCCGGTGATGGATTCCCTGTAATGGATTGAAGCTCAGGATCGCTTTAATACAGCGATTAAATAGCGACCCTGATTACCGGGGGATTGGGCTTAGTTCTTAGCCGAGAGCTGAAATAATAGAGTCGATCTCTTCTCTGGAGCTATCCTTGATCTCGCTAATCGCTGCGTCATCCAGACCAAGGCGCTCAAAGGCGGGGATTTGCCGCCACTCACCAAGGTGCTCCTCCTCGTCGGCTTCATCTCCTTCCTCAATCAGGTGGGCCATTAGGTTCGCGACCAACACCACGTCGGTCAGATCGGTTGTATGCCCCGGCGTAAAGGGTTCGCGGTCGTACAATTCGTGCTCGTCGGCGACATTCATCATCGCCTCGTCAAACTCCCAGTTTTCAATAATGGCGCTGCCGATACCCGTATGCCAATCGAGCATGACTTGCTCAAGAACCTGGGGATCCTCAATCAATGCGGGATAGCTTTCGGCACGGGTGAGGATGTAGGTCTTGCCGATATCGTGCATCAGGCCGGCGAGCATGGCCTCGTCGGGGTTGATTCTGTTCTTTTTCAGGTTCGGGTGGCGCGACTGTTTTTTACTGATGATAAAGCAGAGCGCCGCCACGGTGACACTGTGTTGCCAGAGTTGTTGGAATTGTGAAGCCAGGGCAGGGTTTGAGGGTGCGTTCATCACTTGGTCCATAGCGATGGAAACGGCGATGCTGTGGGCCATTTTAAAACCCATGCGAGTAATGGCGGTGGGGATATCTTTAATTTGATTACCGCTGACATTCAAGGCCGCTGAGTTGGCAACCTTTAATAAACGCGCAGAAAATACGGGGTCGGAAACCACTAGCTTGGCAATTTGTTGAGTCGACATATTGGGGTCTTCGAGTGCACCTTTAATGCGCATGGCAGCCTCGGGGAAGGCGGGTAGTTTTACCTGACCTTTAGAGAGTTCATCGCTCAGTGTTTGAATAAACTCAAAACCAATGGCATTGGCGTCTGACATGCGGTGCTTTCCTTTCCTTAAATATTTAATCCTGACAGGACATATAGATCAATTTAAATTCTCTGCCTATGGTTACAAAATAACCTCATTGAATACAGGGCGAGGCTCCATTTTTTAGTGGCTTGTCGCAAATATTCACGGCCTCCGCGTTTATTGGGTTTTTCGATAGACTCTATCGAGGAAGGTGCGAAGCTTGTCGCCCGCCTGATTCACCAGGCGCTGGCGTGCCTGCTGCGAACCCCAGGCGCAGTGGGGTGTGACGATTAAATTAGGGATGTCGGGTTGCAGCAAAATATTGCCGTCAACGGGGGGCTCCTGGCTCAGTACATCAACACCGGCACCGGCGATAGTGCCCTGTTTCAGGGCCTCAGCCAGTGCCTGCTCGTTAACAATGCCGCCTCTGGCGCAGTTGATGAGCAGGGCGCTGGTTTTCATCTGTGTCAATTCGTCGCTATCTATCAGGTTGCGGGTTTGCTCGCTCAAGGGGCAGTGAATACTGACCACGTCAGCAGTGGCTAAAAACGCTGGCAGGTCTAAACGCGGTGCCTCTTTATTGGCTGGCGATTGCCAACCGGGTATTGCCGCGCTGATAATCGTCATGCCGAAGGCGCGGCCAATTGTGGCAACGCCACGGCCGAGTTCGCCATAGCCGATAATACCGAGAGTCTTGCCCGCCAGTTCAGAGACGGGATAATCGAGCATCGAGAAAAAGGGACTGTTGCGCCAATCCTGTTGCGCCGCTCGCTGGTAGTCCTGCAGGTGGGTGCTCAGTGAAAGGATGAGTGCCCAGGTATGTTGCACCACCGATGCTGTGCCGTAGGCCACGCAATTATTGACGCTAATTCCCCGTTGTTGGGCTGCCGGGTGGTTGACGACATTGGTGCCGGTGGCGAGTACGCCGATATATTTCAAATGGGGTGCAGCGCTAAGTTCTTCTTCTCCAAGTACAACTTTATTAGTGAGCACAATATCGGCGTGGGCAATACGTGTTGTTATTTGATCGGCTGTCGTATTGGCGTAGCTGTGCCAGTTGATGGTGCTTATATCCAGTAGTGGGCTTAGATCGAGATCAGCGGGGTGGAGTGAATCCCGGTCGAGAATAACGCCGTTTAAGACTTCCATGGGTGACTTCACTACTCTGGCAAGGGGCTATTACTGTACGTCAGTTCGCAGGCGCTTGCCTTGTTGGGCGATTAGTCGTTGCGCGATGAAAGCAGTTTGTCGATAGCTTAGGCATAATGGCGCGTTGTTGGCCCTGTGCGCCTTATAACTAATTTAGAAGAACAAAGGAAAAATAATGTCCGAACGCGTACTCCACGCCTACGAGCGAATTGTATTACTGCATCCAAAGCTCGTGCTGTCGGTGGTTTTACTGGTCACCCTGGGCCTGGCGATGGGCCTGCCTAACTTTAAGCTTGATGCCTCCGCCGATTCTTTGACCCTGGAAAACGACACGGATCTCGACTATTTCCGTGAAATAAACGAGCGCTATGGCAGCGGTGACTTTTTGGTGGTGACCTATAGCCCGCTAGCCGGAGACGATTTGTTTTCCGATCAAAGTCTGGCTACCCTCGATGAATTGACCGAGGCACTCAAGCAAGTTGAAGGTGTGGTCAATGTCCTGTCGATGATCAATGTACCCCTGCTCTATAGCCCCAAAGTGCCGGTCAGCCAGCTACACGAAACCCCGCGCACCTTGTTGACCAAAGGTGTCGATAGAGAGATGGCGAAACAGGAATTTCTCAACAGCCCTGTGTTTCGTAAATTGATTCTTGGCCCCGAGGCTCAGACCACCGCGCTGCTAGCGTCTATTAAAGTCGACCAGCGCTATATTGAACTGGTGCGCGGTCGTGACGCCCTGCGCTATAAGCGCAAGACAGAGGGTTTGAGTGAGGCAGAAACCCTCGAGTTAGCGACCATTAGCCAGGCGTTTCTCGATTACCGCACCGAGCGGGCGGTGGTTGAAAAAGCTCGGGTGATGGCAGTGCGAGCCTTGATGGATAATTATCGCGGTCGGGCGCAAATTTTTCTCGGTGGTCCGAGCATGATTACCGCCGATATGGTGGATTTCATCCGCAGTGACCTCGAAGTATTTGGCGCCGGCATCACTCTGTTTATCATCCTTACCCTGGCGGTGATTTTTCGCCAGTTGCGCTGGGTGATGCTGCCCCTGGCCACCTGTGGTTTTGCCATTATCATGATGCTCGGTTGGCTGAGCTGGATTGACTGGCGCTTAACCGTTATTTCATCGAATTTCGTCGCTCTGTTGCTGGTGTTAACCATGGCGCTGACGATTCATCTTATTGTGCGTTATCGCGAACTGCACCATGAAACCCCCGAGGCCAGCCAGCTGGAACTGGTGCGAAGCATGGTCAACTTTATGGCGCGACCCTGTATTTACACGGTGCTGACGACCATCGTGGCCTTTGCCTCATTGGTGGTCAGTGGCATTCGCCCGGTGATTGATTTTGGCTGGATGATGACCATCGGCCTGACTGTCTCGCTGGTACTGGGTTTTCTGGTGATTCCCGCCGGCATGCTGCTACTGGGCAAGGCTGAGGTTGTGCAGAGGGGTAGTCAAGGGGGGCAATTACCGGCCCATTTTTCCAATTTCACTGAGCGTCACGGCACCTTGGTGCTGGTGTTGTCACTGGTGATTAGTCTTATTTCGGTCGTCGGTATCAGTAAGCTACAGGTTGATAACCGCTTTATCGACTACTTTAAAGAGCACACCGAAATCTATCAGGGTCTGTCGATCATCGATAAGAAACTGGGTGGCACCACACCGCTGGATATTATTATTCAGGCGCCGGCGAGCGCTGCTATTCCCCTGACTCTCGGTGTGCCCGAGGGGGACGATCCCTTTGGTGAAGAAGACCCTTTTGAAAGTGATCCTTTCGAAGACGACCCCTTTGGTGACGATGCATTTGGCGAAGAAGACCCCAATCAGCAAAAGCCCAGCTACTGGTTTAGCCGTGGTGGCTTGGAGGAGCTGGAGGAAATCACCACTTATCTCGATGATATGGATGAGATTGGCCGCATCGATTCGTTGGTCACTGTTTTTCATGTCGCTAATGATCTCACTGGCCATCGCATGAATGATTTTGAACTGGCGGTGATGCGTAAAGGCCTGTCGCCGGAGATGAACAGTTTTCTTCTCGCTCCCTATCTCAATGACGAGACGGATGAAACCCGCTTGACTATGCGCACCGTTGAAAGTGGCAGTACCTTGAATCGCCAGCAATTACTCGATGAGATCAACAGCTTTTTGATTGATGAGGTGGGTCTGGAACCCGAACAATTTCGCCTGTCGGGTTTGATGGTGCTCTACAACAATATGCTGCAAAGCCTGTTTCACTCGCAGATTGTCACCCTGGGGGCGGTGTTTCTAGGCATTATGTTGATGTTCGTGGTTTTATTCCGCTCGCTGTTAATCGCCTTTATTGCCATTTTCCCCAATATTCTAGCGGCCTGTGTGGTGCTTGGGGTGATGGGCTGGGCGGGTATTCCGCTGGATATGATGACCATTACCATCGCTTCCATTACTGTGGGCATCGGCGTCGATGACACCCTGCATTATATTTATCGCTTCCGCGAAGAGTTCGCCAAAGACCGGGACTATATTGCCAGCATGCACCGCAGTCACGAGTCCATTGGCGTGGCCATGTACTACACCTCGATCGTGATTATCGTCGGCTTTTCCATCCTTGCTCTCTCTAACTTTATGCCCTCTGTCTACTTTGGTTTTTTGACCGGCCTGGCGATGTTGACGGCCTTGCTGGCATCACAAACTTTGTTGCCGAAGTTAATTTTATTAACCCGGCCGCTGGGCAAATAATTTTTTAGGGTGGGGAGAGGCTTATTCAGGCGAACCTGAGTTGAGCAATGAAGGTGGGCCGGGTTTGTCGTAGTAAAACCCCTGCACCTGATCGCAGGAGCTGGCAAGGAGAAAGTCTGCCTGTTCCTGGGTCTCTACGCCCTCTGCGACAATTGTCATGGCCATGGTTCTGCCCACCGAGATAATGGCTTCGGTAAGCTGCTTGTCAGAGGGCTCATTAGCGATATCGCGGATCACCGAACCGTCGATCTTCAGGGTGTCGAAGTGGAATTTATCCAGGGTCGATAGTGAGGTGTAGCTGGTGCCAAAGTTGTCGATGGCGATGCGCACGCCCAGGGCTTTAATTTTGGCCAGAGTTTCCAGTGCCTTGTCAAAGTTACTGAGCAATAGGCTCTCGGTGATTTCCAGCTCTAGCTGAGCAGGGTTGATAGCGGTACTGTGCAAAATACTGGCGATATCATCGAGCAGATGAGCGTCGGTAAATTGGCGTTCTGTCAGGTTGACTGAGATGCAGCGTGGCGGCAAACCCTGCTCCAGCCATTGATTAATCTGCTTACAGGCAGCCTCAATAACCCACTTGCCTATCGGGATGATAAGACCGGTCTCCTCGGCCAGGGGGAGGAACTGCATGGGTTGGATCAAGCCAAGAGTGGGGTGCTGCCAGCGTAACAATGCCTCGGCACCGGTAATTTCACCACTGCGTAAATCGTGCTTTTCCTGATAGTGGAGTATAAATTCACCGCGATCCACAGCTATGCGCAGGCTAGACTCCAGGGCCAGCCTTTCCAATGAATCGGCGTTGAGTTCATCGGAATAAAAGCAGAAGTTATTCTTGCCCCCCTCCTTGGCATGGTACATGGCGATGTCGGCGTTTTTGACCAGAGTTTGCTCGTCCTCTCCATCGAGGGGGAAGACACTGATACCGATACTGACGGTGACACGCAAATCCTGTCCGCCCAAGTGAAAGGGCTTGCCCACGGTATTAAGAATTTTTTTGGCCACCGCGCTGAGCTGCTTTTCGTCGTTCATTTCGGGCAGTAGGACCACAAATTCGTCGCCACCGAGGCGGGCCACGGTATCGGTTTCACGCAGGGCCTCGGTCAGGCGTCGTGCTACCTCCTTGAGCAGTTCGTCACCGGCGTCGTGGCCGAGGGTGTCGTTGATGATTTTAAAACGATCCAGGTCGAGAAATAACAGGGCCAGGCGCCGCTCATAGCGCTTGGCTTCGGCAATGCCGTAGTTCAGTAATTGGCTAAAAAAACTGCGGTTGGGCAGGCCGGTAAGAGCATCGTGATAGGCGAGGTGCTCCACTTTTTTGGCGTGGGCTATGTGCTCCTCCATGGCTTCGCGGCGGCTTTGTTTTAATTGTAGGCTGAGGCGCAGCAGAATAATAGCAATCACGATTAAGACGACGCTAGCGGCTGAGGCGCGCAGTAAATAGACGCCCTTGAGCTGGGTAGTCTCCTGCATTTGCTCCTTTTCAGAGAGGCCGAGAATGACAGCGAGGGGGAACTCGTAGAGCTGGCTGGCTACCGTGTAGCGCTTAACTTGATCCCAGCTATTGTGTTGGAGTTTAACCTCGAGCTCTTCAAGCTCTTCGTTGTCGGGAACGAGCTGACTATAGTTAACTCTCTCCCCTGAAGCGATTTGTTCCCCGCTGCGGCGCACACGAAACACCCCGTCAGTACCGAGAATACCCAGTACACCCATCTGGCCCAGTTGGGCTTGTTCGTAACCGCTGACAAAATAGCTGGCCTCAACCGAGGTAAAAGCGATGCCGGCGAAGGCGCCCGTTGATGTGTTGATCCTGCGGCTAAAGGTTAATTTCCATGCCTTGGTGTAGGGATCTTGCCAGGGCTGGCTGGAAGCCAGTTGGTCAAACTCCAATTGTTGGCGAAAGTAGCTTTGGTCGGCGATATTGTGTTTTTCAAAGGCGCGTGTGCTGTTGGTCACGTTGCCATCGGCATCGCTGATACTGGTCACAAAGAGAAAGTCCGGTAGCAGTAAGCCCCAATCATTGACCAATGACAGCATGGATTGGCCATTGTTAAGTTCGTAAGCCCTCTTGACCACATTCAGGGCCTGGTCAATTTCGCGCAGGGCACGCACGACCTGGGCCTCATAGGTGTGGGCGAGTTCAGTGGCAGAGGTGATCGCGCTCTCTCGAGCGCTGCGCTGATTGGCGTCGATAATGTTAAAGGTGGTGACCCAGAGGATGATTAGCGCGGCAATGACTGCGCCCGGGTAAAACAGGTGGGGTTCGATAATTTTATGCCGATGGCCATGTTCTACCGATGTGGCGACGCTGCCTTGGCCCTGGGCCTGTTCTTTACTTTCCTCTGGCTGGTTAGGCATTATTTAAGCGCAACAATCTTCACTGAA
>CAYWXW010000092.1:0-13374 GCA_964462265.1 uncultured Porticoccaceae bacterium | reverse complement strand
CTGAGCAACGCGAAGGAATCTGAACGGGTGAGGAAGCGCGGAGCCTTGCACTTGCAATGCGCGAGGGGCAATGCCCCTTAGTGGATTTTCTGTTTATGGGGGATTTTCGGCTTCAACAGCCCGGAGGGCTGAAGCGTTAGGGATTGAGAGGGCGATAGTTCCCCACAGGGGAATGAGCGATTAGCGAACCCGGTAAAGCCCGGCCTGCACTATATTCACCCGTCCATGACAAAACTTCGTGAGGCCAGTCAGAAAATCGCTGACTATATGATTGGGAAGTCTGGGGTCGATGTTATTGAACAGCTAAAAGCAGCTTGGTGAAAACGGCCTACAACTAGGGTTGGGCTGCAACGTCCCTCCTGATTAATTAGCAGCCAAAGGGTCATCGGGTTTAATATCCAACTTTTCTAACATCGCAATGATGGGGGCAAGCTGCAAGGCCTTTTCTGAATTCTTGGTAAACACCAAATGAACCTCCTGGATGGCGCTGCTGGCATCGCTGAGTTCGTGTAGCATGCCGCGCTCCAGGTAGGGGGTGACCAGTGCAACAGGTAAAAAAGCAGCGCCGCCATGGGACAGCAGAAACTCCAGTGCGATATGAGATTGTCCCGTGTGCAGCGTGGGCGCTACCGGTTCATTAAACAGTCGTGCCTGTTCGAGATTAAACGCAGTCCCCCAGTCCACAAACACATGGCCAATGCTGGGAATATCCTCAACGGATAAGTCAGGCTGACTGGCCACCATAATTAACTCCAGAGCACCAATTCGCCTGACTTCCAGTTCAAGGTTTGTCGGAGGGTCGAGCACCGTAATGATGTCCATCCTGCCTGCAAGCAAGGCCCGTGTCAGTTCCTGGGAAGAGTTGATCTCAGTTCTGATATAGAGATTGGGGAACCGGTCTGAGAGCTTAGGTAGTACCGACTGCAAAAAAGTGTCCCACAGATTTGACGTGCCGCCCAGCGTCAGTTGTATCGATTGCGTGGTAGGCATGCCCACTTCCTGCAAAGCGATCTGCCAGGCAACCAGCATATTTTCTGCATGGGGTAGCAGCCGCTCGCCAGATGGTGTCAGTAAGATGTTGTTGCGCTGTCGGGTGAATAGTGAGACTCCAACCGTGGCTTCCAGTTGTCGGATACGGGAGCTGACGGCCGATTGGGTGAGATATAAGTTTTCGGCGGCATGACCAAAATGCCGGCTTTTGGCCACCTCCAAAAATGTTCGTAAAAGGTCGGTATTCATTATCGTCTATCGATCAAAATATTTAATTGAAATAAGAAAAATAAGTCATTTTACAACCATAAATTTCAGGAAGATACTCGCCACACTTATTAATAGACCCATTTGATTTATTGATTGATATGGCGAATATCCCCTCATTTGACTCAAATCGCAAGTTTTATGGCGATGGCTACTTTCCCTATGGCATTGATCGCAGTGGTGAATTTACCCGTGAGCAGGCCAATTTGTTGATAGAGCACGGCTGGGCCTACCAAGCATTGGCAGAAGGTAGCAGGGCTCCTGTGACTAAAGAAGAGGAGGCCTTTGTTGCTGTTTGCCGGGGTGAGCAAGCCCCCGCAACCGTCCATGAGAAGGTGTGGATGCTATTTTGCTCAAAAATCTCTGCGCCAAAGGCCATGGTCAGCTCAGCTCTCGTTGGCAGCAAGCCGGTGAAGGGCACTGATTCTGAGCCAACTGTCGATGATGATTTTGAATCGTCAATGCTCTGAGGAAATTACGATGAAAGTCTGTTTTTTGATGTATCCCTGGGAGCGCATCGAGCCAGATAGTGACAGTACTTTGCGTCTGATTCACGAGGCGGCAAGGCGCAGGCACACTGTAGCGATTACCACGGTAAATAGCCTGACTATCCGTGACAGTGTTGCCAATGCGTTTTGTAATGTGCTGAAAAAGAGCGAAAAAGTCAGCGGCAGTGTCCCTACGTTTTATCGTCAGGCTGAGTTTAAGCGCAGCAAACTACCACTTGCGGGGTTCGATGTGATTGTGATGCGCACCAACCCGCCGCTGGATTCTCTTGCGCTGAACTTTCTCGATTCAGTGCGTAATGACGTCTTTATCATGAATGATCTGGATGGCCTGCGCATCGCCAACAACAAACTATATCCGGCGTCTTTTAGCGGCGAAGCGGCGCGTTTTATTCCAGTGACCCACGTTTCCAAAAGCCAGGACTACCTGGCTCAGGTGTTGGAAGAGTCGTCCACCGAGAAAATGATCATGAAGCCGCTCAACGGCTTCGGCGGTCAGGGGGTCATTGTGGTGGAGAAAAGGGCCCAGCAAAATTTTCGCTCGTTGCTGGATTTTTATATAGGTTCTGGCAACGGTAATTACGTCATCCTGCAAGAGTATGTTGAAGGTGCGGAAAAAGGCGATGTACGCATCCTGATGCTGAACGGTGAGCCCATTGGTGCCATGCGTCGTGTGCCTGCGGATAACGATGTGCGCTCTAACATCCATGCGGGTGGGCAGGAGGTTAAGCACACGCTGAGCAAAGAGGAGAAAGCGTTATGCCGTGCATTGGGCCCACAATTGGTTAGGGATGGTTTGTACTTTGTTGGCATTGACGTTATCGGCGGCAAGCTGATTGAAGTCAATGTGTTGAGTCCCGGTGGTATTACCCGCATCAACCGGCTAAACCGTACCAAACTGCAAAACAATGTGCTCGATTTCATCGAGAACGTGGTATCGGCACGGGAGCTGGTGGTAGAGCGTAAAAACAGCTTCCGCAAGGTGATCGAAGATGCAGAAGCGATCTGAAGCTGAAATCATCACTGCCATTCAGTCGGGTGAATTGTTTGAGTGCCTGACTGAAGACGGTGCGTTAGCGATTAAAATCGAAGCCTATGTGCCGACTGTCTGCACAGCGATTCATTCTGGCCATCAATTCCGTACCTCATTGCAGCGCTATTGTCTCCTGACGGACGCCGAGCGTCTCTATGAAGAAGATCCCTTTACTGATCAATTGATAGATGCGATGCCCATTACCTTGGTGGCGATGGATTCGCGCTACGAATATGACCTCAATCGTCCGCTGGCCACCTGTATCTACAAAACTGCCTGGGGCAAAAAAGTCTGGCAAAAGGCGCTACCGCCTAAAGAGCGGCAACTCAGCGTCAACAAGCACCAGCAGTTTTACCGCATACTGGATGCGCTGCTTAAGCGTGTTGAAAAACAGTTCAAAGCCGCTCTGGTGTTTGATGTGCATTCCTATAATCACCTCAGAATTGAGGGTGAGTCCCCCACCTTTAATTTGGGCACTGAACAGCTTGACCTGGATCGCTGGTCTGCGGCGCTGGAGAAAACCAAAAAACGGTTGCAACAGATTGAATTACCCAATCTGCCGGTGACGGTAGCGACCAATCAGGTGTTTTATGGGCGGGGTTACTTGGCCGCACATGTGAATAGCCGCTATGAAAATACGCTGGCTTTGCCGTTGGAAATAAAAAAAGTGTATATCGATGAGCTGTCCGGCAAGCCTTATCCGATTATTCTCAATAGCTTGAATCAGCAGTTTAAGGATTGCCTGACCGATGTGTCTGCGTTCTTTGCCCGCCGCTATACCTCGAAGAAACGCAGCAAAAGCAGCGATATGCTGGCCGAGAAAATGGACCCGACCATTCTCAATGTCGATAACCGGCTCTATCGTGTGGCAAAGGGCTTGGACACACTACAGTACATTAACCCGATTAACCTGCAGTCGGAGAAGAAACGCTTTTTTAAGGAACGTGGCAACTACGAGCCACAGTTTCGCTATAAGCCCTTACAGTTGGATCCCTATCTGTTTCGGGAGCAACTGTATCGTTTGCCTGTGGATTCTATTCGTGACCCAGGGATTCAGGCGCTGTACCGAGACGTTATCGATAATCTGAGTGGCAAGATCGATATGTTAGTCAGTATCGGCCAGCGTGAGTTTGTCTATACCTCGCTGAAATATTATGGCGAGCCCAGCTATGCCGATGAAAAAAATGCCAACTACCTGCTGCATTGTGCTGACTTTGAAAGACCAGACACACAGCTACTTGACCAGCAAGCGTTGATAGAACGCTTTACTTCAGCGGCATCCGGCTGGAATATGCAGTGCAAGGTAGAAGTCAGTAACCGCCTGGTAGCGTCGGCGATGGTATCCAATAGCCGCAAGGCGGTTATGCTGGCCAAGGGTCTTTCTTTGCCTGAAAAAGAAGCCGAAGCCTTGATTAATCACGAGCTGGGTGTGCATATGGCCACCATCCTCAATGCCGCCAGCCAGCGGCTGAAGGTGTTTACCCTGGGGCTGCCCGGTAACACTCTGGCGCAAGAAGGTCTGGCGATTCTCAACGAGTACCATTCTGGCAATATGACCTTGCAGCGCTTGAAAGGCTTGGCGTTGCGAGTGATGGCGGTGAAGGAAATGCTCAAAGGTAAAAGCTTCCGTCATACCTTCAGTTACCTGCGTGAAGAACACGGCATGGCGCCTGACGATGCCTTTAAGTTGTCTGTGCGTGTTCACCGTGGCGGCGGTTTTACCAAAGACTATCTGTATTTAAACGGGGTTTCCCAAGCACTTAGCCTGTATGAGCAGCAGGATATTTCCAGCCTTTATGTCGGCAAAACCGGGTTTGCCTACCTGCCGATTATCAATGAAATGATTGACCGGCAATTGGTCACTGCACCGGGTTATTGCCCTGACTGGTTAAAGAATCCTAAGCCATCGGAGCCAGTGCTCGACTACTTGATGCACTGTATTCGATATGACAATAACGGCAACAGCACAGAGGCAGAAAAACATTCATGGCGAAGTGTGGCCTGATGCTAAATGGCAGGTACTCTTATTGGTGGCAGTAACTTTATGTTTTTCTTGATTTCTGCCGGATTAGGCTTAGAATTCGCTCGCTTTTCAAAAGCCCCTAGAGGACTTATGTACTCCTAGCCCAGGCGTTTTCCCACTGATGAGAAGGCGCGCAAGCATACAGCGACGTCTTGTTAATGGCTCTGGTCTGCTACTTTCAAGGGCAGGCTGACTGCCATGAACAGACTCCATACAGTGAGGAATGTTTGATGGTACGTAAGTCTACATCTGTGCCACTGGCGGTGGCAAAACCACATGACTCTTCCTGGTCGATTGCCCAAAGCCTTGAGCTTTATGGCGTACGCGATTGGGGAGAAAGCTATTTTGATATATCTTCAACCGGAGAGCTGGTCGTGCAGCTGCCATTTGATGATAAAACCAGCCCGGTTGCTCTGCTCGATATTATTCAAGGCATGAAAGAGCGCGGCATTGAAATGCCGAGTATTCTTCGCATAGAAAATTTGTTAGACGATCGCATTAAAGCCTTGAATGAGGCGTTCAAGCACGCGATCAATGATTACAATTACCAGAATGTCTATCGTGGTGTCTTCCCGATAAAGGTAAACCAGCAATGCCACGTCATTGAAGAGATTTCAGCATTCGGGGCTAATTACCACCACGGGTTTGAGGCAGGTAGTAAGGCTGAGCTGATTATAGCGCTTAGTAAACTGAAAGATGATCAGAGTCTGATTATTTGTAACGGCTATAAAGACTCGGAGTTTATCGAATTAGGCCTGTATGCCAAAGAAATGGGTCTGAAGTGTTTCTTTGTCCTGGAAACCCCCTCAGAGCTGCCAACCATTCTTGAGTGCAGTCAGAAACTCGGCATAGAACCTCTGTTAGGTGTCAGGATTAGACCCTCTGTAATTGTCGATGGCCACTGGAATGAGGACAGTGGTGACCGTTCCATCTTTGGCTTATCAACGGCCTCACTGATCAAGGTGGTAGAGCAGCTTAAGCAAAGCGATATGCTGCACTGCTTGCAGCTCTTGCACTGTCATTTGGGTTCGCAAATACCCAATATCCGTAATATTCGCAGCGGTGTGCTGGAGGCCTGCCGTTTCTATAGCGGACTGGTTGAAGAGGGTGCCCCCATGGGCTTTCTTGATCTGGGGGGTGGGCTTGCCGTTGACTATGAAGGTACGCGCACGAATAACCATCACAGCAAGAATTATCAGCTCGATGAATACTGCGTAAACATCGTTGAAACCATCTGCGAATGCTTGGATCCTCTGGCTATTCCACACCCGGTGATTGTCTCTGAATCTGGTCGTTCTACCGTCGCCTATTCCTCGATGTTACTGTTCAACGTACTGGATGTTCGCGATCATCGCCCGGTGCCGCTACCTGATCGTTTGCCGGAAAACAGCCATGAGTTGGTACATAACCTGTGGCAGGTGAATCAGGCTGTGGCCGCCGACAACTTTCAGGAGTGCTACAACGATGCCTTGTTTTATCGCGACGAGGTACGTGAATTGTTTCGACGTGGACAAGCCAGCTTAAGCGATAGAGCAATAGCCGATAACATCACCCTGGCAGTATTGGAAAAAGTTGCTGCAGAGCTCAAGCTGACTGATAAGCATTATCCTGAGCTGGACAACTTGCCGGAGATGCTGGCGGATACCTATTACGGCAATTTCAGCCTGTTTCAGTCCCTGCCGGATGTCTGGGCGATAGATCAGGTATTCCCGGTCATGCCGATTCATCGGTTGCAGGAAGAACCAAGTCGCGATGCCTTGATTGCCGATATCACCTGCGACTGCGATGGGAAGATTGACCATTTTTCCAAGGCCAGAGGGGTTAAGCGCACCACGCGCCTGCACGCTGTGCGTGAGGGAGAGGAATATTATCTCGGCGTCTTTTTAGTGGGGGCTTACCAGGAAACCCTGGGTGACCTGCACAATTTATTTGGCGATACCAACGTGGTCAGTGTGCATATCAATGCCGATGGCAGCTATGACTTTGCCCGTGAATTTCATGGCGACAGTATTGCCGATGTGCTGTCGTATGTGGAATACGATACCAAGATTATGACCGAAGAATTTCGCCTGCGGGCAGAAAAAGCGGTTAAGCAGGGCAAAATTACTGCGGCAAAACGCAAGCAAATGATGAAAGCCTTTAAAGCCAGTCTCGATGGCTATACCTATTTTGAGAAAGAGGAACATTGATGAGCAACATTTCAAACAACAAAGTGATGATTATTGGTGCCGGTGGTGTTGGCAATGTGGTTGTCCATAAGTGTGCACAGCAGGCAGAGACGTTTTCTGACATTATTCTGGCTAGCCGTACTGAAGCGAAATGTAAGGCCATCGCCGAGAGCGTTAAAAAGAATGTGGGCGTCGCCATTCGTACGGCGCAGGTCGATGCCGACAACGTGCCTGAGCTGACCGTGCTGCTAAATAGCGAAAAGCCGTTTTTGGTTATTAACGTCGCCTTGCCATACCAGGATCTGACCATTATGGATGCCTGCCTGTCGGCGGGCGTGCACTATATGGATACCGCCAATTACGAGCCTTTGGATACCGCCAAATTTGAGTACAAATGGCAGTGGGCCTACCAGGACAAATTCAAAAACGCAGGTCTAACGGCTTTGTTGGGTAGCGGCTTTGATCCCGGCGCTACCAATGTGTTTACCGCGTATCTGGCTAAACATTATTTCGATGAGATTCATACGCTGGACATCATTGATGTGAACGGTGGCGATCACGGCTACCCTTTTGCCACCAATTTTAATCCTGAAATCAATATCCGCGAAGTGAGTGCTGAATGTCGTCACTGGGAAAATGGTAAGTTTGTTACTACGCCACCGATGAGTAAAAAGGCTTCCTTTATCTGCCCTGACGGTGTAGGCACCTACAACATCTATCGCATGTATCATGAAGAGTTGGAGTCCTTGTCGCTGCATTACCCCAGTCTCAAGCGCGCGCAATTCTGGATGAGCTTTTCGGATAATTATCTGAAACATCTGGAAGTGCTGGAAAATGTCGGCATGACGGGCATTGAGGAAGTGGAATACGAAGGCCAGAAGATCGTACCTATCCAGTTCCTGGCTAAACTGCTGCCAGACCCATCAACCCTTGGCCCAAGAACCAAAGGTAAAACGTGTATTGGAACTGTCGTGCAAGGGATTAAAGACGGCAAGCCGAAGATTATGTATTGCTACCAAATCTGTGACCACGAAAGTTGCTACAGCGAAGTGCAATCCCAAGCTATCTCCTATACCACGGGTGTGCCAGCAATGATCGGTGCGAAGCTGATGCTTGAGCAACAGTGGTTGGAACCAGGCGTGTTTAACATTGAGCAGTTCAATCCCGATCCTTTTATGGAAGCGATGAATCAATATGGGCTACCTTGGAAAGTGATCGAGCTCGACGCTTTCAATCTTGGCGAAGAACAGATTAATTAAGCATGCAATTCACCGACTTTACCCGGCTGGATCTGCAGCGCCTGCCATCGCCCTGTTTTGTGGTGGATGAAGTCGCCGTTGAGCGCAATTTAAAGATACTGCAAGAGGTAGAACAGCGCAGTGGCGCCAACGTGTTGCAGGCGCTAAAGGCCTTTTCAATGTGGTCATTGGCACCGCTGACCAGGCAGTATCTGTCGGGTATCAGCGCCAGTGGCTTGCACGAAGCCAAACTGGGTAAAGCCCATTACGGTGGTGAAGTACATGTTTTTTCGGCTGCGTTCTCTGCGAAAGATTTGGCTGAGCTGCTAACGTTCGCTGATCATATTGTATTCAACAGTTGTTCCCAGCTACTGCGCTTTAAAAATCAATGTGAGCAGGCGAAGAAAGCAAGGCCTGAATTGCAGTTTGGTCTGCGTATTAACCCCGAGCACTCTGAAGGTGAGGTTCCGTTATATGATCCCTGTGCTGAAGGTTCGCGTTTGGGTATTACCCGTGAACAGCTGGATCAGTATTTGGCGCAAGAGGATTTTCGAGAAGCCTTTACCCTGATCTCAGGGCTGCACTTTCACACACTGTGTGAACAGGACTTTTTGCCCTTGCAACGTACTTTAGTCGTTGTCGAAGAAAAGTTCTCAGATATTCTGGCTGAAATGGCCTGGGTCAATTTTGGTGGGGGCCACCATATTACCCGCCCGGATTATCAGCTCGACGCCCTTGTGGATTGTATCCAGCGATTCAAACAGCGTTATCCGGTTGAAGTGTATCTGGAGCCCGGTGAGGCGATAGCCATCGGTACCGGGGTGTTGGTCACTGAAGTGCTGGATATCAGCTTCAACCAATTGCCGCAGGCTATCCTTGATACCTCGGCGACCTGTCATATGCCGGATACTCTGGAAATGCCATACCGGGCCGATATCCTCGGTGAGGTTGAAGCGACAGCTGAATCCCATGCTTACCGCTTGGGTGGGCTGACTTGCCTAGCGGGTGACGTCATGGGGGATTACAGTTTTGCAACACCATTGGCGGTGGGTGATCGTTTAGTCTTTGAAGATATGGCCCATTACACCATGGTTAAAACCACAACCTTTAACGGCACCCAATTACCGGCTATTGCAATCTGGAATTCTGTTACCGATGAGTTGCGGATAGTGCGTGAGTTTGGTTACGACGACTTTAAACAGCGGCTTTCATAAGCGTGGTCTAGGTACAGAAAGAGCATCATGATGAACGACAAGCAAGGACAACCAACTATTTTTCTGGCATCGGAAATTGAGCAGTGTCCGTTGGCAGAAGCGGCTTTCGCCGTGCTGCCTGTGCCCTATGAAAAGACCGTCTCTTACGGTTCGGGTACCGCAAGGGGGCCTGAAGCTATACTGGCTGCATCCGAACAACTGGAAACCTGGGATGGGCACTCCAATCCATCCTCCCTGGGAATTCACACCTGCGCTTCGGTTGACTGTTCCGGCAAGGCTGAGAATGTTATCAATGATATTGGCAAGGCAGTGAAACAAATCCTCGACGCTGGCAGTATGCCGGTAGTGTTAGGCGGTGAGCACACGGTTACCTACGGTGTTATCAAAGCTTACCTTGACGCTGGCATAACAGACTTTGGTGTGGTGCAGATAGATGCTCACGCAGATTTGCGTGACGCCTATGAAGGCGATCCATTAAGCCACGCGTCGGTGATGAAGCGTATCGTTGACGAAGGCATCCCCCTATATCAACTGGGCATCAGAGCCTACTGTGAAGAAGAGAAGGCTATTCGGGAAAGCAATCCGCACATCTATTACAAGGATGCCGATGAGCTAGTACCCCAGGCAATCCAGAGCATTCAGTTACCCAATGATTTCCCCGATAAAGTTTTTTTTACGGTCGATATAGATGGACTTGATCCCTCCGTTTTTCCCTCCACTGGCACACCGGTACCCGGTGGGTTGGGCTGGTACCAAGCCTTGAGTCTGTTTGAGTCTGTCGCCAGGCAACGACAAATTATTGGTTTCGATCTAATGGAGTTTTCGCCGCTCCAGGGTTTTCACGCCTATGACTTTGCTGCAGCGTTACTCAGTTACAAACTGATGGGTATAGTGCAGCGAACGTCGAATCTGATGTTGCATAGATAGCAGGGGCTTACCTTTTGAGAATTAGGAGACACTCGCTGTGCTAACACAGGAACAGCTAACCGATATTACTCCCTTTACCTGGTATGCAATTGGTACGGCTATTTTTTGCGGTGCTGTTATTGGGCTGGAACGACAACTGCGTGGCAAGCCGGTAGGCATCAGAACATCATCATTGATTGTTTTGGGTACTTACCTGTTTCTCGCCACTGCTTTTATGTTGGAGGGAGATATTGTTGACCCCTCGCGGGTGGTTGGACAGGTCATAACGGGGATTGGCTTTTTGGGTGCGGGGGTTATGCTTGCCAAAGACGGCGCGGTAGTGGGCGTGACTTCAGCTGCAACCATCTGGGTGTTGGCGGCGTTGGGTGTGTTGATTGCGGCAGGCCATTTATTTCAGGCGACCAAGCTATCCTTACTGGTCGTGGTGATTCTCTATGGCATAGACTTGCTTGAAGATAATGTCAAAAGCCTGTCCCGAGGTGTTCATGTCAGTGTAGCTAAGCGATTCATGCATCAGAAAAAAGAAGATGAGCTTACATAAGAAGCACGCCCGTTGATGTATTTATTAAAGCGCTGCTTAAATTTTCTAGAAAAAATATCGATTGTCAGGATAAAAATATATTGATTTTCTAATGAGTAAAAACGCCCCATGATTGCTCCGATTTTTTACTATCCAGCAGGAATCTGTAGAGGCAATTATGAAGAAATTAGCTGTTTTTTGTGGGGCAATCATCCTATCCACTCTGGTATTAGCGCAGGAGGCTGAAGACTTTAACTTTGACGACTATTCAAATCAGCCAAATGCGGAGTCGCAAGTTAAAGCACCTCAAGAAGCAATAAAGGCAGCAACTGAAACCTGCCGTTCCTGGGCTAAGGATGATGAAATTGAGGAAGCGGAATTGGCTTCTTATTTACTGAACTGCGTAAATGAGGAACTAAAGTATCAAGGTTATTCGCCTGTGGCCTCTATCGACTAACTTAATAGCCTTTATCAGCAAGTTCGGCTGGTGATTAAACTTCTCCAATTAATTTAGGCAGAATGATAAACGCCGGATTCGCAGAGGCCTTTTCCGGTGTTTATCCTGTATGCAAGGTGCCATTTGTAGTGCCAGGTTTTTCAATGGGGGTTCAGACGGCAGTCTGTTTTCCCGTATTGCCAAAGATATAGAATCTAAGGGTTACAGCATCCAGTCCGGTGCAATGCCGGAAAAGTTGATTGCATCCCTATGGCACCATCAAAGTTATATGGCACATAGCCAGTTTTATTCAGCAGGTGTAGGTCGTTCGAACGATTTACTTCTCGATGAGCGTATTCGGCGCGATGAAATTTGCTGGATTACCGGTGAGTCCTTAGCTGGACGTCAGTGGCTAAAATGGGCTGCTGAGCTGCAACAATATCTCAATCGTCACCTGTTTCTTGGTTTGTTTTCCTTTGAAAGTCATTTCGCCCAGTATGCGCCGGGAGCATTTTACCGCAGGCACCGGGACGCTTTTCGTGGTCAGGCAAATCGGGTGTTGTCAGTGGTCGTCTATCTCAACAAGGATTGGACAGATGCCGATGACGGCGAGATAGTGCTCTATGCCAATGATGGTGATGAGCTCGGTATAAAAGTGCAGCCGAGCTGGGGAACTGTTGTCGTTTTTCTCAGTGAAGAATTTCCCCATGAAGTCTTACCGGCAAAACGTGATCGTTATTCGATAGCCGGTTGGTACCGGTTAAATACCTCCACCTTTGAGCGTGCTGATCCTGTACGCTAAATACAATATAAAGGAGGGGCACATCATATTGTTGCCCCAACATTAAGAAAAAATTTATCTACCAAAAGATCCAGTGACAGGATTATTCGATGGAGTGTGAGTGTCATGAACAGGGTTTTGAGTTGATCTTCCCGTGCGAACATTCTTTTGTTTTCGATCAAGTTTGCGCCGACGCTTTTCCTGGTCTTTTGGCGAGCCTTTGTGAGCCATATTTATCTCTCATATAGCACTAATAGATAATAACGTTATCAGAAAGCAAAATCGTCTTCGAGGCCTAACTCACTCTTGATTCTCAGCATTTCAAGCTTCTCCTCTATTTTTCTCCTTCGCTCAGTAAATAGGGCTTTCTCATTGGCAGTTGAGACGAATCCATGCTTTTTAAGATCGTCCCCATCAGCTTGGTATATATCGTAAAGGTTATCTATTGATTCGTTGCTCATTTAACACCACATAAAAACTAAAACAAATTTTCACGGAATATGGCGTTGGGTTTGGCACAAGTAAAACGAAATAAATTTATGGAGAAAACAAAAAAAATTACTCGATAGAAGAGGCTCTTATCCCTGTATTTGTTCAAAATTGCCAAAATTATTTAACTATATGAAATATAACGAAAAAGTATTTTTATCTGATACCTTGAAAGTTGATTATTTAGTCTTATTTACTACTCGTTAGAGCGTTGTATTTCTAACGTAAAACTATGGTTAATCAATCATTGTATGAGGAAGAAAACGTGAACATCAAACCCCTCTATGATCGCGTGGTTGTGCGCCGACTGGATGCAGAAACCACTACGAAAACAGGGATCATTATTCCCGATTCAGCAACGGAAAAACCCAATCAGGGAGAAATTGTTGCTATCGGCGATGGTGCCATCACCGACAAGGGCGAACTTCGTGCCTTGGCGGTCAACGCTGGAGACCGCGTACTTTTTGTTAAGTATTCGGGAACCGAAATTAAAGTGGATGAAGAAGAATTATTGGTCATGAAAGAGTCCGACATTCTGGCCATCGTAGAAGCTCGCGAAGAGCAGGAGAGTGCATCATGAGCGCGAAAGTCGTTAAATTTTCCAGTGACGCCCGTGACCAAATGATGGAAGGCGTCAACATACTTGCCAATGCTGTCAAAGTTACCCTGGGCCCCAAAGGACGTAATGTGGTGCTGGATAAAAGCTTTGGTGCACCGCGAATCACCAAGGACGGTGTGTCTGTAGCGAAGGAAATTGAACTGAAAGACAATTTCCAGAACAT
>CAYWXW010000091.1:10876-13401 GCA_964462265.1 uncultured Porticoccaceae bacterium | reverse complement strand
CTAGATGTGAATAATGAATGTTCATGTCGCAACTCTTATATCCAGTGGGTTAATAATACCCAGGATAAAGTGGTGCACTTGATTTTTGAATACGGGGGCAGTGCCCACTGAACGCAAAAGGGGTCGGCCCTTGTAAAGCAACATTGACGCAATCTCGTTGCCGACGACCTGAGGCAGAAGTTCTCTTCCGGCCTTTGCTCAAGGTCATGCTTAATAGTGATAGCGACATGAAATAATCGTCAGTTGATTATCATCAATCACGTAGACCAAACGATGACTCTCATCAATACGTCGGGACCAAAAGCCCGTTAGATTTTCCTTAAGCGGTTCAGGCTTGCCGATGCCTTCAAAGGGTGTTCTCTGGGTATTGGCGATCAATTTATTGATACGTTTTAGCGTTTTTTTATCCTGACCTTGCCAATAGATGTAATCTCTCCAGGCTTCTTTTGTCCATGCTAATGCATCAATCATCCACTAGCTCATGATGCTCAACTTTACCGGTGTGATATTGCGCGATGGACTTCGCCAGGTGCGCCGCATTGGCGGGGCTCCTTAGTAGGTGCACCGTTTCCATTAGGGCGTTGTAGTGATCGAGAGACATGACAACCGCATCTTCAGCGTCTCTTCGTGAGATGACGGTACAATCAGAATCATCAACGACCTGATCTAATACGCTTTTTAGTCTATTTCTGGCGTCTGAAAAATTAACAACTCGCATAGAACACCCTTACACATGTACGATAAACCGAACAAGTATAACTTGTCCTATTAGTTGTGCAAGTACATAACAATAAAGGGAAAGACCCAGCCAGTGATCTGCAGCAAGCAGATATTTTCAAGGACAATGGTTTTGTCTAAATCAGCTAAACCTTACACGCCACCCAGCTATCGAATACATAGAGGCAAGTATCACTCACTGTGCCAGACCGCCGGCAGCAGGGATGCTGCCAACGAGTCTACAGGGAGGTATTCACGACGTGTCTGTCACGGTGGGTGCTGCATGCCTACCCCCTCCCCCTCAACCACCCTTCTTACTACGAAAATCCTCGCCAATCGCAAACAAGCAGGGAATTAAAAACAGCACATAAATCGTCGAACTCACCATGCCGCCAATACTCGGCGCGGCGATGGGTTGGGTGATATCCATACCCGAGCCGGAGGCAAGAATAATCGGCAGCAGCCCAAGCACGGTGGTGGCGACGGTCATCAATTTGGGTCGCAGGCGGGCGACGGAGCCATCGATAACGGCGTCCATATAGGTTTGCGTTTCACTTTTATTAATTAATGCATCGCGAATAAATTCGATCATTAATATGCCGGTTTGAATGGCGACAGCGAGCACGGCGATGTAGCCAATAACCACGGCTGTGGTGAACGTAAAACCCAGTGCCCACTGCAGTACTACGCCGCCGATGAGTGCGAAGGGGGCAGAGAGTAAAATAAGCGAGCTTTCGAACAATGATTTAAACGCCAACATTAGCAGGGCAAACATAATCACCAGTGTTAAGGGGACTATCCATGCCAGCCGCGCCTGAGCCTCTTCGGCGTAGCGATAGGTGCCGGTCCACTCTAGCGAATAGCCGGGGGGCAGGTTGAGGTTTTCTGCCAGATAATCGCGGGCGGCGCCAACATAGTCGGCGCTGGTGATATCTTGCAGGTTGATATAAATATAGCCCGCCAAAGCACCGTTATCATTGCGAATCATTTCCGGCATTTTACGCACCGCGACATCGGCGATAGCTTTCAGCGGCACCGAGCGGCCATCGACCGTCATCACTGGGGTGCGGCGCACCTTGTCCAAAGTATCTATATATTCCGGCGAGTACTGCATGCTCAGCGGCACCACGGTGTTGTCGGCCTGGCGGATATTCACCACGTTTTCGCCGCCAATGCCGTAGCGCACGGTGAGCATGGCCTCGTCGACCTTTACGCCCTGTTCGGCGAGGCCTTGTAGATCATTTTGCACATCGACGTAATAGCCCTCAGAGATACGCTCCGCAATCACTGAGCCGGTGCCGGGAAAGTCTCGCAGCAGGCTTTCGATTTGCTGGGAGATATTTTCGATCACCGGAATTTCAGCACCTTTCACTTTAATACCCACCGGGCTTTGAATGCCGGTGTCTTGCATGATCACTCGCCCAGCGATGGGCTGAGTCCAGCTATTCACATAGCCGACAATTTGCAGGGCGCCATCGAGCTCGGCGATTAATTTCGCCTTCGTCATTCCCTCGCGCCACTGCTCTTTTGGCTTGAGCAAAATAGTGGTTTCTATCATCGTGGTCGGTGCCGGGTCGGTGGCGGTATCGGCCCGCCCCAACTTGCCGAAGACTCGCTCCACTTCGGGAAAGGCCTTCAGCTTTTTATCCATTTGCTGCAGTATCCAGCCCGCTTCGCGGGTCGGCAAACTGGGCAGTGTGGTCGGCATATAGAGGATGGAGCCCTCTTCCATTTCCGGCATGTAGTCGCGCTGAAAGCCACTGGCCAGCACCAGAGCCAGCAGCAACAAAACGATATTGGCGCTAAGG
>CAYWXW010000091.1:10453-10866 GCA_964462265.1 uncultured Porticoccaceae bacterium | reverse complement strand
ACCCTGATGATGGCTTTTTCGGCACGTTCCTGCAGGCGGTTGCCTTCCTCGGCTTCCCACTCAGCAGCGGCGCCCGGGCTCAGGGCGAGCAGCAGCAAAACGATATTAGCGCTGAGGAAAAGATAGCGGTGTTGAATCGTTGCGCGCAGTGAGCGTCGATAAAGCTGCACAAACCAGTTTTCTTGTTCTATCTGTACCGGGGCGGCCTTACCTTTAAATATCCAGACAATAATAACCGGCAGCAGGAAAAGAGTGAGTAAGGTCGAAAAGCCCATGGCCAGGGTTTTGCCGTAGGCGAGGGGGTCGAACAAACGGCCTTCGCGCTCGCCGAGAAAAAATACCGGCAGAAAAGACACGAGAATAATCAACAGTGAAAACAGCAGCGGGCGGGTCATGCGCGCTATGGCGCAAAT
>CAYWXW010000091.1:1527-10406 GCA_964462265.1 uncultured Porticoccaceae bacterium | reverse complement strand
CAGCGGCAGCACGGTAAACAAGCAGCCGAGAACAATCACCACCACTGGGGCGACGGCAGCGCGACCATTGCGCAGCGCCCAAAAAATCACCAGCATGACCACCAGCAATTCGTAGGCCAGCGCGGTGGAAAAGTTCACCAGCGAGGCGGTGATCAACTGCGAACGATTGTAAGTGGTGACGATCTCTATCCCTTCGGGCAGCTCGGCCTGAATCTGCTCTAGTCGAGCATCGAGAGCATGGGAGACAGCGAGTACATTTTGCGCCTGCTCCATAATCACGATGGCACCCACCACTTCGCCCTCGCCATCCAGATCGGCAATGCCACGCCGCAGATCGTAATTAACCTGCAGGTAGCCAATATCTTTTAGCGAGACCGGGCGGCCCTGTTTGTCGCGGCCGACAATAATCAGCTCCAGTTTGTCGAGGTCATCACTGTTCACACCACCGCGCAGTTGATAGTCGCGATTGGTCAGTTCAATGGTGCGCCCGCCGACCTGTTGGAACACGTTTTCGAGTGCCATCACCAATTGGCGCAGGGTGATACCGGTCGCCGCCAGCAGGGGTGGGAAGATCTTTAATTCAACCTGCCTCACCAGCCCACCGACCGTCGCCACCTCGGCCACGCCGGGCACTGTCTGCAGCGCCGATTCAAGCAGGCCCTCATTCAGCAAGCGCAGTTCGCGTAGATCATGGGTTTGGCTGTGGTCGCGCAGGGCGTATTCATAAATCCAGCCCATGCTGCTGGCATTGGGGCCGAGACTAATGCTGGCATCGGCGGGCAATTGTGTGCGAATGGCATTAATTTCGTCGAGCACGCGCTGTCGCACCTGCTCGCGGTGATCCGCGTTTTTAAGGATGACGTAAATAAAAGAGTAACCCAGATGGGAGGTCGCCCGAACGGCCTGAATATTCGGCGCGCCTTTTAAGGCTTGAATAATAGGCCCGGTGACTTCGCTTTCGAGCAGCTCAGGGCTGCGCGCCCACTTGGCATAAACCACAATTTGCGGATCGGAAATATCGGGAATGGCGTCGAGGGGCGCGGTGCGCAGCGCGAATAAACTCAACAAAGTGGCAGCGCTAAAAAACAGCAGCACAAAAACTTTATAGCGGATAACGCTACTAATGATGGTGGTGAGCATTACTCGTCGCTTGTCCGCTGGACTTCAATTTATAGTCGGCATCAATAAAAAAGCTGCCCAGGGTAACGACCTGTTCCCCTGGGTTTAAACCGTGGAGAATCTGCGTATAGAGTTCGCCCTGCAAGCCCCGGTGTATTTGCCGTGGCATGTAGTGACCCTGTTCATCAGCGGTGTCGCCACTGGGGGCATCAGCTTTGCCGTCCCTTTTTTCGCCCGCCTTTTCGCCCATTTTGCCGTCCGTCTTTCCACCCATATAGACATAGACGATTTGCCGCTCACCCTCTTCAATAATCGCCTCGCTGGGGATGGCCAGAAACCGCCCCCGCTGGGTGATAATTTGCATGACATAAAGGAGGCTGCGCTCATAGGCTTTGCCTGCAAGCCTGGCTTCAACGTGCAGGCAATCGCCATCGACTCGTGTCGCCACAATGCGCGCCTGATAAATAGACGATTTGGAATCGGGCGGAAAAGCGCGTACTCGCTGGCCCAGTTTCACCAGTCCTTGCTCTGCGGAACAGAGAGTCGCGGTCAACACCCGTCCTGCCTCATCAATAGTCGCGGCGGTGCGAATCCAGGTTTGCAGCACCTGCTGCTCGACTTCAACCAGGGTCAAGGTGAGTTCAACAGCCTGACTGGCCGTGACGGCGGTGTCGCGTTTGAGGCCTTCAGCGCGGATACGATCGCGCACACCGTGCCCCTGCGCCAGAGTTACGCCTAGCAGCAGGAGTAGTGCTATCGACAGCTTGAGCCTTGTCGCAGACCGCATTGGGGACAAATTAATAGAACCTCTTCAATCGCCGACCGCACTATTATCAACCGTACTATGGCCGACCGTATTAATGACAGTAGTTGTCTTTACTGTCGAGAATGTGAGTGCCCCAGGGGTAGATCCCCACGTTGGCAACACGTTCAACCTTTTCCGTTTTCGCGTCAATGACATAAACAGAGTTGTCCGTTGAGCTGGCCAAATAGAGTTTTTCATCGGCGGTATCGGTGGTCGATGTTTCAATCTGCACATTGCCAATTTTGATACGCCCCGCCGTTTTCAAGCTCTTCATGTCGTAGACATAGAGAAAACCAGTGGTGGAGCTAATCACAAAAGCCTTGCCCGCAGCAAAGTTGATGCCCATCATTTCTGGCCCAGATTCCAGCGTGGCAACTACTGTGTTGCTCTGGGTATCGATGATGGAAATCGTTTCATCGCCATTATTTGCCGTCACCGCATAACGACCATCGTGGCTCATATAGGCGCGCCAGGGGTCAGCGCCCACGGGGATCTTTTTAATGACTTTATCTTCACGTGAATCGATCACGGTGACAATGCCTAAATCGCCATCGGCGGCGTACAGGTAACGTCCGTCATTGCTAATACTGACATTCGAGACACCTTTAATCCCACCCAGGTAGCGTTCGGGATCGAGTGCTGCAATAGCCGGCGCGCTGCCGACATGGATTTTCTTCAACAACTCATGGCGGCTGACGTCGATAACACCGACCCAGTGAGAGCCGTAATTGGCGACATAGGCTTTGGAACCATCGGGCGTGAAGGTAATATTCAGCGGCTCAGCCAAACCGTGGATCGTTTTAATGACACTCAGTGAAACCATGTCGATCACAGAAATAGAATCGCCATCGGGATTGCCCTGATAGTAGTAGCGGCCATCGGGGGAAAAGGCTAAATGCTCGGGGGCAAAACCAACGGGGATGGCTTTTTTCAGGGTCAGGGTGGCGACGTCGATAATATACGCCTTATTGGCACGGGTGCCGCCGGTGACAACCCAACGGCCATCGCTGGACATCATCGCCATGTGGGGGTTGACGTTATTACCAAGAAAAACCGTGCCGACGATTTTATGGGTTTTAATATCCATAAAACTGATGTCGTTAGAATCGCGGTTGACGATCACGACGACAGAAGCCGGGTCGGCAATTTTAATTTCCTGAGTGTTATTTGTTTCCTGCGCACCTTTTGTTTCCAGCGCGCCTTTTGTTTCTAGAGCATTAGGGCCAGCTGCCGCCAGCAGGCCGATAAAGACAGCGGTAAGTTGTCTGACAAAACGTTTATGGCTAAACATGGTATAAATTCCTTGAATTGAAGACCTTAAATCTAAGGCGCTAAAATTAGTCGTTGGCCTGATGTATTAGTAGTTGGCCTGGAGGCGGAAACCGGGCACTAGATAACTAAAGTCGTCGGCACCATCGGGCTCTTCTTCGATATAGGTCAAATGAAAGGACAGGGCCAGTCGTTCGGCCAGGCTCAAGGTGTAATAACCCTCGAACAGTGTTTCCTCATCATCATTGCCCAGCACCGTGTTTGCAAAACCAAGACCCCAAACATCGCTCGGGTTAAAGCCCAGGCCATCACTGAACTGCACGCCACCACTGAAGAACTCATCGTCGCCATCACTGACCGTTTCTGCTTCGCCGTAACGACCAAACAAGGTAATACCCGCCGCAACCTTCTGGTCAACACTGAAACCGTAAGCGCTTAAATTACCCTCACCATTATCGGTGCGGTACCAGGCGCGGTAGTTACCCTCGCCACTGCCAAAGGGATTGAATTGATAGCCGACCTCAGCCATTTGAAACAGGGCGTCCGACAAGTTGGTGGCCGTGCTATCACTCTGCTGATAACCCAATTTAAGCGTGACACCATTTTTAGGGTCGTAAACGGCGGCCATACCGGCGCCGTTTTCAGACAGGCCCAGCATCGGGTTGTTGACCAGGGCATCGCTCAAAAACTGCGAAGTCTCATCGTTGGCAACGGCATTGCTGTCAAAGAAGCTAGTCAAATCGATTCGGCCCACGGTAAGCGCTAACTGCTGATCGAATAACTCCGTCATCAACCAGGCCTCGCGCAGGCTGAGATCGTTGAGCTGATCATCGTTTTCACGCAGGCGCGCGCTATAACCATTAATATCGGTGAGGCCACCGATTTCACCACCCGGCGTGGTGCCACTCAAGCCGACGATATCGGCATAAAAAATAGTGTTTTTCGCCAGCTCTGCGGTAAAGTAAAGGTCGGTCGATGCCAGCTGGTAAAACTCACCATCGGCCTCACCATCACTGCCTTTATCCTGCGTGGCATATTGCATGGTGATGGCCGCATCAACGCCCACCTGCACGCGACTTGCCGCTTCACCCGACAGGGCATCTTCAATTTTTTCGTTGATGGTCTGGCGACGATAAACCCGCTCGCGTTGGTAAGTAACCACTGAATGCGTACCGGGCTGCTTGGTGGCATGCTCTACACCATCATCATCGACAAAAATCTCGACCTTGCTGACATAGGTTTCCGGATCGGAAAGTACCGCTGTGGTCTCAAGTTCGTTCAAACGCTGCTCAAGCCTGTCCATGCGGCTCATCTGCTTTTCGAGCTGGGCAATACGCTTTAACAATTGCTCTCTCGTCGCCTCCTCCGCCTGTACTTGCGCACTGAAGGGCACGGCAAGAGCGCAAACTAAAGGCACCAAACGCACATAAAGACCAAGAGCTTTCTTTTTAAACCTGAGTTGTTTTCGGCCAGAATCAGCCTCTGTCACCTGTAGCATTTACCACCTCATTATTTTCATAACTAAAATCAGCGGCGGAGTCTAACCCGAAAAAGAAGCAGAATAAAATGCCTACAATAAAACAAGGCAAATGTGTAGCGCTTTGAAACACATTCGCAAAAAAATACATTTTTATTTAAAAAAGGCGTGTCCGCTCTATTAGCCAGTACGAGAAAAAAACACCAATGCCCCTAGTATCAAGTTTGAACAACGACGCACTTTGCACACTTAAATAGAGCAGAATATTTTTTACCAGGAGTCAGAACAAAACCAGTACCGTGACGAGAAATAATAACTGGCTAGCTTTACACCTGCCTGAACGAAGCCCTTAGTAAAAATAAGGTCAGGAAAACAGTCCCTTTTAGCAGGGCCATTTCAGACCGCCCGGTAAAACAAAAGCCGCGCCTGAATTCAGAAGCTAATAAACCTGGTTTTATTCACCCGCCTTTAAAGCAAGTGCTTTTTTATACAGGGCATTGCGTTGCGCACCGCAAATTTTTGCCGCCAGACTGGCCGCCTGCTTGACGGGCAAATCAACCAGCAATAACTTTAGTACCCGCTCTTCCTCCTGTTCCTTGGCACTTTGTATTTCACCATCAAAACCACGCACTACCAGAACCATCTCACCTTTTTGCTGGTTTACATCACTTTTTATTTGCGCCAGTAATTCGCTCAAATTGCCGTTGAGCACAGTCTCATAGGTCTTGCTTAATTCGCGGGCTAGCGTGACTTCACGCTCGCCACCAAAAACCTCAATGAGATCTTCAACCATGGCGACAATGCGATGGGGGGCTTCATAAAAAATCAGCGTGCGCGACTCGTTTACCAGCAACGCCAAAGCCTTGAGGCGCTGGCTTTGTTTGGCGGGTAAAAAGCCTTCAAAGCAAAAGCGATCGCTGGGCAGGCCGGCGGCACTGAGGGCGGTAATTGCCGCGCAGGCACCGGGTAGCGGTATGACTTTATACGCTCTCTCGCGCGCACTACGCACCAGTCGATAGCCGGGATCTGAAACCAACGGTGTACCGGCATCGGAAATTAGGGCGACATCTTGCCCGCCATCCAATGCGGTAAAAATACGCTCGCCCTGGGCCTCGCTGCCATGATCGTGATAAGCCACCAGTGGCGTGGTGATCTGGAAGTGGCTCATTAAACGGCCACTGTGGCGCGTATCTTCAGCGGCAATTAAGTTGACCGACTGTAATACGGATACGGCGCGGGCACTGATATCGTCCATATTGCCGATGGGTGTTGCCACCACAAAAAGTGTTCCCGCCATAAGCTCATCTCAGCTGTGAATATGGCGCAAGGATACAGCAGCATCACGCTAAAAACTCCTGTACGAAACCGCCCTACAATACTCGACACAAACGAGTCATTAGTCTTTATCGTGAACGCTGATTACTTTTTTATTTTTTTACACTAGACTCAAGTACGCAGTTCAAAATAACAAAGGGGCAAAACATGAAAACCTCAGACACAACTCTGTCAAAACGACAATTTTAGGTCTGCTCGCTACGGCATCGGCCGTCAGCCTTAGCCCTAAGCTATTGGCCAGCAATGCCCACGCTCAACACGGCGCTAGCTATTCTAAGGAACTGGTCGCCGCCGCCGAGGAATGCATCAGTACCGGCCAGGCCTGCAAGGCCCATATTTACCAGAGTCTGCAGTCTGATGATCTCAGTCTTACCCAATGTTTGTTAGACGTGAGAAATACTATCGCCATCTGTCATACCCTGGTTGAAGTGCTCACTAACGGCTCCCCTCACGATAAGGCATTGGCCAAGGTTTGCGCCGATATCTGTGCCGACTGTCGCGATGAGTGTCATAAGCACGCCGCCAAGCACCCTATCTGTAAAACCATGGCTGATAGCTGTGATGCTTCCGTTAAGGCCTGTCTGAAATATATTGGCTAAACAGTCAATTAAACCCCATAAAAAAACGGCAATACCTTGAAAGTATTGCCGTTTTTTTATGGGCTAAACTCTTTACTGCAAGCCACTCAAGGCCGGACTTTTGAAACCTCTAAACCCTGCAGACCACCCTCCTCGCGCCAGTCTTTAAGAATCTCGAAAAATTCTATCGGCCCACCACCGTACTGATTGGTGAGAAAGTTGTGGCCGTTGACCCCACCCTTGCCCTCGTTATTGTAGTAACCGGGCGTACAGGTATTGAAGAACTCTTCGTTGTTGTGGGCCTTACTTCTAATGGTCGCACCCCAGTCATTTTGGCGTTGCTCACTGACTTCGAGCACACCAAGCTCCCGTTTATTGCACTGCTCAACAACGTAGGCAATATGCTCGGCCTGCTCATTCAGCGTGTGGGGCAAACTCACGGTTAAACCGGTCTGAAACAGTCCCATAAAGAAACAGTTGGGGAAGCCGTGGCTAAACATGCCGTGCATGGTCGCCGGGCCGTCGGCCCATTTTTCACTCAGCTTGCTGCCATCGCGACCATTGATTTCAAAACCTGACGCGGAGGTAAAGCCCTCGCCCGTTTCAAAACCGGTGGCCACAATCAGGCAGTCGAGTTCATATTCAACGCCCGCAATGACTACGCCCTTTTCGGTGATGACTTCCACGCCTTTACCGTCTGTATCAACCAGGGTGACACTGGGGCGGTTAAATGTTTTCAGGTAGTCGTCGTGAAAACAGGGGCGCTTACAGAAGGGGCGATAATAGGCTTTCAGATTTTCAGCCGTGTCTTTGTCGACCACGATAGCGTCAACGCGGGCGCGCACCTCTTCCATCTTCTGAAAATGAGCAATTTCCTTGAGTGCATCCTTCTCCTCCGCCGTCATTTTCTTCTGTTCTTCAGACTTGCCCCCTGCACCCACTTGTCCGCGGAATAGGTCAGTCCAGCCATCGTTGACCAGGTCATGTTCCTGATAACCGCCGTTGGTAATAATGTTGAAGTTTTTCATGCGCCGCGCCTGCCAGCCCGGTTGCAATGAATCGACCCAGCGCGGATTGGTGGGGTGATTGCCGCGCACATCGATAGCCGATGGTGTGCGCTGGAAAACGAAGAGCTCTTTCGAATCCGCACCCAGATGGGGAATGCACTGCAGGGCTGTAGGGCCGGTGCCGATAATACCCACTCGCTTGTCGCTCAAACCCGTTAAATTGCCAGATGTGTCACCCTTGGTGTAATCAAAATCCCAGCGACTGGTGTGAAAGACATGACCTTTAAAGTCGGTAATACCGGAGATACGTGGCAGCTTAGGTTTCGCCAAAATACCGGTGGCGAGGGAGATAAAGCGGGCCTTGAGAACATCGCCACGATCGGTTTTAACCACCCAGCGTTGAATACTCTCATCCCAGCTCATATCGGTAACGCCGGTCTCTAGCAGAGCGCCGTCGTAGAGATTGTATTCTTTGGCGATAGCCAAGCTGTGCTCGAGGATTTCAGGGCCGAAGGAGTATTTTTCTTTCGGCATATAGCCGAGTTTTTCCAGCAGCGGCAAATAGAGATAGGACTCCACATCGCACTGGGCACCGGGGTAGCGGTTCCAGTACCAGGTGCCACCAAAGTCGCCGCCCTTTTCAATAATACAGATGTCTTTTACCCCGGCTTCGCGCAGGTGGGCGCCACCCAGCAGGCCGCCAAAGCCGCCGCCGACGATCAGTACTTCTACATCGCGCTGTACAGCGTCGCGCTCCAGGCCCTGCTTAACAAAAGGGTCATCGACAAAAACGTCGAGGCTGCCGGTCATTTCCTGATACTGGCCTCGGCCCTCGGGACGGATACGCTTATCGCGCTCAAAGGCATATTTGGCGCGCAACTCATCGGGGTCAAAACCGAGTTTCCCCGAAGCCAGTTTTTTGGCAACCGGGCTGGAGGCGGGAAAGTCTGAAAATTTCCGCTGGTTCGCAACGGCACAACCTGCTGCTGTTTTTGTTTCGCTCATGGTGGTTGTCTCCTATCCAAAATTTAAAAATTTCTCTGAAATTCTTTTATCCGCAGTCCGGTTTTCTGGCGCTATTGCGCACAATGGCTGGGCAAAAGGTCTTATAGTTATTACTGATTAAAATGGGGCTTACGGCAAACAGGCGCGGGAAATTGAAGGATGCGTTATAGCGAGTGATGGCATCCATTATCGCTGTTATGCCACGGTCTATTAAGTGTTATTTAATTTTTATAATAAAACTATTTATAATAAAACTATTTATAATAAAACTATTTATAATAAAA
>CAYWXW010000091.1:0-1517 GCA_964462265.1 uncultured Porticoccaceae bacterium | reverse complement strand
TCGACACCCGCATAGTACGCACGGGGCCGAAGGTTTGAACAGGGCCTAGGCGGCCAAGCTGTCGTTCTTTACAGGTACTTTATTTAATCTCCATGCCTTCAAGGTTACCTTCTTCACGCCACTCTTTGAGGATCTGGAAGAACTTCACAGCGCCACCACCGTACTGACCTGAAATAAAGCCATTTTTGTTAGAGCCACCACCTTCGTTGTTGTAGTAACCGGGGGTGCACTGAACAAGTAGCTTTTCAGTTTTATCGCCATAGCTGTCACAGATGTTACACCACTCGTCTTCGCCTTCTTTGGTGGCTTCAACGGTTTCAGCATTACGTGCGTTAGCTTCCTTGATGATATAAGCCATTTGACTGGCCTGCTCGTCAAGCATGTGAGTTGCGTTGGGAGTAACACCGGTCTGGGTGAAACCAAGCACAAAACAGTTGGGGAAGTTATGCGTTGTTAAGCCGTGGTGAGTACGCAGACCGTTGGCCCACTTCTCGCTCAACTTGGTGCCATTCTTACCGATCAAATCATAACCGGACTGGCTAGTGTAGCTGCTGCCCGTTTCAAAGCCGGTGGAGAAAATCAGGCAATCCAGCTCGTATTCAACGCCGTCAACAATCACACCCGTTTCGGTGATCTCATCGACGCCCTGACCATTGGTATCGACCAAAGTCACACTGGGGCGGTTATAGGTTTGCAGGTATTCATCGTGGAAACCGGGACGCTTACAGAATTGACGATAGTAAGCCTTGAGCTTTTCCGCCGTTTCGGGGTCTTCAACAATGCTGGCGGTGCGGTCGCGAATTTCCTGCATCTTCTGGAAATCGCCTAACTCAAAGACTTCATCTTTTTGCTCTTCTGTTAGTTCATTAACATCACCGGTAACAATGCCACCGATATTGCGAAAAATATCAGTCCAGCCATCGCCGACCATATCATCATCGGTATAGGCACCGCCCAATGTGTTATTAAAGTTTTCGACACGCTTTTTATGCCAACCGGGCTTCAACTTGGCCTTCCACTCGGGGTTGGTCGGTGCGTTATGGCGTGCATCAACTGAGGTCGGCGTACGCTGAAAGACACACAGTGATTTAGCGTCTTCTCCGAGGTGGGGAATACACTGAATAGCGGTAGCACCGGTACCGATAATACCCACGCGCTTGTCAGCAAGCTTGGTCATGCCACCTTCGGGGCTACCACCTGTGTAGTTATAATCCCAACGACTAGTGTGGAAAGTGTGACCCTTAAACTTTTCAACACCACGAATGCCGGGTAGCTTGGGACGCGTCAAGGGGCCATTGGCCATAGCGATGTATTTGGCTTTCATGGCATCGCCGCGATTGGTGTGGATGATCCAACGACTGATGCTCTCATCCCACTTGATTTCAGACACTTCAGTTTGAAACACGGTATCTTTGTAAAGATCGTAATGCTTGGCGATATTACGGCTGTGCTCCAGCAATTCAGGGGCGTGGGCATAGCGCTCGGTAGGCACGTAGTCCAGCTCGTCAAGCAGGGGC
>CAYWXW010000090.1:0-13570 GCA_964462265.1 uncultured Porticoccaceae bacterium | reverse complement strand
AGGTCTTGCAATCCATTATTTCACAGCATGGTCTATGCCAATGGCCAGACCACTTCGATTAGAATATGCCGGTGCTTTATACCATGTCACCTCCCGAGGCGATCGGCGGGAAGATATCTTTTTTGACGATGATGACCGTGAAATCTGGTTAGCGCTCTTTGCTCGGGTGTGCTCTCGGTTTAACTGGCGTTGTCATGCCTGGTGTTTGATGGATAACCACTACCACATTGTGATTGAAACCATCGAGGGCAATCTTTCGCAGGGTATGCGGCAGCTGAATGGTGTCTATACGCAGCAATCTAATCGAAAGCATGGTTTATTTGGTCATCTTTTTCAGGGACGTTATAAGGCGATTCTGGTTGAAAAAGAATCTTACCTTCTTGAACTGTCACGTTATGTCGTGCTGAACCCTGTTCGGGCTGGCATGGTTAAAAATATCGATGATTGGCCGTGGAGCAGTTATCCCGCGATGATGGGCGATGCGCTTGCTCCGCAATGGTTAGAAACCGATTGGCTACTGAGGCAATTTGGCAAATCCAGGAAGGTGACGAGAAGAAAGTACAAAAACTTTGTGCACGACGGCCTTGGCTTGCCCCGGTTTGGGATGCTTTGAAATCTCAAATTTATCTGGGGAGTGAAACCTTCGTAGAAGACTTGCAGGCAATTTACGGCAAGAAAAAGGATGATCACGACCTGAAAGAAATACCGCGCTTGCAGCGACGGCCGATGGCAAAACCGTTGGCCTGGTATGAACAGAGATATAAGAGCCGCGATGAAGCCATCGCACAAGCCTATTTTTCCGCTGATTATACGATGAAAGAAATCTCAGTCTGGTTTAAAGTGCATTACTCAACGGTGAGTCGGGCGGTTAAAAAAGCTGAGAAGTCTTGATGGCAAGACGTGTAGGTTTTCGCCCCCGTAGACTTTTTAACGGGCAATAAAAAATGAACCAATGGATGCAAGTCGCTTACGGCGAGGCTGTAGAGGGCACATAGCCGGTTGTTGTGTTTTTACACAGCCCGATTAGTCATCAACATCATCAGCGTCGACCTGGCCACTTAGCCGGCGGCGCACGTGTGACCATGACATGCCGATGGCGAGAATCAAGCAGAAAACCAATTGCACGAGATAGGTCATCGCTATGGCGTTATCGGGCGCGATAATGCCCCAGTCAATTATCATCCAGAAAATGGTGCCGAAGAGTGCCGCAACCAGCGCTATGCCAATAGGCCCCAGAGAGCGTAGTGTGGCGCGAATGAAAATCACCCAGCCAATGATGAGCAATAAACCGGTGAAGGCTTTAACAGAGGTGATGTCGGGCAACTGTGCCACAGACCAATGGTAGTAGGAGTAGCCCTCGGCATTGTAGGTGGCGAAAACCAGTATTAGTGCAGCGGCCAAGCGCAGAAAAAAACCCTGCCAGGAAAAGCTAGATGATGGCACGAGGCCCCCTTATTGTTCTGTCTGTATTGGCTGGGCATTATCGCTTAAATTGGTTTAATCACAACCTGCTGGGTAGTTGCGATTAAACCTGGCTTGAGGTGTTGTCTCCGTTATTTTGTCTAAAGGAGGCTTTGTTACTAGCCTTTGGGAGTATTCAGCGATTTCATTGATTACTGTTTCGCGACCATGTCCCGGACGCTATGACTTTTTGAATGTACTCGCTGAAATCGGTAGCGGGGCGGCCTAGCGCTTCTTCAACACCGGTTTTTACCTCGCTGTTCCTGCCATCGAGAACAACAGTGAACAGCTCTCGCATCAACCATTGCATGTCCTCAGGTTCCCCCAGGTCGCGCAAAGTGTTAACGAACTCATCTATTTTAATTGTTGTGTATTTAACGGGATAATCCAGGGCTTGAGAGATTTCACTGACGCATTGTTTGAATGACAGTGCCCGGGGGCCAGTGACTTCAAATAATTTATTTCGCAACTGGCTGTTAGTCAAAACAGTCACTGCAACTTCAGCTATATCATCGATGTCGATAAAGGGTTCCAGCACATCGGCAGCGGGTAAAGCGAGTTCGCCCCTGAGTATGCCCTCAACCATAAAGCCTTCGCTAAAGTTTTGGTCGAACCAACTGGCTCGTATGACATTCCAGTCTATACCGCTTTGCTGCAGTATTTTTTCTGCTCTTTGGGCACCTGCTTCGCCTCTACCCGATAGCAAAACAATATGCTCTACACCAAGCTCAATCGCTAATTGCACCAGCTCGCTTATTGATTGCTCCGCTGTAGGCACAGCGAGATCGGGTTGGAAAGTGACATATGCGGCGCGGGCCCCCTCTAATATCGGTCGCCATGTTGAGCTATCTTCCCAGTCAAAGGCCGGTGTGCTTGAGCGCGATACAGCGCGGGTGGCCAGGCCTAAAGCTTTAAGGCCCCGATTGACACGCGAACCTGTTTTGCCGTTTTTTCCAATAATGACAATGGGCTTTTTGTTCATGATTAAGTGCTCCTGTTGGGCTAGATTTGAATACTTGCTGTTTGTTTGAGGTTGTAATAATGTCTTGTTATGGCGGATGATTGTTGTTCTATAATCCATAAAAATTGACTATTCCTCTAAAATATTAGAGTTATAAATGAAGGGGGTGTATTGATGCCTAACAGGCCGCGGGAAATTCCCAGTATCGACGACCCACTTGGGGAGACCCTCTACCAATTACGCTTGAACGGGAGCCTTTACTGCCGATCTTTACTTACCGCGCCCTGGGGTATAGCCATGCCGAGATTCGAGGGGAAGATGATGTTTCATATCGTCACGGCGGGCAGGTGCTGGCTGCAGGTAGGCGATAAAGAGCCTCATTTACTGCAGCAGGGCGCTCTTGCTTTGCTGCCACAGGGGAAAGGCCATAAAATCTTGAGTGAGCTTTCGGCCAGTTCAGATGATTTATTTAATATTCCTGTTGAAAAAATCAGTGAGCGATACGAGCTTATGCACCATGGCGGGGGCGGTGAATTCACTGAATTGACTTGCGGAGTGATGAGCTTTGACCACCTTGCAGGCCAGCGCTTAATTGAGCAGCTACCTGAATTATTAGTCATCGACAGTTTTGATGGGGACAGTAATGGCTGGTTGCAAAGCTCTTTGCAATTTATTAGTCAAGAAGCCCATGTGCTTAAACCTGGCGGGGAAACCATCATCACCCACCTTGCCGATATTTTAGTCATTCAAGCTATTCGAACCTGGGTTAATCGGGCACCCGAGGCCAGTACAGGTTGGCTTGCGGCACTCAGAGACAAGAAGATTGGTCAGGCTCTCGCTGCCATTCACCGCGATCCGGAGCAGGAGTGGACGATTGAATCACTTGCGCGTGTGGTGGGTATGTCACGCTCTGGGTTTTCAGCAAAATTTACCGAGCTTGTCGGTGATTCAGCGAAAAGCTACCTCACTAAGTGGCGAATGCAAATTGCTCGCCAAAGGCTAGTCGCTAGCACAACGCCTGTTGCGATTATTGCCGAGCAACTGGGGTACAACTCAGAGGCGGCATTTTGCCGGGCTTTTAAGCGTAATATCGGGGTAACACCTGGCAGTATTCGCCGCCAGTAGCTGGAAAACTAAGTTGTTTTTAGTGGCTGTCTATCGGGCCATGTTTACCCGGGATTCTCTTGGTGGCGTTTTATATTTTAGCCTTTTATAAGTTGAGTTTAATTTGACCTGACAGATGAGCGTTTTAAAAACGGATCACTGCCAGATCAGCTTTACGTAGCGCTGTTTTAGGAAACCACTAAGCCGGGCAGTTTATCGCCCTCTCGAAAAGCTTCGAGTTTGGCAAAGTAACGGTTGGCTCCCAGCATGCCACCATAGGGCTGGTTGTAGCGGGCTCTGGGGTCGTGTTGTCCTTCAAGGTTATAGTAACCGGGTGTGCAAGCCGTACCACCCATGATGGTCACGGCTTTGGTACCGTGCACTTCTTGTGTCCACGCTTGCTCCGCTTCTTCGGTGGTGTCTGCACGAGTGATGTTATTGTCGAGAAAGTACTTCACTAGATAAGCGGTGTGTTTAGCGCCTTCATCCAGAGCATCGGGGTAGTTGGCGGTGAAGGCGGCCTGGCCATTGCCAATCAGCAAGCAGTTGGGGAAACCATGGCTGTGTAAGCCGTAATAGGTGATCATGCCTTTGCTCCACTTCTCTTCAAGGCTAACGCCGTCTACGCCAATTAAATTAAAGCCAGCGCGGCGGGTGTAATCGGTACCCACTTCAAAACCGGTGGCAAAAATAAGGCAGTCGACCTCATATTCTTTGCCATTAACGACGACACCCTTTTCGGTAATGGAATCGACGCCCTGGCCCTGTGTATCAACCAGTTCTACATTGTCGCGGTTGAAGGTGGGCAGGTAGCGATCATCGAGGCAGGGGCGCTTACACATAAAGGCGTAATAGGGTTTTAGGGCTTCGGCGACGTCTTTGTCGTCAACGATCTCTTCTACCCGCCGGCGCACATTTTCCATTTTCTCGAAGTTGGCCATTTCATAAATTTGATGAGCATCTTCTGGCGTTAGCTTGGCGTTGGCTTCGCGCATTCTGCGGCGATAAATTTTACCCATTTCGACCCAGGCATCATCGAACTCATCGAGTTGATCGATCTCGCCGCGTTTGCCGCTGCGACCAATTAATACGGCGGTGAAGTCTTTTTGCCGTTGCTTTTGCCAGCCTGGCTTTAAACTGGCAGCCCACTCTTGGTCTGTCGGGTGGTCATTTCTGACATCAACACCCGATGGCGTGCGTTGAAAAACGTAGAGCTGGTCTGCGCTTTCGCCTAAGTAGGAAACGCACTGCACGGCTGTTGCACCGGTGCCAATAATGCCGACTTTCTTGCCTTTTAAACCGGTGAGGTTACCGCGGGCATTGCCGCCGGTATAGCCGTAGTCCCAACGGCTGGTGTGAAAGGTGTGGCCTTTGAAGTCGCTAATGCCTTTAATACCGGGGAGTTTCGGGCGATTCAAAGGGCCGTTGACCATGAGCACAAATCGCGCCTTTATTTTGTCATCACGGTTGGTCATGATGGTCCAGCGTCGGGTCTCTTCACTCCAAACCAGTTTCTGCACTTCTGTTTGCAGACACGAGTTGTCATAGAGGCTGTATTTTTCTGCCACTTTACGGCAGTAGCTCAAAATCTCCGGCGCATCGCAGTACTTGCGCGGGGGCATATAATCGAGTTCTTCTAATAGCGGCAAGTAGGTGTAAGCCTCAACATCACAGGCTGCACCGGGATAGCGGTTCCAGTACCAGGTGCCACCAAAATCGGATGCTTTTTCAATAATTCGAATATCTTTGATACCAGCTTCTCGCATGCGTGCGCCAGCGAGCAAGCCACCGATCCCACCACCGATAATAACCACATCGACTTCATCTTCTAATGCGTCTCGAACGATGGGCTCTTCTACATAGGGGTCATCGAGAAAGTAGGAGAAATCGCCTGTCATTTCCTGGTATTGGGTATTGCCGTCAGTGCGAAGGCGTTTAACTCTTTCCTCATCATAGCGTTGTCTTAAGGCAACGGGGTCAAAATCTTCTACGGGTGCAGTCGTACTCATTTTATAATCTCCTAATTTATGGTTTGTTTTAAATTTATTGTGACATTATTTTTGGAAGTGGAGCCAGCGCCGTTCTATTTAATTCGACAGCCTGATTCGACAACCCATAGTGCTAAAAATAATATTATTTTTTGAAATAGCAGCAGGGGTTTTTCACCATCAAAGTATTTATTTTTTCTTCACTGACGCCAGCCTTGCGCATAGCGGGCAGTATATTACGCGAGATATGTGTGATATCCCAGTTAGGTGATGAGGCAACGAGGTCGTCTAGCAGGCCTGCATCACGACCACGCCAGCATTGAATGGAGTCATGGGATAGCATAATACGGTCATGGCCGACGCTAAGTAGCCCTAGCAGGGAGGCAAGTCGCAGCTTGTCTGAGGCGATAGACTCGATGCCGAAGCGGTCAAAACCCAACCAGGCCCCGCGTTCGAGAATGTCGAAATAATAGCGCATGTCGCCGACACCACAGGCGTGGCCAATCAGTACTTTGTTAAAATCGACCTTTTCCTCCTCAAAAACATCCAGCGTTTCTCGGCCAAGAGGGTCCATTTCGTCGTTGTGGCAGAGAATAGGTGCGCTGGTTGCATTACTCGCCCGTGCAGCGGCGCGCAAACATTTTATTTCCGTCTCTTTAATGCCTTGCCCGGGTGGTGTGACGCCGTGAATACCACCGCAAGCGGTTTTTATAATGCCGGCCTTGATGCCGGTTTTTCCGATGCCATCTTCAATCTCATTAACATATTGTTCGGCGATACCGTCGACGTCCATTAGTCGGAAGTGGGGAGGAATACCCAGTGCATCATTGTATAAACCGGTGGCAACGACAATCTGAATGCCCGACCTTTGTGACATTTCAGCGGCGAATTCTGGGTCGCGACCCAGCTCCATGGGGCAGGGGTCGACGAAGCTGGTAATTCCCTCATCGCGAAGCTCTTTGAGTTTGTCGGCAATTTTGTCGCCTTCTTTCTTACGGTCAAAGTCCTGGTGGTCAAGTTCCCAGCCGGTCCAACCTATACCCAGGTGCTCGTGTATTAAGGTGGTTCCCAGGCTTTCGACGTCGATAGGGCCTAAAACTGAGTTGATTTTCATGACGCTCCCTTTTATTAATCTTTATTGTTGGGCGTGATATTCGTAGGGAGATGTTGCACTAGACCTCTACGAAGTACCAGTTTTGATTACCGAGCGTAAATCGATAGTTTGATGTGCTTAGTCTTAAATTATGAGACCTGCAGTTGAAGTAAAAGAATAGCCAGGTTATAAAGTAGCAAATTCCGATACTTTATAGCTCGCAGGTTTTTTGTCATGCCCCAGGTTACGCCGCTGATTACTACCTTGAAGAAACAACTGAAAGCCCAGGGTATGACCTATGCCGATGTGGCTGAACTCTTGCAGTTGAGTGAGGCATCGGTGAAACGCTTGTTTGCGGAGCAAAATTTTACGCTGCACAGGCTTGAGTGCATCTGCCACATGATGGGCCTCGAGATTTCAGATCTGGTGCAGAATATGGCCAGTGAACAGCATAAAATTGTTCAGCTGAGCCTGGAGCAGGAGGCAGAAATTGCCGCCGATCTCTTGCTGTTGATGATTACTGTTTGTGTCATCAACGGTTATACCTACGAGGATTTACTCGATCAATATGATATTTGCGAGCATGAGTGTCTTCAAAAATTGGCGCTGCTCGATCGCCTGAAGATTATTGATCTGCTGCCGGGCAATCGTATCAAGTTATTAGTTGCCCCTAATTTTTCATGGCATGCCAATGGCGCCATACAGCGCTTTTTTCAGGAAAAGGTAGAGCAGGACTTTTTTAATTCTCGTTTTGATAAAGAGCACGAGCAGCTAATGGTGATCAATGGCTTATTGTCGCCATCCAGCAACGCTGAGTTCCAGAAAAAAACCCGTAGTTTAGCGCTTGAATTTACGCATTTGGCGCAACAGGATAAGTCGCTGCCGATGTCAAAAAAGCATGGTACGAGTGTTGTTTTGGCCATGCGCCAGTGGCAATTCGGCTTATTTGAAGCCTTTAAAAAGCCTGAGTTTAAGTAATAAATATCTTTGCATGGCCCCCTAAGTAGTACCGGGTAAACCGAAAGGTATTATCCGCTACTACTTTTTGGGTGGCGCTATTCATCAACACGCCCTCGTACCAGACTCTCCCTCGCCAACACCTGGCATGTATCTTTTTATACCTAAAGAGGGCGTCACAATGAAACGTAACACACTGTTAAAAATACTGTGTACTACCATCCCCCTATTGCTCAGTGGCTGGGGTAATGCGGCGGGTTTACTGAAACCAGTCAACAGTGGTCTTGCCGATTTGGAAATTCGCGAGCACCACGTTGATGTGCTGATTGAAGATGGTTATGTCACAACATCCGTCGAGCAGACCTTCTACAACCCCAGCGTGAATGACCTGGAGGCCATTTATTCCTTTCCCGTACCGGAGTCAGCGGCCGTGGGCGAGTTTACTTACTGGATTGATGGCAAGCCGGTGATCGGCGAGGTTGTTGAAAAACAAAAAGCGCGAAAAATTTATGAGGAGGAAAAGGCCGCTGGTCGAAAAGCGGCGATCGTTGAGAAAGACGAATATAAAACCTTTGATATCAGTGTTTATCCTGCACGGGCGCAGTCCGATGTCAAGATACGCCTGGTTTATGTGCAGGCAGCTCACGTCGATACGGGTGTTGGCCGCTATCTTTACCCATTGGAAGAGGGCGGGGTCGATGATGCAAAACTGTCTTTCTGGTCGCGTAACGAAACCGTCACTGAAAAATTCAGTTTTAACTTAAGGTTTCGTTCCAGCTATCCGATTGATGCGCTACGTTTACCCAATCACCCCGGCGCCCTAATACAGCAAGTGGCTGTAGATGAATGGACTGTGGCTCTCGTCAATCAAACAGAGACTCGCCAAACAGAGACTAACCATAGAGAGCCTAAGCAAGCAGAGATCATTCAAGAGGGCAATGAAGGCGTAGAAAATGAAGTCGGTAGCAATGTAACAGCCAGTGTTAGGCAAAATGTCTTTTCCCTATCCGAGGATATTTTAGTTTACTGGCGACATAAGGAAGGTCTGCCCGCAACACTAGATCTCGTTACCCACAAGCCCGATGCCAGTAGCCGGGGTACCTTTATGCTAACCCTGACACCAGGCGGTGAGCTGGGGAAAATAACCCAGGGTAGTGACTGGGCTTTTGTGCTGGACATATCCGGCTCAATGAACGGTAAGTATGCGACCTTAGTTGAAGGGGTCAGGCAGGGGCTAGGCCAGCTTCGGCAGGATGATCGCTTTAAAGTGGTGTTGTTTAATAACGCTACCGTCGATCTTAGTGGTGGCTTTCTACCCGCTACGCCAGCCAACGTCAGTACGGTTTTACAGCAACTAGAAAGTTATAAGGTGGGTGGTGGTACAAACCTTCATAGGGGCTTAGTCGAGGGCTTGCGGGGTTTAGACGATGATCGGGCCACCGGTGTTATCTTGGTCACTGATGGCGTTGCCAATGTCGGTGAAACCGGCAAAAAAGCCTTTTTGAAATTACTCCAAAATAATGATGTGCGTTTGTTTACCTTCATTATGGGCAATAGTGCAAATAGGCCCCTGTTGAATGAAATGACTGATGTGTCTCAGGGCTTTGCGATTTCTGTTTCCAATGCTGATGACATTGTGGGTCAAATACAGTTGGCAACCAGTAAATTGACTCACCAGGCTTTTCGCCACGTTGCACTGAGTATTGATGGGGTCAAGGTTAAAGATATGACGCCAGAGACAATTGGCAGCCTCTACCGGGGTGAGCAGCTTAGTGTCTTTGGCCATTACTGGAAACCGGGGCAGGCCGAGGTCGTGTTAACGGCGAAGGTCGGTGGCCTTGATAAAGAGTATAAAACCCTTGTTGAATTTCCCGATGTCAGCCACCTTAACCCAGAGTTAGAGAGGCTGTGGGCTTTTGCATCTATTGAGCAGCTACAGGCAAGGCTCGATTACTTTGGGCAAGACGCCGACGTGGAGCAGGCGATAAGTGATATAGCCGTTGAATATGGCCTGGTTACTGACTACACCTCAATGATCGTGCTTGAAGAAGCGAGGTTCAAACAACGCAATATTGCCCGTCACAATAAACAGCGCGTTGAAACCGAGCAGGTTGCGAGGGCCGCTCGACAAACAAGCGTTGTTCAAAACCACAGGGTGGATACGAATAAGCCGATGTTTAACAGCCATCGCCCCGTCAATAGTGGTGGGTCTAACACAGGTGGATCTGGCTCAGGTGGTGCTGGCGCGGTTAAGCCATCGTGGCTTGTTTTGATTGTTGCTCTGATGCTTATCTCGAGTGCGCGTAGAAAACACCAACAGGCAAGCTGAAGATGCTTCGACGTTGTAAAACAAAACTGGCTTGCTGCGTTAGCAAGTCAGTTTTAACAAAAATAGTAAATGTCATTTTCTACCCTGCACTATTTTTGCTGGCGCTGGTGCTACTACAAAACAATATGCCATTGTTTATTTTTGACCGCGAAGCCATTAGTCAGGGTGAATGGTGGCGCTTATTGACGGCTCATTTTACCCACAGCTCCACCAGTCATGCCCTTTGGGATGTGCTTGCATTTACTGGCGTCACTTTCTGGCTCAGCCAGTACTCCATTAAACAGATGATTTTTTCTGTGTTTATGGGCATAGCGGCAGTGGATATATTGCTGCTATCAGCCTTTTCTTCACTTGACTATTATTGTGGGCTTTCGGGTATCTTGTTTTCACCCCTATTACTCATTTGTTATCACTTCCTAAAAACAAATAGCGGTGTTGTGGGGGTACTTCCCCTATTGGTCGTTTGTACAAAAATTCTTTGGGAGGTGTATTTCCAGAATACACTTTTTGTCGATACTGGCTGGCCGGCTTACCCAGAAGCTCATCTGGCAGGCCTCGTGGGCGGCTTATTCTGTATGGCATTCGACTCGCCGCGTGCGAGAAAAAAATAAGGCAGGGTAGGCCGCTATTACTTGAACTCAGGTTTGAACTCAGGTTTGTACTCAGGAGATGATCAATTGAATGGGGCACTTAACACCCAGAAGACCTCCGGCATGTTGGATAAAATCCAATACCACTGGATTCCGTTGAAAATTGAAATCGAAAGGTGACTACAATGATGGCACTATGTCATGCGCTATAACTTACTCGGTGCTATGAGGTGACAGAACTTGAATGCTCGACAGGCTTTTTGTCCTGGCATGCAGAGCTACTGCAACTTGCTAAAACAAGTGACTCCTGCTGGCTAGTCGCCACTGATGCGGCGGCACACCTGGCCGCTTACCAAAAAGGCCTCAGCCCTGAGGAGGAGCTGGCCGAACTCGATGAGCTGGCACAATGGCGGGGTTGCGGTTGTGGCGGCTCTTAATTGCGCCGGGCCAAATTTTTAGGCGTCCCACACTTCTTTATAAAGCACTGCCATTTCCTGCACGGAAGGTACTCGCGGATTGTTGTTGGGCGAGCCCGAGGCCAGTGCCTGCTCGGCCATGGTGTTTAACAGAGAGAAATATTTCTCTTCATCAATACCGTACTCTTTCGGCGACGGTACTTTTAAATCGATATTTAATTGGCGCAATTCAGCGAGCAGACTTTTTATTGCTGCTGCGGTATCACTTCCGCGTTTCACTAATCCCATTGCGCGGGCACACTCGGCGTAGCGCTCCATCGCGGCTGGGGCTGAAAAAGCGGTTACGGCAGGTAGCAGCATGGCATTGCTGAGACCGTGGGCAACGTGAAAGAAGGCACCAATGGGGCGGCTCATACCGTGTACCAGGCAGACCGAGGCATTCGAGAATGCCATGCCCGCTTGTGTGGCGGCTAGCATCATCGCCTCACGAGCGGTCTTGTTGTCGGGCTCGTTGCAGGCGCTGCGAATATTGCGGGCTATCAGGCCCATGGCCGATAGGGCGAGGGTGTCGGTGTAGGGATTATGTTTGGCGCTGACGTAGGCCTCGATAGCGTGGGTGAGGCTGTCGATGCCGGTATCAGCCGTGGTGCGGTAGGGCACGCTATAGGTCAGCTCGTAGTCGACAATGGCCGCTGCGGGCAAGCAGCCGAGGCCCATAATCAGCATTTTTTCATCGCTGGCTTTATCGGTAATCACTGTGACTTTAGTGACTTCTGAGCCGGTGCCGGCGGTGGTGGGTATGGCAATAATCGGCAGGCCGCTTTCGTTGGCCTGGTGGGGCACCTTGTAGTCGCGAATGCTGCCGCCACCGTGGGCCAGCAGAGTCATGGCCTTCGCGGTGTCGATGGGGCTACCGCCACCGAGAGCGATGACGCAGTCGAAGTCGCCCTGCTTAATTATTTCAGCACCGCTAATAATCACATCGTCGGTGGGCTCGGGTACGGTGTCGGCGAACATGCTCCAGTTAATGTTTGCCTCTGCCAATACATCGGTGACATGGGCGACTTTGCCACTGTCGCGCATAAAAGGGTCGGTGACTAATAAAGGTTTACTGCAGCCAAGTTTGGCCATCACAGCGGCGATTTCAGCTACAGCGCCACCGCCGATCAACATGATGCGCGGTGTGGTTATGGTTGCTAGCATTGTTTCAGTCCTTTATTTCAACTGTTTTGCGTAATGTTTTTATTAATTTGTGATTGATATTTTTGGTTTTTACTCTGCCTGGTTTCAAGTAATAAATGCACTTAGGCACGAGACATGAATTTACCCGTCACGGTATTGATTTTAACAATCTCACCCGGTTCGAGATATTCCGGCACCTGAATTTCCAGCCCCGTTGTCAGCGTTGCCGGCTTGGTGCGCCCGGCAGCAGTGGCGCCTTTAATACCGGGTGCAGTGTCGACCACCGCCATTGTGACCGACTGGGGTAGCTCTATGCCCAACAGGGCACCATCCATCACCAGCCCGGCGATGTCTTCAAGGCCGTCGCTAATGTAGGGGAGCTGGTCGGCTATCTCATCGCTATTGAGGCCGTACTGGCTGTAGTCGTCGGCGTTCATAAACATGTAGGTGTCGCCGTCGAGGTAGGAGTATTGCAGCGGTACGCGAACGCAGTCGGCTTCTTTAAGGAAGTCATCACCCTTGTAAGATTCGTCCAGTTTTTGGCCGGTTTTTAAATTGGTAAAACGTATTTTATACAGTGTCGCGGCACCGCGAGAGGAGGGGCTTTTTGCCTCGACCTGTTTGACAGAGTGGGGTACGCCATTAATTTCAACAACATGGCCTTTTTTTAATTCGCTCGCTTTTGGCACTGCAACTTCCTTTCTCTATAAGGTTTATTGGCACAAGGCCGGATTAATATTTACGCTGTTTATTCGCCGTTAAATGCTGGCTTTTTTCTGTCTTTAAATGCGGCCACGCCGCCGAGCCCATCGCGAGTTTTCGCCATGTCGATAATGGCCTTTTCTTCAGCCTCGAGTTGTTGGCTAAAGTTATTGTCGAGGCTGTCCATTAATAGCTGGCGAGTACGGCCGAATGCAAGGGTGGGGCCGCTGGCAATTTTTTCGGCCAGTTCTTGCACGGTATTAGTGAGTACATCGGCTTCGACGCATTGGTTGATCAAACCCCATTCTACCGCCTCTGCTGCACTTAAACGGCGATTCGTCACCATCAGCTCTTCCGCTCGGCGCAGACCAATCTGGCGTGGCAGGTAGTAAGTGGCGCTACCGTCGGGTGTCATGCCGATGCCGGTATAGGCCATGGTAAAGCTGGCCTTGTCGCTGGCAATCACAAAACTACAAGAGCTGAGTAGCGACAGGCCGGCACCAGCGGCAACACCTTGCACACTGGCAATAAGGGGGGCGTTCATACTGGAGAAAATTTCAACGGCGGGGTGGAAGGTGTCGAGTAATCGGCGCAGTGTGGCAGGTAGCTCGTCGCCGGCTTCGGCGAAGGTCAGCACATCGCCACCGGCACAGAAGATTTTACCTTCGGCATCGAGAATAACCGCGCGGATGCCGGGTTCAGCGGCACAAATTTTGGCGACTTCGTAAAGCTCTTCACCCATGGCGAAATTCAGCGCATTAGCGGCGCCCGGGCGGGCGAGGGTGAT
>CAYWXW010000089.1:0-13646 GCA_964462265.1 uncultured Porticoccaceae bacterium | reverse complement strand
CCGGGCGAAGATACTCGCTTGCAGGGCGAATTTAGTATTCGTATCGACTAGCCGGCACTTGAAGGGCTCTTAGCGGAAGCGCCGAAAAAGACGCAGCGCGATGAGAGTGGCAAAGCAGAGACCGACAATGGGCAGGGAGCCATATTGGCTGAAAGGGCTTGAGCCCTGATAGGGTGCCACCATGGTTTTTAATATGCCCGCTTCAAAACGGGGCAACTGTTCGAGCACTTTGCCACGGGGGCTAATAATGGCGGTAATACCGTCGTTGGTGACGCGCAACAGGGGCTTGGCGTTTTCCACTGCGCGCATGCGGGCGATTTGCAAATGCTGGTGGGGGCCGATGGATTTGCCGAACCAGGTGTCATTGCTGACGGTTAGCAAAATATTGGCATCGCGGGCATCGCCGGCGAGCAGGTCGGCATAGGCAATCTCATAGCAAATGGCGGTGGCAATTTGCACCGTGCCGAGGTGAATGGGGCGCTGGCGAGCGGCTCCGGCACTAAAGGCCGACATCGGCAAGTCAAAAAAGCCAATGGCACCACGTAGCCAGTGCTCCAGCGGTACGTATTCACCGAAGGGCACCAGCCTGCGCTTCTGGTAAGAGCCACTTGCCCTGCCGAGGCCAATCACCGAATTGTAGTAGTGATTAGCGTCGCTGTTGCTGGGGATGCCGACCAGTAGCCCGACGTGCTGTTGCTTTAAATCGGCATCGATGTCGTCGAGATAGCCACTGATATTACTTTGCAGGGTAGGCAAGGCCGACTCCGGCCAGATAATCAGATCCTGGTCGAGGAGCGACTCATTGCTCTGTTTGAAGTTAAGTAGAATTTGTTTTAATTCCTCGTCGTTCCACTTTTCCAGCAAGGGTAGGTTGGCTTGCACCAGAGCCACGTCCAGCCTTTTCCCTGTTGGGTAAGTCCAGGGTTTGATTTTCAGATAGGCCCCACCGGCACAGAGTAGTATGAGGATTATCAGGCCGTTGCTAATCATGCTTTTGTGTTGTTTGCGCTCGCCAATAAGGCTTAGCAAGGTGCCACCAAACGCGGCAATACCGCTTAGCGCCAGTGCGCCCAAAAGCGGTGCCCAGCCGGCTAGCCAGGTGTCGATAAAGCCGTAGCCGACATTGAGCCAGGGGAAGCCGGTGAGAAACCAGCCCCTAAACCATTCGCCGAGTACCCAGAGTGCCGGAAAGGCGAAGAGGATGGCTGGCGGAGGAGCGTTGCGAAACAGGCCAAAGAGGGAGAGGGACAGGGCAAAAATAAGGGCCATACCCAGGACAAAAAGCCCTGTGAGCAAGCTGGCCAGAGCGATGGAAGCGTGACCATAGTCGTGAATGCTGACATAAACCCAGCTGGCGCCGACCCCGTATAGGCCGACCCCGAAAACGAGGGATAGTGCGAAAACACCCCGCATGCCCTGCCCGCGACACAAAAAGCACAGTGCGCAGATACTGAACACCGCCGTTGGCCACCAGGAGAAGGGAGCTAACGCTAGCGGGAGTAGTGCGCCACTGAAGAGCGCCAGTAAAAAAGACGAAAAGCTGGATTTGCGTTTGGGCATGGTTGGGTTGCTTACTTTTTCCGGTTTTTATTGTTGGCTAGCTTGTGCGTTTGCATCGTGGCATTTTAAGGCGAGTTGATGAATTTGTCGCTCATCACCGGCAATGACGGTAAAGTGGTACTCGCCCAGTGAAACTTCTTCCCCTACCTTTGGCAGGTGTCCGAAAGCCTGGGTGACGAGCCCGCCGATGGTATCGAATTCATCTTCATTAAAGCCGGTATTGAAGAACTCATTAAAGTCTTCGATAGTGGTGAGAGCGGGGAGGCGGTGGCTACCGTCTTCCTGGCGCTGTATCGGGCTTAGTTCTTCGAGGTCGGTTTCGTCTTCGATTTCGCCGACAATTTCTTCCAGAATATCTTCAATGGTGACCAGACCGGCAACGCTGGCGTATTCATCCATGACAATGGCCATGTGGTAGCGCTGCTCGCGAAACTCTTTGAGTAACACGTTGAGGCGCTTGCTTTCAGGGATGATATTAGCCGGGCGGATGACGTCGGCAATGGCAAAGTTTTCTTTGTCTTCAAGCAATAGCGGTAGCAACTCTTTGGCGAGCAGTATGCCTTTTATATCGTCGATAGAGTCACCGATCACCGGGAAGCGCGAGTGCTTGGAGTCGGTGACCAGGGTCAGAATTTCTTCAATATCGGCAGATTCCGGGATCACGGTCATGCGCGAGCGAGCGACCATGATTTCTCGCACCTGCTGATCGGCAACGCTCAGTGCGCCCTCCATAATTTCCAGTGCTTCGCCGTCAATGACCTTGTCGTCATAGGCGCTGCGCAGGATTTCAGTGATGTCGTCGCGGGTCGCTGGTGTCGATGAAAAAATGCGGGCAAGTCGTCCTAGCCAGGAGCGGGCTTGCCCGTTGGTACTGTCTTCGGTCATGGTGATTGTGTCTCTTCTTTGAGTACTAAATAAGGGGGCGGGAAGTTGAGTTTACCTAAGATAGTGGTTTCGAGGGCTTCCATTGCCTCGGCTTCGTTTTCTTTTATATGATCGTAGCCGAGCAAATGTAAGGTGCCGTGCACCAGCATGTGGGCCCAGTGAGCATCGAGAACTTTGTGTTGTTCAGCGGCTTCTCTACGGACGATGGCGGCGCAAATAACGATGTCGCCCAGCAGAGGGGATTCGACAAAGTCAGGAATGTCGGCGGGAAAAGACAGGACATTGGTCGCCCCCTCTTTGCCCCGATAGCGCAGGTTCAACTCGGCGCTTTCAGCGGCGCTAACAATACGCACACTGATTTCAGCCTCGGGCTTTTGTTCGTCCAGGGCGGCACCAATCCAGTGGCGTATCGACGGAGGTTCGGGTGCCTCTTCACCGCTGGCATTGTCGACGTCGATAGTGGCACGGGTGGGCATTATTCGTCGTCCGTTGTCTTGTTTTCGTAGTCGTCATAGGCGTCGACGATTTTTTGTACCAGAGGGTGGCGCACCACATCTTTCGATTGAAAGTGGGTGAAAGTAATGCCTTCAACGCCGTCGAGTACCTGACAGGCGTGAACCAGGCCTGAGCGCGTACCTCGAGGCAGGTCGATCTGTGTGGTGTCGCCGGTAATTACGGCGGTGGCGCCAAAACCGATGCGGGTGAGGAACATTTTCATCTGTTCGCGAGTGGTGTTCTGGCTTTCATCGAGAATGATAAAGGCGCTGTTTAAGGTGCGGCCACGCATATAGGCCAGAGGTGCGACTTCGATGACACTCTTTTCTATCAGTTTATCGACCTTTTCAACGCCGAGCATTTCGTACAGGGCGTCGTACAGGGGACGCAGGTAGGGGTCGACTTTCTGGGATAAATCACCGGGCAGAAAGCCGAGTTTTTCGCCCGCTTCAACGGCGGGTCGCACCAGAAGTATACGTTCTACGTCATTGCGCAAATAGGCTTCTACCGCGCAGGCGACGGCGAGATAGGTTTTACCGGTGCCCGCCGGGCCGACACCAAAATTAATGTCGTGGGTTTGTATGGCTCGCACATAGTTTTGCTGGTTGAGCCCACGGGGAATAATCTTGCCCTTTTTGGTCTGAATCTCGCTAAAGTTTTTAATATTGCTGGCAGCCGGGTGCTCGGTACTCTCTTCCATGGTGGTTTCCAGATTCGATTGTTGCAGATAAAGATGCACGGCTTGCGGTGTCAGATTTTGCTGGTCGCGGGTTTCCCCGTACAGCTCGTGCAGTAAGTCGGCGGCTGTGTGGGCTCGCTGGGGGTCGCCGTAAATGGCGAAAACATTGCCGCGATTGCAGATTTCGATATCGAGGCGGCGTTCTATTTGATGCAGGTGCTCATCGAGCTGGCCGCAAAGGTTGGCCAGACGGCGGTGATCGTTGGGTTCGAGAGTGACGGTGTCAGCGGCGGGTAGGGTATTCAAAGGGTGCGGTTGAGCGCCTGTTTTATCGGGTTTAGGCTAAGCATAGCGACTTTATGCTGCGATGAAAACCGTCCGCGGAGGGAATGTATAGACCGATAGTGTCGCGAGCCTTGGTCCGCTTAGTAGGCGTCGTTATGTTTTTGCTGGGTTTCTTGATCAATTTAGTCAATCAGCGTGCCGCGCAGTGAATTGGGCAGGGCCTCGGAAATCTCGACGTCGACAAATTGACCGATCAGCTGATGGTCGCTGCAAGTAAAATTGACGACACGGTTATTCTCGGTGCGGCCCTGTAATTGGCCCGGGTCTTTGCGCGAAATACCCGAGACCAATACGCGTTGCGTGCTGCCGACCATGCGGCGGCTAATCGCCATCGCTTGTTGAATAATGCGATCCTGCAGAATTTTCAGGCGCTGCTTTTTGGTCTCGGCGCTGGTCGAGTCGGCAAAGTCGGCGGCCGGTGTACCGGGGCGGGCGCTGTAGACGAAGCTGTACGAATGGTCGAAGCCAATGCTTTCGATCAGCTTCATAGTGTCGGCAAAGTCAGCCTCGGTTTCACCGGGAAAGCCAATAATAAAGTCGGACGATAGGCTGATATCGGGGCGAATAGCGCGAATTTTGCGGATGATCGACTTATATTCCAGCCAGGTATGGCCGCGCTTCATGGCGCTGAGAATGCGGTCGGAGCCGCTCTGCACGGGCAGGTGAAGATGATTGACCAGTTCTGGCACCTCGGCGTAAACGTCGATTAAGGATTGTGAAAACTCCATCGGGTGGGAGGTGGTAAAGCGAATGCGGTCAATGCCGTCGATTTGTGCGACATAGGTTATTAGCTCAGCGAGATCGCAGAGGCTGTCGCGGCCGGGCATCTCGCCGCGAAAGGCGTTGACGTTTTGCCCGAGCAGATTGACCTCTCGCACACCCTGGCTGGCGAGGTGGGCAACTTCGGCAAGAATATCGGCACAGCCGCGACTGACCTCTTCGCCACGGGTATAGGGCACCACGCAGAAACTGCAGTACTTTGAGCAGCCCTCCATAATTGACACGTAGGCCGATACGCCATCGGCTTCGGGTAGGGGCAGTTGGTCGAACTTTTCAATTTCGGGAAAGCTGACGTCGATGACCGCGCTGTTACCCGCCTGACGCTGTTGCATCATGTCGGGTAGGCGATGCAGTGTCTGGGGGCCAAAAATCAGATCAACGTGGGGAGCGCGACGGGCAATGGTCTCGCCCTCCTGGCTGGCCACGCAGCCGCCGACACCAATAATCAGATCGGGGTTTTTGTCTTTGAGTTTTTTCCAGCGGCCCAGCTGGTGGAAAACTTTGTCTTCGGCCTTTTCGCGAATGGAGCAGGTGTTGAGCAGCAGTACATCCGCCTCACTCGGATCGTCGGTTTGTACCATTTGATGGCTGTCGCCGAGCAAATCGCCCATGCGAGAGGAATCGTACTCATTCATTTGGCAGCCGTGAGTAACGATGTGAAGTTTTTTGACCGGGGTGTCAGCCATATTAATTCGAGGCGTGATTGGCAGGGCGGAGGATTATAGGCCTTCTCTGTTCTGTAGCCTAGGGCACTTGGTCGTAATGAAAAGAATACGGTGCGGTAATATGGTAAAGTGCCGCGCCATTTCTAGCAGTAAGCCGCAAAATACTATGTCCAGTGAGCCAATCTACAAAGTCATTTTCTTCAATCAGGGCCAGGTCTATGAGCTGTATGTACGCTCTGTCTACCAAAGTGAGTTGATGGGTTTTCTGGAGGTTGAAGAGTTTGTGTTTGACGAGCGCTCAAAGATGATCGTCGATCCGGGTGAAGAAAAGCTCAAAAATGAGTTTGCCAGCGTCAAGCGTAGCTATCTTCCCTTGCACTCGGTGGTGCGCATTGACGAGGTTGAAAAGGAAGGCGTTTGCAAGGTTAGCGATGTCAAAGGTGGTAACGTGACGCCACTGCCCTTCCCTTCAATGGTGCCCGGCCCTAAAAAGACGGATTAGCGGGTAGCTACTTTGCTAGTCGTGACTTACCCATAGGCCCGACAAACCGAGCTGTGTTTGCAGTGCCTGAGCTTTACCTTCAGCGCCCTCTCTTGAGTTATAGCCAGTTGCTCTGATGCGATACAGTGTTTTGCCGTTGATTGTGATGGGCTTGACCGAGGCGGTATCGGCAATTTTTTGCACTTTGCCGTGAATTTTGCTCGCTGCCTTGGGGTCGGAAAAAGTGGCAATATTGATAAACCAGTTTTCTACGCCGCCACTGGTTTCGCTATTACCCAGGTCAACAGCTGTTTGCACAGCAGGCTGCTTTTCTGCAGCTTCAACTAACAGCGCTTTACTCCCTTCTGTGCTGTGTGCGACCTCCTCTACCTGGCTTGACAGGCTTGCGAGTGCGTCCTCTAGCGTGGTCAGTCGTGAGTTCGCCAGCTTAGTATCTGCAGTGAGTGTGCTTTGCAGCGTGGTGACAGAGGTGGTGATCTGCTCCTGGGATTGACTCAGTGTGAGTAGCGTCTGCTCAGTTTTGGCAAAATTATCATTGCTCGCTAGCAAGCTTGTGGCAGGGATCGCCGCAGTTTTTGTTTCAAGCTGCTCAAGGCGCAGGTTTAAGGTTTCGACTTGTTGCTGGGTCTGCCAGGCGTAATTACCACTAAACAACGCCAGGGTTAGGGTAATACTGGCAATTATCCAGGGTGTTATCCGTGCTGAGGCAGAGACAGGCGTGTGGTGTTTAGCCGTGGGCGGCGGAGGCTGGAAGGTATTTCTGACGCTGCCTGTTGGTTCAGTGGGTAGGTGTTGAGCTCCACCAGGCCTGACTGCTGCAAGCTTCGACTCGCCGGCCTGAGGCATGCTCTCGTTTTTATCGGTGGTTTCGCTGTGTGATGGCGCTACTTTTGCTGTCGTGGCCTGGATTCGGGCCAGGGAAGGACTCAGGTTTCTGTTGATCCTGTTTTCCATGGCGGCCTGCTGGCTGACGTTTTGTTGGAGGTGTAGGGGCTTGTTCATGGCAAATGCCTTAACAGCGAAATAAGTGAGTATGCCTCCTTGGATGCAGTAATTATGCCGTTGGAGTTTTCTCCGTTAACTGGCTATTTATTCACCGTTTTTTTGTTAAACTGGACGAACGGTAGGGTTTTTTCCTTGAACGGTGCCGTTTTTTTGACGCCTGCGTCAGCGGGGCGGCGCTCAGGCTGGTGGCTTTTACGTTGGCTGGCCGGGTGGCCATAGTGATAAATAGGTATCCGCAGCGGAATAATCGAGGACGGAATGCAAAATAAAACGACGACTGCTGATGTGAAAAACGGCAACGGCAAAGCTGCATTGTTAACGCGCCTGGCGGTAGAGTTGACGCGGCTTGCCCAGGGGCGAGACCCGAAGCTGGATTATTTGCTGGAGCAGTTAAGGCGTTCTCTCCATGAAAATACCTCTGCCTCAGATTTTAAAGACAGTGCCGCTCGTTTTCTAAAATATATCGTCTCTGGGCAAGTCGAGTTCGCCAGTGGCTTTGAGCTGTCTATCCAAAAAACGGCTGCTGACTTATTGACGGCGATAGAAAGCTGTTTCCCCAGCGTGACACAGATTTCAACCTTAAAAGAAGAATTGATGCTCGCCTCCTCGTTGCAGGAAACCGTTGAGCAGGTTGAAAAAGTCATTCCTCTGCTTGTTGATCTTGGCTTGAGTGCCTCTGGCTCTACTCCGGGTTTTGAGCCCGGTGGTGAGGGGGAGGGCTCTGATTTTTCCGCATCTATTCAAGGGGAGTTTTCCCTGGCACAGGTGCTGGATATTATCGCTCCGGCGCTGAGTAAATTACTTGACCAGCTCAATTTGTTAGAGCCCGATGATGGCCGGGTTGATAGTGTCAAGCATGACCTCAATCGTATCGCCAGTATGGATGAACTTGAGACGGTACTCGGCGATGCCTTGGGTTTAGTCATCGATGTGGCGCGACAGATTGACCAGGAAAGGGAATATACTGAGCAGTTTTTAGGGCAACTGCGGTTGCACCTCAAAAGCCTCGAAGAGGGCATCACTGAGTCGATTGATATCGACGCATCCCTGCAAAATGTCGATAAAATTCAGGCCGAGGTGGGCAGCGAGGTAGAGGGTATTGAGTCAGCCGTTAATGAAAATAATGACCTGGACTTACTGAAAGAAATTGTTCGTACTCGAGTTGAGCGCCTGTCCACTAAAGTGGCAAATTATGTCGCTAGCGAAAAACAACAGCTGGAAGCGGCGAAAGATAAAATTAGTGAGCTGACCCGCCAGACACAAGCCATGAATGAGGAGGTGGAAGGTCTGCGTCACCAGCTTATTGAGAAGCAGCAGGTACTGGCGATGGATCCACTCACCGGAGTGGCGAATCGCGGTGGCTTTGATAAGCGGTTCGAAGAGGAGCTAGCTCGCAGCCAGCGTATAGGGTTCCCGTTATCGCTATTGCTGGTTGATGTCGATAAATTTAAGTTCGTCAACGACACCTTTGGCCATAAAGCGGGTGACAGAGTGCTGCAAACTGTCGCCAAGCTGATGGCGGGCAGGTTGCGCGATACTGACTTTATTGCCCGTTACGGGGGTGATGAATTTGTGATTTTGCTACCTGGCACACCTGCCGACAATGCCAAAGTAGTGGCCCAGGGTTTTTGTGATGCGGTGAAGCGCTGTGGTTTTCACAGTCGGGGGCAGTCAGTGGATGTGACGCTTTCCATTGGTATTGCCCAGCTACAGAAGGGCGATAACAGTGAGGTCTTTTTTGAAAGGGCTGATGCTGCTATGTACCAGATCAAAGATGAGGGCCGTGACGGTTGTGCTATAGCTGCGTCATCGTAGCCAAAGTAGTGGCTGTATCATCCATAAAGGGCAGGCCTTTGCGCGGCGATTCATTGCGCGGCAACGCATTTGAGGCGTGAACTAGCGGCGCCGGGCGTTGAGTCTCTCTACAGCGGCCGCGTAGCGTTGAATTTCCTCTGTTGTCGATAAATCGACATTGATGAAGCGGCAGCCCAGCCGTGTTCGCGAGCTGTGTTCAGTCTCAAGCTGTCGCTTTACCTCGGCTTCGACAATGATCAATTTATTGCCGAGTGTTTTAAAAATGCACTGTGCAATTTTATCCCCAGCGCCGAGAGAGCTACCGGCCGGAACTGTTAGCAAGGCGCCGCTGCTCGATATATCGCTAATTTCAGCTTTGACCACCTGGTTGTCGCCGAGAATGAGATGAACCTCGGGTGAGGACATTATGCTCACGGGGGTGCGGTAGCTGGCACGGCGCTGATGTTGATAAATCGTATCGGGCAGGCTGGAGCGATAACGAGTCAAGCCCGCGTTTTGTTGCTGGCCGATAATGCTTGCCGTGAAATCGATATTAACGCCCTTTAGCCAGCCGCTGGCGCGATAACTTTTATGTTCTAGCAGTGCTGTGTGACCTTCGCTAGCGGCGAGCTCATCAAGTTCAAGCCAGTTATTTTTGGGATCGATTGCCAGAATAATACTCACGAAGGTGCCATCGATACCTTCAATGGATAGATTCAGTTGGCAGCGGTTTTCTTGCAGGGCTTTGAGAATTAAAAGCTTGTGCGCTTTTATTTTAATGCCGTCGTCATGTTTTATGGGGTTGGCGCTATTGGCATTCTCTGTGGCAACTTCTTCTCTTGGCATGGGTTTGTGTTGGCTGGGTAGCGATGCGCTTATTTTAGCGTGTTGTCTGTAAATGTGCAGTCTGGATTAAGCCCTGATGACGGATGGTGTTTCAGGGGGGCTAGTTTCAGGCTTTGCCCAGGGGTGTGGACTGGGATTGCTGTGGGGTAGTACCGTTCGCGCCATAGGTTTGCACGGTTTCTATGCTGCCCTGACGTAGGACTTGCAGTGCCTGGTCGGTCACTAGCTGGTTTTTCCTGATCATGGTACCGGCCAGCAGATTGTTTTCCTTGCAGCGCTGACTCGTTTCGCAAAGTGCTTGCCAACTGGTGTGAAGTTGCTGTTCTGGATGAGCTTCGAGTAGCGCTTCCATGCCCGCCAGGCCTGGTGCGACGCCGAGCTTCAGCAGGGCATTGTCGCGCTGTCTGTCCATCCCTTGCAGGGCCTGGGCGATACCCAGTTTCTTTTCAATGATACTTTCTAGCGTAGCAATGTTTTCACGGGACAGCGCAGCCCTTTCTTCGTCTAGTACGTCGAGGAGTTCGAGGCTGAGAATTCGCGTTTTATCGAGCAGAGCAATAAGGTTTTTCAAGGGACTATACCGGTTTGATGAATAGAGCTTGGCGGGCTTTATGTTCAGAATCTACGCTGAACTAGACTAGATCCTGCTCAAAGCTAATCAGCTTCTCGGCGATGCTATCTGTGTTGATCGTATAGGAGCCATCGCTCAGGGCCTGCTTAATACTCTCTACCTTTTCCGCATCAAAGCTCGGCATTTCGGCGAGTGCGTTTTCTATTTGCAGTAGCTTGAGGGCGGAGTCGGTAACGGTAACGGTGCTCGACTCCCCTACATTTTGTGTGGCGCTAACTTTTTCGGGGGCGACATTCTGCGCGGTATCAGCTTTTTTTCCGGTACTGGTGCTGAGTCCTGCGTTACTACTGGCTGGCTGTTTAATTTCCATAGTGTCCTTCCTTCCCGTTTTGTCGCGTCGAAACACTGACAATTAGTTTATCGGCATGTTTGTGAAAAACTTTAGCGGCTGGGACCACAATAAAAAGAAACGTGTTGGCAGCTTTCGTCAGTCAGCTCGAACAGCACCGGAGGCGAGAATAGTGCCTTCGACTATTTTACTGGATGACAGGTTTTTCACGCGAATTTTTTCTCCCACCGCACCACTGCTTAAAGCGATGGCTGTGACGCTGACCTGCAAGCCGCCGCTGCCAGCCTGCAGGTCAATATGCTGGCCTTTGTCGATGACGTGGGGTTCGGCCAGTACTGCGTTGGTGAATAGGGCTTTACGGGCGAGATTCTTTTTTAAAACCTTGCCAATAACCTGTTCAGGGTCGCTTAAATAGGCGCGGTTAAGCGAGCTGGAATCCCTTGATTGCAGCGATACATCCTCTGCGCTGACGAGATGTCCACGCCGCAGCGGGGAGTTCGTCACCAGCACCTGGCTGAAAGAGGCGACCTTGGCCGGCACATAAAGCGTCCAGGGTCGAGGGGCCTGGCAGCGCACGCCGATGGTCGTCTTGCCCTGCACCTTGGCGCCCGAGGGTAAAAAGGCCTCGAGAGGTGCGCCACAGGTGGGTAGCGTTAAACGGGCATCAATATTGCCAATACTCACCGTCGTACTGGCTTGATCCTGAATCTCGCTATGACTGGAAAGAAAGGCTCGGGCCGTCGCTTTGATCTTGTCAATTGACTCAAACTTCCCGCTTTCAGCTAAGACAGGTGATGCACCGCTTAGCAGAGCACTCAGCAAGGCAAAAGCCATTGTGGCCATTGCTAGCGACGAGCTTGCATTGCGGTATCCATATAAAAACTTAGAAAGAATAGTCAATTTTTTGGCGTCTTTTGGTTTGATAGTCGCTGTTAGTGAAGGCCTGTTAATAGCTAAGCAATATTTGGGCCTCTTTCTTTCTGCCGGCGTGCTGGTTGTTATTGCCTGAAGCGCTTTCAGTCTGGCGTTTGCCTTGCCGTTGAGCGGCAGGCCATTGCCGCCAGGTGGTGTTTCAGCCCACGTGTTTTTTGTAAGTTATTGAAAATTATGGATTAAGTGTTTTGGCACAGGGGTTGCAATGTTTATCGCATAGCAGTCTTAGATGATGAACAGGAAAAAGCTTATGTCCGCTCAATTTGGTTCCATACTCGGAAAACAAGCTCAGGGCCTTTATTTCCATGCCCAGAGGGCCGAGTTGCTGGCGGCAAATGTCGCCAATGCTGAGACTCCTGGCTATAGGGCGCGGGATGTTGATTTTCGCTCCGCACTGCGCAGCGCTAGTGCCGACCGTTTGGCGCAGAGTCACGATCAGCACATGCCGTCAAACAATCGTTTTGATACCAGTGTGTTTTATCGCAAGCCGGCGCAGTCGTCCATCAATGGTAATACGGTTGATATGGCGAAGGAGCAAACGGCCTATGCTGAAAACGCCCTGCGCTATCAGGTCAATCTACGCTTTCTCGATGGCAAGATTAAAGGCCTGATGCTGGCCTTGAGAGGAGATTAAGCAATGAGTTTAGAAGGTGTAATGCGAGTTTCGGGTTCGGCCCTGGCGGCACATACGACGTGGCTCGATACGGTGGCCAGTAATTTGGCGAATTCAGAGGTGGTCAGTGGCAGTGCTGGCGATGTTTATCGCTCGCGCCAGCCAATATTTGCCACCATGACCAAGCCCTTCGGTGATCCCAAAGGTGCTGTCGGTGTCACCGTTGAGGGCGTGGTTGAGGCGGGGCCTCCCGGTAGAAAGGAGTACGCGCCAAACCATACTCTGGCTGACGGCGATGGTTATATTTATCACAGCAACGTCAATACCGTCGAGGAGATGGCGAATATGATTGCCGCCTCCCGAGCCTATCAAAACAGCGTTGAGGCCATGAATACGGCAAAACAATTACTGGTGCAGACCTTGAGTCTGGGACGTTAGGGAGCGGCGCAATGAGTGAAAGTATCGCGAGTTTGATTGGGGTTGAGCAAAGTGATGTGCTGGGCACCACGGTCAAGAAAAAAAAGGAAGAGCTGGGTCAGGAAGAGTTTATGCGCTTGCTGGTGGCTCAGCTCAACAACCAGGACCCCACCAAGCCAATGGACAATGCCGAGTTCTTAACGCAAATCGCCCAATTCAGCACGGTGGACGGTATTCAGAATATGGAGACCTCGCTTTCGAATATGGGTGAGTCAATGCTCTCCACACGAGCTATTCAAGCCTCCTCGCTGGTGGGTCGCGATGTGATTAGCGCCTCCAATCAGGCCGCCTTCGTACCGGGTGAAGAAATTGAAGGTGTCGTGGCCATGCCGGTCGCTGCGTCGGCTGTTCAGATACAGGTGTCGGATAGTAGTGGACAGCTGGTCAAGGTTCTTGATATCGGAAATGTGGGTGCGGGCATTCACAAGTTTTCCTGGGACGGTCTGCTCGCCGACGGTGAGTCCGTTCCCCAGGGTAGTTATCAGGTGACGGCCAGTGGCTTGATCGACGGTGCGGTAGAGGCGCTTCCCGCCTTTGCCTCGGCTCGCGTCGCCAGTGTCTCGATTGGTTCTGGTGGGGCGGATATTAGTTTGAATCTGGATGGGGGAGACTCGGTGTCCTACGCCGATGTCCTCCAGTACTTATAACGGTAAGGGGAATTAGTCATGGGTTTTGAAACGGCAGTATCAGGTATTCGTGCGGCTTCATCGCAGCTGGGTATTCTTGGCAACAACATCGCCAACAGCTCGACCTCGGGTTTTAAGCAGTCGCGAGGTGAGTTTTCCGATGTCTATGCCGCCAGTGCTCTGGGTGTGGCTTCTAACGCCATCGGTCGCGGTGTTGAGTTAACCGCGATTGCCCAACAGTTCACCCAGGGTAATATCAGTTTTACCGACAGCTCCCTGGATTTGGCGATCAGCGGCACGGGCTTCTTTATGCTAGACGATGGGGGTACCACGCGCTTTACTCGCTCCGGCGCCTTCGCAGTGGATTCCGAGGGTTTTGTCACCAATAACGAGGGTCTGCGCTTGCAAGCCTTTTCAGCCGATGCGTCCGGGCAAATTACGGGGCTGGTAGACGATGTGCGCTTGACGACCTCGCAAATTGAGCCGATTTCCACCTCCGATGTCGACATTACCGCCAACCT
>CAYWXW010000088.1:0-13742 GCA_964462265.1 uncultured Porticoccaceae bacterium | reverse complement strand
CGGGCATACTCTCATAAGGCGTCACCCCACCTGATAACAGCTGCATGGGCAAAATAAGCAGCATCATCAGTAAGCCAAGCTGGGGCATGGTGCGCGCAATGGTGCCAAGTAGTATGCCCAGTGATGTAGTCGAGAATAATAATATTGCGGTGGCGCTTAAAAACAGGGGCACTGATCCGGCAATGGGCATTTGCAGAAACCCTTGAATAACCAAATGTAGCGATAGCCAGCTGGCTATCAGCACCACCAGAGTCATTGCCCCGATTTTTGAAATCATGATTTCCAATGGTTTCAAAGGCATAACTAGCAGGTGTTCAAGGGTGCCGTGTTCACGCTCTCTGATTAACGCGGCCCCCGATAAAATCACCGACAGCATGGTAATGACATTAATCAGCTCCATCACACCGCCAAACCATTCACTGGCCATAGTCGGGTTAAAGCGCATGCGAATATTGAGATTAACCGGCGCTTGAAGCGTTTCCTTATAACCGAGCAGGTATTCGTCAACTTCCGCCGTTATGATCTTCTGAATATAACTGGCACCCACAAAGGCCTGGGTTATTTGGGTGGCATCTGCATTTACTTGAAGGGTGGGGTTTTTCCCGGAACGCACATCGCGCTCAAAGTTGGGCGGGATATTAACGGCAAAGGTGTATTTAGCCTGATCCAGACCGGGATCAATGGCGGATAATTCGACCAGCTCAGGGACTTTAAAATAGGGCGGATAAAATGCATTAATGAGCCGCGACGAAAGAGCCGAGCGGTCTTCGTCGACAAAGGCAATGGGCGCATTGTGTAATTCCAGTGACACCGCTTTGCCACCAATATAGATGGTGAACGTGAAAGCAATCAGAATAAAAACAAACAGGACTTTATCCCTGTATAAGCTAAGCAGTTCTTTGAGGCTCAGATAAAAAATATTACTCGCCATTTTACCCATTACGTTTCTTGCCTCTTTAAGAGAACCAGACTCAAAAGGGTGATGACTGGAATAAACGCTGCAAGCGCGAACAGCTGGGGATATAAATCAGCAAAGCCTAGCCCCTTGGTAAACGTACCGCGACTGACAATCAAAAAATAAGTCGTCGGGTAAAGCTTGCCTATCGCAAAGGCGGCACCTTCCAGTGAAGATACCGGGCTGGTCAGGCCTGAAAAAGTGATCGCCGGCACCAGGGTTGTAATCATGGTGCCAAACATTGCCGCAATTTGTGTTCGCGTAAAAGCGGACATCAATAATCCGAGGCCTGTTGTGGTCGTAATATAAAGTAATGCGCCGATGCTCAGCGTCAAGAAGCTGCCTTTCAGAGGAATACCAAACACATAAACGGCTAATAGGATAAGGCTAAAGAAATTGACCATACCCAGGCCGATGTAAGGTATTTGTTTACCGAGTAAAAACTCCAGACGTGTTACCGGCGTTGCATAGAGATTAGTTATCGAGCCCAGTTCCTTTTCCCGCACCACACCCAGGGCCATTAGCATGGCGGGAATCATTACCAGCAACAGAGGAATGACGGCGGGCACCATGGCAACCAGGCTTTTAAAATCCTGGTTATAGCGATAGCGCGTTTGAATATCGACGGCACTTTTGTACGGGATTTCGCCAAGGTTGCGGATAAAAAGATCATTGATATAACTGTAGTGCAAGCCTTGTACATAAGCGTTGATATTATTTGCGCGAAACGGCATTGCCCCGTCGATCCAGGCGGCGACCTCGGGGTTGCGTCCACGCCGTAAATCCTTGCCAAAGTTGGGTGGTATTTCCAGCGTCAAGCTAAGCTCACCTGAACGCATGCGCCGATCCATTTCTGCGTCAGTGTGAATATCGTCGTGTTTTAAAAAATAGCGCGAGCCGCTAACATTCTGTGCATAGTCTCTACTTTCTGGTGTTTTATCCTGATCGAATACGGCAAATGGTATGTCCTCAATATCCAGATTAATGCCATAGCCAAGTACCAGCATTAAAATAAGTGTGCCGAATAATGAGAAGCCAAGTCGGATGGGGTCGCGGATAATTTCCAGCGTTTCTCGCCACGCATAGGCAAACAGGCGAAGCAAATTAAATGAATTATGCGCAGGTCGTTTTGCTGCGGGCAGCGCCGCAGGTGACGTCGGTGCTAACTGCCCCTCTGCTTGTCGATTATGTTGATCGAGCTCATCTTTGTTTTCAGATTGCCCTATTCCATTAAATGAGCCATTAACGGGTTCTTGCAAATAAGAAACAAAAGCATCGTCCAGGCTTTGGGTCTGACGGGACTCTATGATCGCCCCTGGTGAATCAGTGATTAGCACCTTGCCTGCGTGCATTAATGAAATACGGTCACAGCGTTCGGCCTCATTCATAAAATGAGTCGAGACAAAAATTGTAACGCCCTCATTGCGAGCCAGCTCGATTAACAATTGCCAGAAACTATCGCGGGCGATTGGGTCTACACCCGAAGTGGGTTCATCGAGAATAAGTATTTCAGGTTCGTGAAGCGTGGCAACGGCCAGTGATAAACGCTGGCGAATACCCAGCGGCAGCTTGCTGGCAAGGTCATTAATATAGGGGCGCAGATCAAAACGCTCGGTCAATTGTTCGATGCGCTCCTTAGCCCGGGCTTTAGGCAGATGGAACAGACGTGCATGAAGCAGCAAATTTTGCGCTACGCTAAGTTCGGAATAAAGCGAAAAACCCTGGGACATAAAACCGACCCGTTTGCGGGTTTCAAGATCTCGGGCATTTAGCGGCTGCCCAAAAAGTTCGGCCTGCCCCGAGCTGGCTGGTAACAGACCTGTGAGAATCTTCATGGTCGTCGTTTTGCCGCAACCGTTGGAGCCGACAAAGCCAAATATCTCACCCTGGTAGATTTCGAAACTCACCTTGTCGACTGCGGTGAAATCACCAAAATGTTTACTCAAATCTCTGGTCTTAATTGCGACCACATTTGCGTGCTCTTTGGCGCGCGGCGGCACCACCAGGCTAGTATGTTTACAGCGTTTTTCTTCGGGTAGTAGCTGAATAAAAGCATCTTCAAGATTGGCAATATGAGCATTTTTGTCCTGACTGCGTGCCTGCGCGATCAGCTCCGCTGGTGAGCCGGTGGCCAGTACTTTGCCGTCGTCCATCGCCGCCAACCAATCAAAACGCTGGGCCTCCTCCATATAAGCTGTAGAAACCAGCACACTCATGGCGGGTCTGGGCTGGGTGCCTTCAGCAATAGCTTTATTTCTAAAGTCACCGCTGCGAATACGCTCGATTAATTGCCAAAACTGTCGCCGCGAAAGCGGATCAACGCCGGTGGTGGGTTCGTCTAGAATCAACAAATCGGGTTCGTGAATCAAAGCACAACACAGTCCGAGCTTTTGTTTCATGCCGCCAGACAATTGGCCTGCGGGCCTGTCTTTAAAGGGTGCGAGGCCGGTGCTATCGAGCAACTTCTGGGTGTGCCATTCCCGCTCATCCCTGTGCTGGTCAAACAGGCGGCCGAAAAAATCGATATTTTCCAATACCGACAGACTCATATAGAGGTTTTTACCCAAGCCCTGTGGCATATAGGCGATACGCGGGCACACTGCCGCGCGCTGCCGGGCATTGCTCAAGTTGCCATCCAGGGTGTAAACCTGGCCTTGTTGAATTTTCCTTACCCCGGCGACGAGGGCAAGCAGGCTCGATTTGCCAACCCCGTCAGGGCCGATTAAACCGGCCATACAGCCAGCGGGTATGGACAGATTAATATTCGACAGCGCCGTCGTAGCACCGTAACGATGGCTGATGTTTGTTAACTGTGCGACGACCGGCGTATCGGCTTCCATAGGGTAATTTTTCTTTTGTTGCGTACAGGCTTACGGGCTTTTCTTATCCGCTAATAGCTATAGACACAACTATAGCTACCAGTTTTTACTCAGTGCTGCGGACTGTAGGCGGAGGCTCCGGCAAAGATCGAGGGTAGAGAAAGGCTGGCCACTCTACCTTCCGATCAAGCTGTATATAGGCGACACCGGGCACGCCGGTTTTTACTTTATCAATATGTTTTAGGAGGATGTCAGCGTCAATTTTTACCTTGATGCGAAACATTAATTTTTCCCGCTCGGTTCGAGTTTCCACCTCACGGGGAGTAAATTGAGCGCGCGCTGCAACAAAAGTTACCTTTGCCGGAATGACAAGTTCCGGTACGGCATCAAGTGTAATACGCGCCGGGGCACCAATGCTGACGCGACCGGCCTCTGCGGTGGGCAAAAAAATGGTCATGTACACATCCGTTAAATCGAGCACGGTGACGATTTTGCCGCCAGCCGGTATCACCTCCCCCGGCTCTGCCAGGCGAAATAGCACACGGCCGCCAATGGGGGCTTTAAGCACACTGTCAGTAATTTCAGTAGTAATTCGCTCAATGCCCGCAATAGCGGCATCAATAGACGCCACGGATCGCTCGGTAAGAACCTGAGCCGCCCTGAGCGCTGCCTCGGCACTCAATTTTGCCGTACGGTGTTGGTCAACGCGTTCCTCAGAGACATGGCCTTTTTTGACCAACTGAATAGACCGGCTTAATTCAGCCGCCGCGTAGGCCAGCTCACTCTTGCGTTGCTCCACAATCGCCTCAGCGTAGTGCTTGCCCTGCTCTGCCTCCCTCAACCGGGCCTGGGCCTCACGCAGCTGTGCTTGCAGATCATCATCGTCCATCTCGGCAACCACATCACCTGCCTCAAGCATATCGCCCTCTCGGGCAAAAACCTTATCCACCCGGCCCGAACGCTTGCTAGCAATATCGTACTCAGTCGCTTCAACACGGCCATTGCCCCGCGTGATGCCATCAGGCAATCTGGGCGCTTGAAATCGCTGCCACAGCAACACGCCACCGATAATGACCATGATAAGTGCCGCGCCCTTAAGCGCCTGCTTTAAACTCTTATTCATAACATCATGTGCTCATTCCTTTGCGACAAGTGTAACGGCATATTCAGGTTTACCACCTGATTTAAAGCAATATTATCACCTCAATAGAACAACAGGTGCGCAAAGCTCAGGGCCAGCAACGTTATTACCAGAAAGGGTACGACAAGGTTCATTATGGGCCAGGCATAGACCACCACGTCCATCAAGCTTGTCAATTATTTTTATGTTGACTAGTCTGCGGTGAACCGAGCGATTAAAAAAACTAACTGAAAAGTGCGTGATTGCAAGACCTGGATCTCCCCCAGATAATTCGGGTCGACCCCCCCTTATTTCAGGACTTAGATTCAAATCTGAAGTGCATAACTTAATACGGTAGAAGAAGCGGCTAGCTGCCTGTAGGCTAATCGGTTTTCTCTGACAAGAGATGCAACGATGAAGTACTACAAACAGCTAAGCTACGAACGACAATACCCGGTGAAGCGGTGCTGACGATCACCGCAGATAACGGTAACGAGTTCGCCTACCACGAGAAAGTAAGCGAGGCGCTGGACGCGTAAGTCTATTTTGCCGATCCTTACAGATTCTTACAGCGCGTGACAACGAGGGTTAATGGAAAACACTAAGGGCCTGCTACGCCAATACTGGCCGAAGAAACCTGCCTTTAAACAGGTGCTGGCCTGCGATGTCGATGAGGTTATTGAAAAGCTCAACAACCGACCAAGAAAGATATTAAACTATCAAACTCCAGCCAAGCTAGTGGCTGAACACACGGCTACTGTAGCCGCCTTAATTGTTATGCACTGCGGTGTTGAATGCGCCTCTCTTAATTAAGCGCCATTTTTATCTGATCCCATTCAGCCGTGAAAATCGTAGATTATGTCAAACTACCGGAAGTTAATGAAAATAAATGGCCCGATTCTAAATGAAACGCTACAAGATTCTGCATGAAACCGATTATAACTTTTCCGGGGTGGTACAGCTGCAGCCCCATACCTTGCGGTTACGACCAAGGGAAGGTCATGAGTTGCGTATAGAAAGTTCGACGCTGGATATTTCTCCATCGGCAACACTGCGCTGGCATCGGGATGTGGAGGGAAACTCTGTTGCCACGGCTACCTTCAGTAACAGCGCACAACGCCTGGTCGTAAAAAGTGAAATCATTATCCAGCAATACGACCAGGCTCCCCATGATTTTCTCGTAGCTGATTATGCGGTAGATTACCCATTCAACTACAACGATGAGGATAAAGTACTGTTATCGCCGTACATGAGTACGCCTGATGAATCAGCAAGCAATTTGTTAACCGCCTGGCTTGATCGTGTCTGGCAGCCAGACGAGAAAATTCAAACCTTCGCTTTATTACTCCGATTAAACCAAGCTATTTACCAGTCTTTGACATACCAAAAACGTGAAGAAGAAGGTGTGCAAAGTGCAGAGGAAACCTTATCTTTGGGCTCAGGATCCTGTCGAGATTCAGCCTGTCTTTTCATGACTGCTGCCCGGCATTTGGGATTTGCGGCGCGATTTGTCAGTGGCTACAGCTATTCCGATGCCAGCACTATTCAATTCGGCCAATCCGGATCCACCCATGCCTGGGCAGAAGTGTTTATTCCTGGTGCGGGCTGGAAGGGCTTTGATCCAACCGTTGGCAATATTGTCGGAGCCGAACATATTGCGTTAGCTGTAGCGAGATTACCTGAATCTGTGCCCCCCATCGCCGGGTCTTTTCATGGGTCACCCGGAGCGAGCATGATCGTTAATGTTTCGGTAACAGAATTGAAATAAGCATTGTTTAAACAGGAAAACGTCGATATGTGGTTAAAGACAAGCTGCGAATTAAAATTTTTTATTGATTTTCCTACCCCATTTATTTTAATGCTTCGACCAAGGAGTGGTGCGCAGCAATGGATAGCCAGCGAGGAGTATCTTCTCTACCCGAGTGTTCCAGCTTTTGAATTTACCGATGACTATGGCAACCTTTGTCAGCGATTAGTTGCCCCGCCTGGTGACTTCACCCTATCTACCTCTGCTCGAATTATGACCGCTGATAATATCGATCAGGAGCCTGGCGGATATTTTGTTGATATTCAAAACTTGCCAGACCATGTACTGAAATATTTACTGCCCAGCCGCTATTGCGAGTCTGATCGTGTTGGTGACATGGCATCAGAAATTACCGTAAATCAACAACCCGGTTATGACCAGGTAGCAGAAATCGAACGCTGGCTCCATACAGCGATTGGTTACCAACCAGGTAGCAGCTTTTTTCCCTTGTCAGCTATTGAGGTTAATCAGCAAAAAGAGGGCGTGTGCAGAGACTTATCTCATTTAGGTATCGCGCTGTGTCGAAGTCTGAGTATCCCCGCTCGTATGGTGGTAGGCTATTTATATGGACTTGAACCCATGGAATTACACGCATGGTTTGAAGCCTATGTTGCCGATCGTTGGTACACCTTTGATGCGACCCAGCAATTCAAAAAGGGGGGCTATGTGGCCATCGGTTATGGCCGCGATGCTGCCGATGTGGCGGTTTACAATCAATTTGGGCCAGCCACTTTCCCTATACAGCAAAAAGTTTGTGTGCAGCTTGCTTAAGCTCGGCGGAAAAAGATAATCAGAACTCAGTGGGATCATTCTGAACCAAACCGGACTATTTTAGATGATAAGCTCTCAAACTGAATCGGCGATAAATCATTATTCGATGAGTGCAGTCGATTAAGGTGTGGTAGTTGGTGTAAGCCGTCACAACCTGTTTCATATGCTTTCGGCTCGGCTGATGCACTTTTAAAATCCAATCGTGCTTCAGACTACCGAAGGCCGCTTAACGACCGCGCTATGCCCAATACACTTCGTGGGGCAGGCTCTCCCAACACGCCCCCACACCTCTCATTGAGGCGGGAATACTATAGCAAGCAACTCCCGGTACGACATCAATAGACGCCACGGGCTCCTCGGTAAAAACCTTATCCACCTGGGTCAACGCTTGCTGGCAATATTATCAACTCAATACAATGACAAATGAGCAATGTCTAATGCAAGCAATATTATTACCAACAAGGGTGCGACCAGATTCATTATGGGCAACATATATACCACCACGTCCATCAAGCTTGTAAATTATTTTGATGTTAACTAGTCAGCGGTAAACCGCTAACAGAGCGATTGAAAACAACAACCGGGAAAGTGCTTGATTATTAGATCAGCACCCTTTTTGCAAAAGGATAAGGGCCTATATGCATAAATCAAAAAAACCCATTGGTTTCTGGTCTGCCGTTTCAATGGGTATAGGCGCAATGGTTGGCGCAGGAATTTTTGCATTACTTGGTGAAGCAAGCGCCATATCTGGCAGTGCAGTTTATATTTCCTTTATTATCGGCGGAATTATAGCTCTGTTTAGCGGCTATTCCTTAGGCAAACTAGGCGCCCGCTACCCCTCCTCCGGGGGGATAATAGAGTACTTATCCCAAGCCTATGGAGTTGGGTTTTTCACCGGCACCATGGGTGTCATGCTGTACTTTGCCGCTATTGTTTCCCTATCCTTAATCGCAAAAGCCTTTGGTAATTATGCTGCTACATTTTTGCCTGTCACTGAAAACCTAAAAACCTGGAACTTTTTGTTTTCAAGTGGAATTATTCTGCTGTTTGTATTGATCAATCTTGAAGGGGCAAAAGATGTCGCCCTTTTTGAAAGGATCACCGTAGGCATTAAATTCGTCGTATTAGCAGGATTATCCATAGCGGGAATAGTTTTTCTAAACCCTGAATTATTATCCCCCAGCTATTACCCACCAGCTAATGACATATTTTCAAGCCTCGCAATTACCTTTTTTGCCTTTGAGGGCTTTAGGGTTATCACGAATACAGCAGAAGACATGCCCAATCCTTCTGCAACACTGCCTAAAGCAATGATGACTGCTATTTTGTTAGTCATGCTGCTTTATGTTGCAATTTCGTTTGCTGTTTTTGGCAACTTACCTGTTGAAAAAGTTATTGCGGCAAAAGATTTTGCCTTAGCAGAAGCAGCGCTACCAGTGTTTGGTCAGATCGGTTTTAGTATCGTAGCGATCACCGCATTAATTGCCACCGCATCTTCTATAAACGCTAATTTGTATGCTGTAACAAATGTAACTTATCAATTAGCGAAAGATGGGGAATTGCCTTCGGTATTTGGAAAACCAATAGCACACAGTCGAGAAGGCTTACTCGTCAGCGGCGTACTGATTATAGTTTTATCTTTATTATTCGATTTATCTGAAATAGCCGCTATTGGCTCAATTTCAATTTTGTTTGTTCACACTGTTACCCACATTGGGCATCTAAAAATTATTTCAGAAACAGGGGGTTCCAGGGCCCTGGTCTTTATCGCCGCCATGTTGAGTTTTAGCGCCATGGTTCTTGCCATTATTTATGTCAGCAAGGTATCAAGCCATATTGTGTATATTCTTGCCGGGCTTGTCTTAGTGGCTTCAATTACAGAAGCCGCATTGCGAAAAATAGCCAAAAGAGAGATCAAAACAAGATTAATATAGCGTCAGCCAGCGAGGCATTGTTGATGCTCTGTACCCGCTAAAACCCACCATCTCCGCCCCCACGAAGGCGAATCTAGTCATGCAATCATGCCAAATTTAAAGAGATCAACCCACCCACTCGAAATAGTAAATCCATATTCAGTATTTACAATCCTTGCGTCCAGTAATTTTGCATAGATAGACAAAGGGCGCTTCTTTATTTTGTGGCTACCTTCTATTTTTAAATTTCTTGCCCATCACTTTTATTAGTATAATTTGTTAATTCATTCCTTGCTTTGTCCAAGCCCCAAAACCCTTGAATAAACCTTTTCCATCTTGTCAGGTTCTTGTGGATTAAGGTTTTTTCGTTCACAACCTCTTGCTCATTATCTGTTAGCTTTCTCCCTAGCCCAAGGCTTCCACGATAACCGATAAAAGGCAGTATATTTACACCTACATCCAACGTAGAGCCCTCTGTTTTTACTTCTTTATAATTAACTTGAGCGGGGTCTATCACCATAAAAACATTTCTACGTTTCTGCTCATTCTTCTTTAAAATATCATGAGCGGTATTTCTTTTCGCCAGATGATCCGATGCCAATATAATCACTGTATCTTTAGCATATTTAGACTCAATAACCTTATTGACAAATTTTGTTATTAAATAATCTGAGCAAGCAACAGCATTAAGGATAGGGTTATCTCCTTGCTGATATTTAACGCCATCACAACTTTTTGAGGGATGTCCATTTGGGTGATGAGTATCTAAGGTGAGCGTAACCAAACCAAATCTCCGCCCTTCTTCAGACAATGTCAAAAACTTATCGTACACAAGGCCCAGCAAGGAATCGTCGTACAAACCCCAGCCTGAACTATAGTCCTTATCTTCGAGCATGGGCGTTAACTCATCTCGGCCCTTAATCTCAGAAAAACCGTGGGTTTTATAGAGCTTTCCTTTACCTGCAAAATCCAAACTCGCCCCACCGTAGTACGCCAGGTGGTACCCTTCATTTGTCAACAGATCGCCCAAACAAACCGCTGACCCCAAAAAATTATCCATCCCCGACATTGAACTACCATCTGCTGGAGTGAAAAGAGGAATGCCGCATTGACTCGCAGTCATACCCCCGATAGTCCACCCTGTCCCCGGTATTTGCTTGATATTTGTAAAGGTTGTACTACCTGATTCAACTTCTTTAAGGCCTTTTATTAATCCAGGAAAGATAGCCTCATCAAAATAAGTACGCTCCAGACTTTCAGCATAAATAAAGACAAAGTTTTTCGTACTTTTTTCAGGGGTTTCCAAATCTATATGAGGAGCTTTATAATATTCATGGAATTCCTCCAACAGTGTTTCTTCTGCCACAACTTCAGGCTCTAAAGGCTCTACTTCAAGCTTATAAATATCGGAACTTGCGGGGTTTAATAATAAAGAGCCAGAAAGACACATCACTGGAGCTATTCTATTTCTTGCCACCCTCCCTTTTATTTCGCAATTATTTCTAGCCGCTTTTAAGGAAATTTTAGCGAGAATAAATACAACAAGGCTAAGAAAAGAAAAGGCCCACAGGGCAATAGATATATATTCTTTAAACCCCGCTCCTCCAACCCCATATTTTAGATGATATATAGTAGCCTCATCTATTCCATTACCTGTTAAGTAATTAGACACCCCATATAAAGAAAAGAGTAATATCGAAACTACTGCTATAAAAAAACAAAGTAATAGGTCAATTTTTTGCTTGCTATTCTTTCCATAAAGCAAAACACCTGCAAGAAAAAACACCCCAGACAAGACGCCAAATATTGCTTGGCCCATTACCTTCTCCTCACTATTTATAAGACTCATATTTATCGTGATTAAGTCCCGAAAATCACAACAAAGGGTTAACTTTAGCTCAAGTAAAGCCAGCCTGAACGGCACTTATCTTAAGCGATAATACCTTGAATTAAATATATAAATTCGATCCAGCGGCAAGCCTTATTCTAAGAAAAATATCCCCCACTACACAAGAATCGAATCCGATGCATGCTAGTCGTAATACTCGCACACATCAGGAAAGAGCCCTCATTTCACACGCCTATGTGTAAGACGCCAACAGTTTTCTCAACTTGATGATAAGCCCTAAAATCGTCGGCACCAATGAATCGCTACTGCCCGCCCCATGGACATATTCCCAAATATTTAATTGTATTTTGACCACTCATTCAGGTGGTCGAGACTATCCTTGTAGGGTTTCAAGCATAGTGCGAACAGGATGGCAGCGAGCCCCATTGCTACGGCGGGTACGATAGCTAGTGCATAACGGATCGCTTCGTCATAGCCATATACATAATCGGTAATCAGTGCGATCGCAGTCGGCCCAATGCTAAGACCGATTAGACTAATGACACATAAATAAATCGCCGATGCTTGGCCGCGCATCTGGTTTGGCATTATTTCCTGTAAAGCGGCAGGTGCGGCACCGAAGGCAAAGGTCATAAAGAATGTAGAAACTGCGATCAGAGCCAATGCATAGTTTGGATTATCGATCAGCGGGAATGCGATGGATGGCAGAATTACCCCGAGGGCTGAATACATTCCGGTACGGATCTTTGCGTCACGGACACCTTTAGCAAGCATCCTGTCCGAACTCCAGCTGCCGAAAATCACCCCCAGCGTTCCAAAAACAAGAATGATAAAGCCGTATTTCAGACCCACTTCTGCTGGCCCAAAATCGTGGATCCGCTTAAAGAAGGTGGGAATCCAGGCCATGCCGCCATACAGCGCGATAACCAACGAGGCAACGGCCAGGTTATGCAGTGCTACGGTGCGGAGATTCGCCCGCAAATAGGCCATAACCTCGCGGACGGGGACACCCTGAATTTTATCGACGCCATTGACGACGCTGGTGCGAATGGTGCCGCGCCGTTTCGGTTCTTTTACGGTTGCCATCAAGGCGACGATCACAAGGCCGGGGAGCGATACAAGAATGAACACTGCCTGCCAGGATCTGATTTCCCCGATCAGGAAAAAGTCAATTGATCCGGTTTCCCCAACCATGCCGACAATAGTTCCGCCAATAATCATTGCCAACCCGGCCCCAAGAAACACACCAATACCATAAACGCCAATCGCCAGTGATAGACGCTGGGGCGGAATGATATCGGCAATAATTGAATAGGCTGACGGTGACAAAGCCGCCTCACCAACACCAACACCCATGCGTGCGAGGAAAAGCTGCCAATAGTCTTTTGCGAAACCGCAGGCCGCAGTCATAACACTCCAGAATAAGACGCCGAGGGTGATGATGCCCCGGCGGCTGCGTTGATCTGCCAGGCGACCGAGAGGCAAGCCCATAAGGGTGTAAAACACGGCGAATGACAAACCTTGTAGAAGGCTCATCTCGGTATCACTGATTTTAAGGTCGCTGCGAATCGGATCCACCAGAAGACTTAATATCTGGCGGTCAATAAACGACACTGTGTAGGCCAGCATCAAAATGATGACCACGTACCAGGCATATATTTGATTTGGAAAAGGGATTGAAGTTTTTACGGTCTCGTCATTATCTGACTTTTTTGGCTGCTTAGCCTGTGATTCTTCGGCTGCTGGTTCACGCATTATGTCGCCTATTGTTTTTGTTATTTTAAAAAATGTTGGCCGTCTTCATAAGACGATCCTGAATGAATTTTATCAGATAACGTTCCGTACAAACTCTACGGGGATATAGAGAAACCTCAAAAAGACCTGAACAAGTCGATAATGGGATCCAGGGAATGGAGCCTTACTCTACGCTCCACACTCCGGTAAAACCGCCCCCGCTTCACTCAAGCCCTTGACTCGCTCACCTTCTGCGCGAGCATAGTTTAACCACTGTTTAGCATTAACTTTAGAGGCTTTGTACTTACCCGCCTGCTCAAAAGCTTTCACCGCCTGATCGTAGCAATGTAAATTCAGCTGGGCATTACCCAGTACCAGCTGCACTGCGCCGGGGCGTTTTAGCTGGCCTTTTCGCAGGGCATTTTGTGCCGCTGATACTGCCTTTACATTGTCGCCAATATCGAGATAAACACCGGCCAGTTGGGCGTATATTTTCCCCTCGCCAGAAAGCGCCGCTGCTTGTTCCAGCACCGGGCGGGCTTTTTTACCTTCACCGGCCTGCTGCCAGGCCTGGCCGAGTAATTCCAGATGCTTGGCTGTCGCTTTAACCTGCTTTTTATTGATTGCTGTTTCGAGAGTCACCGCTGCTCGATAGGGTGTATTGGCACCGAGGTAGAGGTAAGCAAGAGAGACCAGCTCGCGCTCTTTATTTAAGGCGCCGGCCAAATAGACGGCTTCTGTCGGCACCAGCCGCTCAATATTTTTACCCAATTG
>CAYWXW010000087.1:13402-13891 GCA_964462265.1 uncultured Porticoccaceae bacterium | reverse complement strand
TCACTGTGCGGTACTTGTACTCTTTATGTCTTTTTCGTCGCTGGCAGATGAGGAAGCAAACCCTGTGCTGAAAAGCGGATGGGAGCATAACTTTATGCTAGCTAATCTTGAGTTCACTTTGTTGCATGAATTTGGTCACTTGCTGATAGAGGAGTTCAAACTTCCTGTTCTCGGTATGGAGGAGGATGCGGCAGACCGCCTTGCGATTATTGTCATGATGAGGGCTCGCCAGTATGAGTCTGTAGAGAAAGCGATACCCTGGTTGTTCTCGGTCGCAGGTGGCTGGTATACCGAATGGGAGTTAAAGGGAGAGGCGAAAGACAAAATTGATTATTGGGATAATCACAATCTCGAGATTCAACGTTTCCACAATATTGTCTGCCTAATTTTTGGTGGCAATGCCGACTTGTTAGACGATTTGATGGACACCGAAATTTTGCCTTTTGAGCGAGCCATGACTTGTGAATATGAATATAAGCAAGCCTTACA
>CAYWXW010000087.1:10176-13392 GCA_964462265.1 uncultured Porticoccaceae bacterium | reverse complement strand
TACAGGCTGTGAATTGGGTAGAGAATAATTATGGCCAAAAGTCTGTTACAGGCCTTAAAACAGAGGGCGTGACGGTCGTTTATGAGAAGCCCCGTGAGGGACAGAATAAAATGATATTCGACTTACTACAGGCCTCGCCAGTCGCTGAAACGTGGGCTCAAAGGCTATCGAGTCGTTTTAAATTTCCACGGCCTATCCGCATAGAGTTTGAAAACTGTCCCTCTAACCCCGATGCTTACTGGCATGCCCCTACGGCTTCAGTGACCATCTGCTATGAATTACTCAGTCATTTTTTGCAGATGGCTGAATATCGCCGCCAACATTCGGCAAGGGCCTGTGGTATTCCAGTCCTGCGTAAATACATGGGAGATCGCCTGAGTTGCCCTTAAATAGTAGGCACCGTATGAAGGTGATTGGATATTCCCCCGCTTGCGCCTATACTGTTTATTCATACAGTATAGGTGTTGACGGTGAAGCTGGCTTTTTTTACCCCTGCGTGCGTGCGCACGACAGTAGTACTTCCGCTCTATCTCAGCCGTGTGGCGGCGGGTTTCCCCAGCCCGGCAGATGATTACCTCGATGGTGGCCTCGACCTCAACGAGCATTTAATCGAGCACCCGGCGGCGACCTATTTTGCCCGTGCCGAGGGTGACTCAATGATTGAGTTGGGTATATTCACTGGCGACCTGTTAGTTATTGATCGCGCTGTGCAGGCGGTGGATGGCGATGTGGTGGTAGTTGCCGTCGATGGCCAGCTCACCATCAAAGTGCTAGATCTGGCCCACTCCCGTTTATTGCCCGCCAATAAGTTGTACCGCCCCATTGAGATATCGCCAGAGTCTCAGGTTGATGTTGAGGGTGTGGTGATTCATGCGGTGCATCATTTAAAGGGTGGCGGAAAGGGCGCGAATCTGTGATTGGCCTGTGTGATATGCGCAGCTTTTACTGCGCTTGCGAGAAGGTGTTTCGCCCTGATATTCGCGACCGGGGTGTGGTGGTGACCTCCAACAACGATGGCGTAGTGGTAGCACTGGACGACCGGGCTAAAGCGGCGGGTATTCAAAAGTTTGAGCCTTACTTTAAGCAGCGTCAGTTGATTGAGCGTGCCGGTGTACTAACTTTTTCCAGTAACTATGAGCTTTACGGTGAAGTGAGTGCGCGGATTATGGCGACCCTGGCCGAGTTGGTGCCCAATGGTATTGAGGTGTATTCGATTGATGAATGCTTTGTCGATTTTAGCGCCGTGCCCTGCAGCGAATTAAAAGCCTATGCCGCCATGCTGCGCGATACCATCTGGCAGCAGCAGGGCATAAAAATGGGCGTGTCCATTGCGCCGACAAAAACCCTCGCCAAGCTCGGGCAGTGTGCGACCAAAGTCTTTCCGCAGATTGAAGGTGTCTGCGTACTTGAGCATGAGTCGCAATGGCAGTGGCTGGCGGCGCGGGTGGATGTCAGCGAGACCTGGGGTATTGGTCGCAAGCTGACGAGAAAGCTCAACGCCAGGGGTATGAGCACAGTGGCAGATTTGTCAGGCATGACTAAAGCCGATGCCCAAGCCTTGCAGGGCATCACCCTAGTGCGCACGGTGCGTGAGCTACAGGGCGAGCCCTGTATTGATATGGATTGTCAGCCACAGCCTAAACAGAACATTATTTCCAGCCGCTCCTTTGGTCAAAAGCAAACGCACTTAAAGCCCCTGCAAGAGGCGGTGAGCCACTATGCCGTGAGAGCGGGGGTTAAGCTCAGGGCGCAGTCATCGCTGTGCTTTCGTCTCTCGGCCTGGATACAAACCAGCGCCCACGACGCCAAGCCCTATGCCGATGAGTTGTCGGTAAGCTTGCCCGGTGGCACGGCCGATAGCCGGGAGCTGTCTAGAACTGCAGTTGCGCTAGTGGCCAGGCTTTATCGGCCGGGTTACAAGTACGCCAAGGCTGGGGTGATGTTGCAGGATATTCGCCCCGAGCGCTTTGCTCAGGGGGATTTACTGGCACCCCGGTCGGAGAACGCGGCTCGTTTAATGAAGGTAGTAGACGGCGTGAATCAGCGCTTTGGCTCGGGGGCCATCAAGCTGGCCCGCCAGGGCGGTGAGAGTGGTTTTGCCATGAAGCGGGCGATGAAGTCACCCAGCTATTTGACGCGCTGGCGAGACCTTCCGCGTATTAGGCTTGGTTAAGGAGTCTCTAGCTCTAGAGCTCTAATAGGACGCCCATCTATCTATTCTCTTCCGCGCAACAGGCGATGACCCCCATGCCTATAGGCGTTATTATCCTAGCTTGAGGGATCTCATTCTGCCGAGGCACTCGTGCCAAGATCGAGAAATTTGAATGGGTGGATCACGAAGATCACCCGACCAACTCAGTCGCTAAGCAAAGTATTTTTGAGTACATTGAAGTTGTTTACAATCGACAACAAAGGCCTCCTATCCGGACTATGTCAGTCCAATAGAATATGCGAGGACATCTACCTCTCAATAAATCAGTCCGCTATTTTTGGGGAACCTCAGACTCGTTGATATATAGTTTTAAGAGTGCTTAGGGGTTGCGAATGAGGATATGTTGCCAGACAACCTATTCTCTATAGGTTGTCTGGATGAAACATTCTGCTTAGCCCGGCATCACCGCTTCACAAATTGCTTCGATATGTCGATGATCCGTTCCGCAGCAACCACCCAGCACCGTGAGTTTTGTTAAGCTGCTTAGCAGGGCATGGTGTTGCTCACCAAATTCGCTCGGGTTGCCATCATCGAGTTCGGTCGATTCATCCAGCTCAGCGTGGCTTTTGGTGGAGGCATTGCCGCGAAGCCCACGAATACGCTCAAGCCAGGGTTCACCTGCGACCAAAATATTATCAAAATGGGTCGGGTGGGCGCAGTTAATCATGTAATAGGCGGGCGCGCTTTGAGTGGCGTTGTCTACTTCGGTAATCGCTTCTTGCAACGACTGCCCGGTAGGCAGTGCGCCATCAGTTTCAAGGGTGAAAGAGATCACTACCGGCATTCCTGCCATTTTTGCTGCGCGGGTAATGCCTATTGCTTCTGCCACATAATTGATGGTGAAGGCACTGATCATATCGGCGCTAGTGTCCCGAAAGGTATTGATCTGGCTAACATGATAATGCTCGGCTTCCTCGGCAGTCATGCGAACGGAAGGGTCATAGCCATCACCACGGGGGCCAATGCAGCCGCTGATAACCATAGGTGTGCTTTGCATTTCATAT
>CAYWXW010000087.1:796-10166 GCA_964462265.1 uncultured Porticoccaceae bacterium | reverse complement strand
TACTTTCAAGAAACTCGATAGCTTTTTGATTGATGGCACCGAGTTGTTCCGCCGAGTAGCCGAGGCGAGTTCCCCAGTCTGGATTAGCCCGCCAGGTGGGTGCTTCCAGAATAAAGCCGTGGTCATAGCGCTTTGCTATGTTGAGATAGTCATCGAAATACTCTTTCAGGGTTTCACAGCCTTCTGGGGTATTCAGCAATTCGAAGGCTGAAAACTCATTTAACTCCAGACCCTTGTGAAAAATCAGAGTGGTTTCCATGCCACCATCGGTTAGAAATAACTGGTCGCCTAATTGGGGTAATTGGTTTCTGTATTTGCTCATGGGTATCTCCTAAAAAATAATAATAGATGTGGTAGAAACGTTAGTTAAGTGCTGAGATTTCTCTAGTCACGGTAGCTGGCTCACTAACATCCTTAAACAAAATCATATCGGCGAGCCGTTCGGATGCTCCAGGATAAAACCCCGTCTCCACTGCAAATGTTTTTGGGTTTTTGAACGTGCCAAAAAGCATGTCGAAGACCGGAAGATCAGAATAATTGTCAGCGTGGTGATTCCTGCCGTGATGCACTGAATGGGATTCTGGCCGCTGTATTAGGTACCCGAGCCATTGCGGTGTGCGAATATTGGCATGTTGAAAGATGGCCAGAAATGTCACTACCAATAAAAAGATAGTCACCGCCTGTGGGGGTATGCCGACCAGTAAAACTAGACTGAGACTGCCCAGTATCGTCCAGCCAAGCATATCGAGAGGGCTGAAATAAAACGCCCCCCAGGTGTCCAGCCGTTCAGCGCTGTGGTGCATTTGGTGAAAGCCCCTCCACAACACAGTTGAGCGGTGCATGCTCCGGTGCCACACATAAGCGCCAAGTTCATAGACTAAGATACCGACCAAGGCACCGCTGATAATTCCCAGGCCGCTAAGATCAAACAGCTGATAGGGCGCGAGGTATTGATCCCAGATCATCGGCAAATAGGATGACAGGAAGAAGTACACGGTAAAAGACAGCGTGGCGCGAGTTTTCCACCCCTTGGTGATAGGTAGTTTGCGAGCGGGGGCGATGGCTTCCCAAAGCATTAATCCGGCATAGCTTGCGAGAATGGTCAATGAAATGGGGTCGAGCAGGATGTCGATTGGGCCAGGCAAATTGTATATAGACATTATTTGTCTCCTTTATCAGTCGTTATTAGCAGTGGGTTTTTCGTGGTGACACTTATTCTTGTGTAACACTGAGATAGGCGTAAGTTTGAAACTTACATTGTGAGGAGGGCGTTTAGGCCAGGTTTTTGGTCTCTATTGGCTATTGGCCTTTTGCGCCCTCCGGCCTGGAAAAACCAGAGGATTGCCTATCTGACGGATGTCCAGACAACCAGGCAATCAAGAACTCAGGCGCTCTGGCTGTTGAAGAGGCCAAATATGTTTAGTGCTCTCGATATTAAGAAGCGGGTAGGCCAGCGGTAGCGGGTAACTCAACAAAACACCCGCTAAAACTAAGGTAATAGTGAGGAAGACAGACCTTAGTAAAGTGCGATCTGGTTTTTGCTTGTTAGATATAGACATGGTTTCGATCTCCTTTATGAATGCTGAATGGATGTAGCACTTATAAAGGCGAAAGTTGGAAACTTACCTTGTGAGGGGTAATGACTCGAGGTGTTGTAGTTTAAATTTCTTGATGGTTATTCAGTTACAGATATACAGGTATAGGGCTGTCACGTTAGCCAGAGCAAAGCTATTTCGGGTTGATAAGAGCAATAGGTTCCTGTTTTTATGGTGTGCTTAAAATGTTTGCCAAGTGCTGTATGGGCAGATTCTATTTTAAGTATGGCGTGACGAATTCGCCAGGTTACTGCTGAACGGGCACGATCTGAGGGTGCCGACAATTTGCGGGTGCGACCGCTCAGGCCCAAAGCTTTGCTCAGATGATCCACCACTTGATCGAGCTCCTCACGTAATAATTCAATACGACCCAGGTCATTGAATCCTTCAGCTTCTTCCAGCTCTTCCTGTAATTCCCGAATGCGATTTTCATAGGCGCTGCGGGCCTGGGCATCGATGGTGGTATCGCCTTTGTCCTGGCTTATCGGTATGCCCATCAGGTCTGAGCAGTGAATTTCCTCATTGGCGTTGGAGAGCAATAATTTCAGATCATGGAAGCCTTTCACTTCGCTTAGATAAACCGTCTCGGCCTCGTAGCTGATTTCCCAGGTGTCGCCTTTAGCACGCAAAACGTTGTCGTTAGACCTTAGCGCTGCTTGTGATGAAGTAAACTCGGCATTGTCCTGTTGTAACTTTACGCTCACTTCCTTAAAGGCTCCGTCCAGCCCCGCTTTAATCAAGCCATTAGCGAGTCGTTCTGCATCCGCCTCGTGTTTAAAGGGGTTGACGAGCATTACCCAGCGTAAGGCTTCGCCTTCTTCAGGCTCACGGCCAAAAGTGATTTTTTCTTTATAGTTATTTTTAAATTGGGTGAGAAAGCGCGCAGCCTCATTCAGGTCACCTCGGTAGGCATGCGCACAAGCGACATAAGCGGGGAGGTCAACGAATGAGGGGCCGGAGGCTTTTGCGACCATGGCAAAGACTTCATCGTAACGCTGTAAGTGAAAATAGGGCAGGGCGGCAAAGGTGTAATACCAGGTTTCGCAATAAGGGTTCAGCCGCAGCGCTTTTTGGACTAGCTCAAGGGCTTCCTCATGGCGCCCCAGATACGTCATATAGCCGCCGATTTGTATCAGGCTGTTAGTGTCATTGGGGTTGAGTGACAATGCTTTTTCGAAGCACTCCTTCGCCTGGGCAAACTCTTTGCGAAACAAAAGGGTCTTACCTAATACCAGTTGAGATATGTGGTCATTTTCATCAAGATTACTGGCACGCATTGCATATTCGTAACTTTTTTCTTCGTTCTCATCCCAGTTGGCCCAATGCTGGCAATTCCATTCGTTAAAGTAGGATAGCGATAAGCCTGCGTAAGCTTTGCTAAAGTCTGGGTCTATTGTCAGCGCTTGATCAAAAAAGAGTCGCGCTTCGCTATCGGCTTCCAGCGTTGCTTCCTGGAGACAGGCAGAGCCGCGTAACCAACAGTCGTAGGCGGCAAGTTCTGCGGTGGGTTTGCTGCGAATTTTCTGGAGCCTTGAGGTGTCAATTTTCAGGGAAAGTACGTTGGCGACCTGAGCGACAATGTTGTCCTGTAGCTCAAACAAAGCTTCATCTAGCGCATTGTAGCGCTCGGCCCAGATAATTTGATTATTCTGGCTGTCGACGAGTTTGGTGTTAATACGCAAGGTATTACCAAAGCGTCGTATGCCGCCAGACAGCAAATAGTCGATATTCAATGTGCCGATAATGTCCTGAAAACTGTCATTGTCGCTATTCAGGGTGAAGGAGGTTTGGGGGGATATCAGCTGCAGGCTGGAAAAACGACACAGCTCAGTCACCAGATCCATAGCGAAGCCCCTTAAGAAATAGTCCTGCGCTGGATCGCCAGAGAGGTTTTCGAAAGGTAATACAGCCAAAGAGGTTGATGTAAGGTTGGGGGGCAACATTTTTGCGCTTGAGTCCATTTTGCGAGCGTATCGGTCAAGTCTAACTTATAGCAAAATATAATTGTGAATGTACTGTTTCCGAGCGCTCTGCCGCAATTACCTATTGTTTTTGGCTGGCTTAAGTGTGCAGTCCACACTCAAGGTTTTCAGCGGCCTTGGTAGGGTCGTGGTATTCCACTTCCGAGGGCAGCTTGTGTTCGAGCAGGTAGTCGACCAGGTTCATGGTGGTGCAGTGAAAGCAGGGGGCAACCTTGGTGGTTGCGCGGGGTGCATCCCAGGTGAAGATGTCTTGTGACTTCCTGAATTCGGTTTCTTCGCGGCGAATACCGTTAATCCACAGGTCGGGCTTTAATTCACTAAAGGCCCGCGTGAAAGGCTCTAATTTGACGATTTTTGTAAACTCAGCGTGTTCAGCGCTGCCAATTTCAGGCACGCCCTTATAGCGTGCCTCCAGATGAGCTGCTGAAAGAGCCGGGTGAAAAACCTTCAGGTTTAGATCCAGGTCTTTCACTAGCTGGTCGACAAAGCGATAGGTGGCAGCCGTATTAAAGCCGCTGTCACACCAGACGACAGGTGTGCCGGGACGCACTGCCTGCACCATGTGCAGCAGCACGGCAGAGTAGGCCGAAAAGCTGGTACTGATAATTGGCTGGTTGGCGGCATTGAGCGCTTTAGCAAGAATATCCATCGGTGATGCATCGGCCATCGCTAAATTGGCTGCGCTGAGGTCAAACAAGGCTTCACGCGTTGTTTGGGGGGCATCATCAAGGGTTGGCTTCTGTGCAGCTACAAGGCTCATGGCTTATCTGTCAACGGGTTTGGTTTTGAGGTGGCGATTAAAACGCTGTGAGGCTGGCAAGTAAAATAACGCTTTTCAATATGCTTATTTCAAATTGAGGGTTTAAGAATATCAAAAGGTGTTTTTAGAAGTGATTGACTGAGATTGCATTGCCGGGACGCTATTATTACTGCTCTGGTTTAACTGTAATAAGCTGTCGAAAGGGTAGCCGCCGGGACGAGAAATAGGTAAAAAGCAGGCACAAAAAAGCCCGACACAAGGTCAGGCTTTAAGGTCAATCTACTACAACTAAATATGGTGCACTCGGAAGGATTCGAACCTTCGACCGCCCGGTTCGTAGCCGGGTACTCTATCCAGCTGAGCTACGAGTGCAGAGGCGGGCACTATAGGCAAGTGGCCGCTTTGAGTCAAGATGAATTGCCTTTTTAATGCTTCCTATAAGGCTTTTTTCCACGCTGGCTTATACACCCCGGCTTTGATTGGCCCAATAGGGCGCGCGTAGCTCACGGCGCAAAATTTTGCCGCTGGGGTTGCGCGGTAGCTCGGGTATAAAGTCGATGGATTTGGGGGCTTTAAAGCCGGCGATTTGGGTGCGGGCGTAGGCGATGATTTCTTCTTCGCTAAGTTCTGCGCCGGGGCGCAATACTACGCAGGCCTTAATGGCCTCGCCCCATTGCTCGTCGGGTATGCCGATCACAGCAACGTCGATAATGTCCTCGTGACTGTGTACGGCATTTTCAACTTCGGCGGGGAAGACGTTTTCGCCGCCAGTGATGATCATGTCTTTGACCCGGTCTTTAATAAACAGAAAGCCCTCGTCGTCGAGATAGGCGGCGTCGCCGGTGTGATACCAGCCGCCGGCTTTTACCTCTTCGGTGGCCTTGGGATTGCGCCAGTAGCTCTTTAATATCCAGCTGCTTTTGAGGAGGATTTCACCGACTTCACCATTGGGCAGGGTGTTGCCTTCGCTGTCGATGATTTTGACTTCCGAGCCCTCGATGGCTTTGCCGCAGGAGCGTAGTTTATTGCGGCCCGCTGCATGATCTTTGGGGGCGAGTTTACTGATAATACCGTAGTTTTCAGTGGCACCATAAAGCTGCATAAAGTCACAGCCAAAGACTTCGCCAGCTTCAACCAATACGGATTCAGAGATGGGTGAGGCACCGTAGTAGAGGCACTGCAGGCTGCTGTAGTCGCGCTCGCGTACTTTGGACTCTTGTAGCAGCATTTGAATCATTGCCGGTACAAAGAGTGCGTGGGTGATTTTGTCATTGTCGAGGCTGTCGAGCACGGTGGTGGCATCGAACTCGGCCAGTAGATTGATTCGGGCGCCGCGCAGCAGGGGCACGATAGTCAGGTTAATGCCGCCCACATGGAACAGCGGCATGACGTTAATAAAGTGGGCGCTGGAGTCCACGGCGAGAATGTCATTGTCGACAAAGGCGTTGAAAGCGTTGACGTAACCCTGGTTGGTGAGCTGCACGCCCTTGGGCAAGCCAGTGGTGCCGCTGGTGTAAAGCTGGAGGATGTCGTCGTCGCCTTCGAGGCTGACATCGGGGCGCTGTTTAGATTGCTGGTCGCGCCAGTTTGTATAGTCGGTCCAGCGTTCGTGACCGCCGTCGATGGCGATAATGTTTTTGATGAATTTCAGATCACTTTCAATGGCTTCGATGGTGGGGTAAAAATCTTTGCCGACAAACAGCGTGCTGTTTTCGGTGGCGTTGAGAATTTGCAGTATCTCGGGGCCAGCTAAACGCCAGTTGACGCCGGCAGTGGCAAAGGCCGATGCGCTGGCGCCAATGAAGATTTCAAAGAACTCAGTGGAGTTTTTCGCCAGGTGAGCGATGCGATCCTGACGCTCTATGCCCAGGCCCAGCAAACCATTCGCAACTTGCCAGCTGTGTTCCATCAGCTCGTTATAGCTGGTGTCCTGGCCTTCAAAGGTGATGGCAATATGGTCGGGTTGGCTGCGCTGAAGTTGTTGAAATTGGTCGGCAAAAAACATGGAATCTCCCAATAAAGCTATTAATAATATGCAGGGTTAAGCGAGTGGCGAGGCAGTCTAATACTTGAACGTTTGTTCTTCAAGTTTACTGCCTGTTTGTTTGATCAGTGGTAAACAAAAAGAGTATCGGGCTGGGTGAGGTGAGGATTAACACTCGGCGATAAATACCGCTCTGCGCGGGGCCGGGTGACCCTCGCAGGTACGACTGCTGTCGTGGGGGTCGAGAAAATCGGGCAGTGATTCAAAGTGCATCCACTCGGTGGGGCGCTGTTCAGCGGCACTGGTGTCGCACACATCAACCAGGCGCGGTGCTTTAAAGCCACACTTGCGCAACCAGCTGAGGAGGGTTGGCGGGCTGGGGATAAACCAGACATTGCGCATCTTCGCGTAGCGGCCCTCGGGCACCAGCACTTCACCGTCATCACCGTCGATAACTAGCGTTTCGAGCACCAGCTGGCCGCCGGGTTTAAGACAGGCTTTGAGTTCAAGCAGGTGGTCGATAGGTGAACGGCGATGGTAGAGCACGCCCATCGAAAATACTGTATCGAAGGCTTTAAGCTCATGGGGCAGGTGTTCGATGCCCAGCGGCAATACATCCACCGGTGGCTCTTCGATCGGTAAATCATCCGGCCCCAGTTTGTGCGTAAAAGTGAGCTTGCGTGTAAAAGACTTAAGGGCGTAAAACTGGTGCACAAAGCGCGGCGAGGGGTCGATGCCAATCACCCGCTTTGCGCCCGCGCCGTACATGCGCCAGCAGTGGTAGCCGTTGCCGCACCCGATATCGAGCACCAGCCTGTCTTGCAGGGGGGCGATGTGGGGCAGCAGGCGATCCCACTTCCAGTCGGAGCGCCACTCGGTGTCGATATTCAGGCCAAATAATGCGTAGGGGCCTTTGCGCCAGGGATGGAGTTCCATTAATGCGGCGCGCAATGCCTGGCGTTGTTGCTCGCTGCAATCACTGGCCTGGCCGATACGCACGGTTTTTTTGAAGTCGCAGCTACTGGGTGTGAGGGCGGGCAATTGCGCCAGACTTTGCTGCCATTGGGGCAGGTCGCCCCAACGCTGCAGGCTGAGTTGTTCAGCAATTTGCTCGGGCAATTGTTCGGCCCATTGTGTGAGACTACTTTTTTTGAGGGCGCCTTGTTTGGAGGAGGGTTGCTGTACGCCGAGCTGGTGAAGTCCGGCAATCAAGTTTTGGTAGTCGATCATTTAACAGTCGCTTGTTTGATAGTCGTTGACGCAATGGCCACTTACTTAATGGCAAGGATTGAGGCGAAATTAAAACACTGAAACCATATGTCGATGCTGTTAAAGCCGACACTACTCAGGCGTTGGCGATGCTGGTCGAGGGTTTCGGGAATGAGGACGTTTTCCAGTGCCGAGCGCTTTTGCGCGACTTCCAGCTCGGAGTAGCCATTGGCGCGCTTAAAGCTGTGGTGCAGTTCTATCATCAGCTGGTTCAAGTGCTCATCGGCAAAGGCAATTTTCTCCGACAGAATGAGTATGCCGCCGGGTAACAGGGCATCGTAAATACGCTGCATCAGTGCGGTGCGCGCCTCGGGCGCTAGAAATTGCAGGGTAAAGTTGAGCACTACCATCGAGGCATTATCGAGAGGCCTCTCAAGGGGTAGGTCGAGCAAATCGGCGCAGATTAACTCCACAGCGGTGTCGGGCTTTTCATGAGCGAGGATGGTGGCGCAGTGCTCAATCATCGCCGCAGCATTGTCGATGGCGACGATGCTGCAATCGGGGACCTGAATATGCTGAGCCATGGCCAGCGTCGAGGCGCCAAGGGAGCAACCCAGGTCGTAGCATTTTGACTGGGGCTGAGCGTAGCGTCCGGCCAGCGTGCCGGTCATGGCGATAATGGTTGCGTAGCCGGGCACCGAGCGTTGGATCATATCCGGAAATACGGCAACCACATCGGCATCGAATTTGAAGCCGGCAATATCGGCGAGGGGGCGGGAGAATAACTTGTCGTGGTTCAAATTGGTTTTCTGTTGGTTGCGTGTCGGTAGGGGAGGGGAAGGATGCCCTCTACTCATGACGCGCTGTGAATACTTCCCTGTACGCTCGGTGTCGGCATCCATGCCTCCGACGGTCATGAGTAGAGAGCAACCTCCCTTGCAAATGTGCAGCAATTAAAGTTTACAGCGTAAACAACTCCAAATTTAAGGCGTCTAGCTTAGCCGCGCTATCGGCATTGGTAATGACCGCAGTGCTGCATTGCTCGTCACTCAGATATTCCCTGGCGACACGCTGCAGGTCGTCGAGCTTCACTTCACGCACCTGATTACGGAAGGCTTCGCGCTGTTCACGGCCACGGCCATAGAGTTCGGCATGAAAGCTCTGCTTGGCTTCACCCGCCGGGGAGGAGGGCTTGTCGAGACCGGAGACAACACCGAGGATGGCCTCTTCCACCTGCTGCCATTGGTGCTTTTCTTCCTGCAGCCAGACCAGTGAGGCCTGGAAGTCGTCGAGGGTGCCCTCAATGCGCGGGTCGCGGTAGGAGAAGAAGCGGAAGGCGCCGCCATTGTTGTCCTGCCCGGCACCGCCGCCGTAGGCGCCGCCCTGTTCGCGAATGGCGCGGTGTAAATAGCCGTTGCGCAGAAAGCCGCCAAGCACGTTCAGGGGGGCCGCGTCGGGGTGGCCCATGGGTACGGTGGGGTAGGCGCGAGCGCAAAAGTTGACCTGGGTGCTGGTGGCCCACAGCTGCTGGCTCGGCGTGCAGAGCTCGGGGCGACTAAAGGGCGTAAAGGCGGAGCCATCACCGGGCTGTAGTGTGGCAAGAAAATCGGCTGCAAATTGACTCATGTGCTCTTGTTCGCCCACCAGCAGTGCCTGTCGCGGTGCCTTTAAAAACAGTGTGTGAAGCTCGGTCAGTTTGGCGGCGAAGCTGGCTAGTTCGACTTGTTCGTCCAGCTTGCTATCGAGTTGCTTAGTGAGACGGATGCCTTCCATGCCACCCCAGCGATGGGACAACCAGGCTCCGGGGCTGGCATTGCTGGCAGCGGCAGCCATGGCCAGG
>CAYWXW010000087.1:0-727 GCA_964462265.1 uncultured Porticoccaceae bacterium | reverse complement strand
TCATCGAAGCGAACCGACTCAAAGGTCGTGCTCATCATTTCAGAAAGTGCCTTCTGATTATTCGCTAAGCCCTTGGCACTTAACACTAAATGTCCGCTAAGGCTTTGCAGGTTGTCGACCGCACAGCGCACCGAGGCGTGGGCACTGATAGAGCCGCAAACCTGGGACTGCCAGAGCTGGGTGGCGAGATAGTCCTTGTCGCCAACACCGAGTTCGGTAAGACAGCTGGAATAGAGGGGCAGTAGATCAATTTGCTCATCAGTGAGTGCCGGCAGGGAAATCAGTAGTTGTTGATAAACCAGACCGTTGGTGCCGACCTCGTATTGCGTGAGAGGCAGCGGGCCCTGGCTTTTGCCGGAGGCGGCGATATAGGCCATCTCCGGGGAGATGTCTTCAAGGCCCACCTTGGGCAGTACGCCTTCATCGTCGGCCTGCATTTGACGCTCGTTCAAGGCAGCGGTCTGGCTGATGATCTCTTGCTTTTCAGCGTCGCTGAGCTGGGCTTTGATAGTCGCCAGTTGTGCGGCTTCGCTTTTTTCGCGCCGTGCTGACAGGGCAGGTTCGGGGCGCAGGGTTAAACGCACGCGGTGGGGATTGTCGACCAGCAGCTCGCGGGCCAGTGATTTAATAAATTCGGGGTCGGCGATGGAGGCACGCAATTCAGCCAACACCGGCTCTAAATCGAGCAGAGCGATGGGGTCGCCGCGATGGGTGGCACTGGTCAATG
>CAYWXW010000086.1:0-14083 GCA_964462265.1 uncultured Porticoccaceae bacterium | reverse complement strand
ATGTCCCTTCGGCTTTGGCTTACGGCGAGAAAGGTGCCGGTGGTGCCATTGGTCCCCACGCTACCCTGGTTTTTGACGTAGAGCTCTTGGCCATCGTCGATTAAATCATTCTTGTACAAGTGCAAGATGGCGCCACCTTAAGGATGAGCTCTGTTAATCGTGGCGCGATATTAAGCACACAGCTTCTCTTTGTTGGATTCTACGAATGGAGCTTCTGAACAAGCGTTGAACACCTTGTTGACGGATCAAGTCTACTCCGTACAGATCGAGTCAGAAGCTCCTTAATAATATTAACCCTCACTCATCCAACGATATTCTGCCCCTGTTTACTGAGCGTAGACTCAATTTATGGCGCGTCGGCGATTGGCAAGCTTGACTGCGTGAGAGCGTTAGACGGTCAAATTTGGCGGTACTTGTATTTAAGGCAGAATGGCAGTTAGCAGGGAGCTGCGGTGCTGATCGCAGGCTTTAGGCCTGACCTTGCATAATACAGGTGGCGGAGCAGCTTGTTATTACAATGCTAGCGTGGAATAATTTTGAAACTTACCGGTGTGTGGCAAGTTGCGAGCCATTGTTTTGCAGCTCAAAGGCGGGCCGATTGTTTTTAACTTTAATCGTGTTAACAAGGATTTATAGGATGCAAAATTCAGTGTTAAATACCTTCTCCTCCCCGTTCTTCCAAAAGATTTTATTTTTTTCAGCATTAAGGCAGCAGTTCAAAGCTTGTTTGATTTTAATCCTCTCCTTCTTTTCTCTCACTGCCTGTGTTGAAAATATCATGCCCCAGGCCGGCACAAAAACGACCGTCACTAACGCCAATTCTGGCGGCAGTTTAAACGATACACGTAGTGAGTCGTACAATGGGCCGAAGGCGCGAATTGCCGTGGCCAAGTTCACCAATAAAACAGGAGGTGGTTGGTACAACCATGGCATAGGCACGGGAATGAAAGACCAGCTATCGACTGCTCTGGTGAATACCGGGCGCTATATTGTATTGGAACGGGACAATATGGATGCCATTATGGAAGAGCAGAGCTTTGGTCAATCGGGTTTAGTCAAAGGCGGTACCGCTGCCAGAATGGGGCAGATAGAAGGCGCTGAATTGCTGATTGTTGCTGCTATTACGGAGTTTTCTGATAATTCCGGTGGCACACGAGGTGGTGTTGGCGGTGGTGCGGCAGGTTTGCTGGGTGGTGTGTTAGGTGGCGTTAAGAAAGCCCATATCGCTATTGATCTACGGGTCATCGATGCACAGAGTTCTCGCGTATTGGCAGCCACCAGTGTTGAAGGTGAGTCCACCGACGTCAACTTGGGGGCAGCTGTTGGTGGTTATTTCGGGGTCGGTGGTGCAGTGGGTGGCCTGCAAAGTTGGAAGAACACACCGAAAGGCAAGGCCTTGCGTTCGGTGATCAATCAGGCTGTTGAGTTTGTGGTGAGCAAAACCCCCACCAATTTCTATCGTCAGGGGTCGTCTAACAATGGAGGCGCAGATCGTGCTCGGGTTAAAGCACTGCAAACGATGCTGGCTAAATTAGGCTATAGCGTAGGCACACCCGATGGCCTGGCCGGTAAAATGACGAAAACAGCTATACGTGAATTCCAAACAGAAAAATCCCTGCCTGTAACCGGCGCGTTCGATGATGCGACAGCTAAAGCTTTACGCGAAGCTGTGCAAAGCCTGTAAACTCAATGCGGAGAATGACTGATGAAATGGACGAAAAGCTTACTGGTTTTATTACTGCTACTACCCTTAACTTCGGCGATGGCAGAGTTGCCGACACTGGCAGTGGTGGATTTTAATACCACCAGTCGGCAGCACGGATATCTCGGTAAACAAACGGCGGAGCTAATTAGTGACGCCGTAGTTAACTCAGGCCTTTTCGATGTGGTTGAGAGAGATAAGCTGCAATCCATCCTTAAGGAGCAATCTTTCTCTGGTGGTGGTCTTGTCGATCAAGGTTCTGCCATTCAAATGGGCGCGATGTTAGGTGCCCAGTATTTAATGACCGGAGAGATAATTGCTGCGGATGTTGCAAAGAATTCTTTTCGCGGCTACGGAGTGACCACGACTAAAACGACTTACAGTTTGAAGGTCGCAGTAAAGGTAGTCGATACCAAGACGGGTAGGGTGCTTTTCTCTGGCAAGGAAACAACGTCTAGTTCATCTCAAGGCACTAATAATTTGCATGTCAATGACCGGGGTTCCTTCGTTAATTTGGCAGAGCGCTTATCCAATAAGTTTGCTGATCGCCTTGCAGCCAGTGGTAAATTTAGCGCTCAAGAAGAGGTCGTCGTGGCCATGGTTAATGTGGCATTCAGTTCTTCGCCTGACTCGGCTGATGTAGAAGTAGATAGCGTTTTCTATGGCAATGCCGGAGATACACTCGAAGTACCAGGTGGCATGCACTCGGTAAAAATCAGTTTGCCGGGCTACGACGTCTGGGAAAAGAAAGTCATGCTAAGAGAGGGTCAAAAAATTAAGGCCACCTTGCGCAAGGCTGCTGACGTACGGATTAGTCACGAAGAAAGCTAATTCTTTTACAGCCCGCCCGGCCTGGCTTATCAGTAGAGCTTGCCGGGCTGCGATTTTTGAGTGGCCTATTTTGGTTTTCAGGCCAGCTGGGGAATCCAAAATTAATTAGTCATTCCTTAGATATTAGTTCTGTTTGCCTGCTTCTGCGTTATTTAAGACCTAGCCCTTGCTCCACGGATTGCCCTGCAGGCTCTTGGCTGGCGCTCACGTTTTCGACAAAGGCGGCTAGCTTGTCCTGCACCAGTTCATAGGTCGCGTCGATATTACTGGCGATATCGCCATTGAGTACTTGTAGACCATCGAGTATTTCGCGCGCCTCACCAAAGCCCTGGTCAATACCACCGCTAATCACATCGACGAATTGATTGACTGCCGTTTCAAAATCCAGTTCAGGGTTGGCGTCGAGATAGGCCGGTAGAAAGGCGGCACTTAAAGACACAATACGCTCAGCGGTCGCCTCGGGGCTGACATCAAGGCCACTGTCCCCCGCCGCTTGAATGGCACCGGGGCCGAGCGTCGGTTCCAGCTCGGCATTAATCCCCTCAATGGCCGTTTTTAAGACCAGCGTCAGCGAGTTGTTTGCATCGCCAGTGTTGATGGATAAATTGGCGTCGACAATGGCGGCGTCGAGACTGGCGTCGGGGCTGATTTTTTTGTCGTGGGCTAATTCTGAAACAGTCTGTCCGAAGGGGGCGGCCCGCTTATCAGTGGTCTGCGCCAAATTGGAGATATTCGAACCAAAGGTTGCCGTTTCCATGGTGCTTGCCTGCGTTTGTTTGCGGGAGCTTTTTAATAAAAGCGACTGTAGAAAGTATTACCTCTACCGTATCGGTTCAATTTACAGGAACTTGAGGGCCTTTTTAGCGAAAATCTATAACGTTTCGCAACAATGGCTTGGCTGTATATAGCGCTATTACCTAAGGCTTGTGCCCCGAGAAATTAAAGGCTGTTGACTGATGTTGCTTAAAAGCCGCTAAGGCAGGCAAAGCGCTCGCGATGATAGCTGGCGTCGCCAAGAGTTATTTCCGCGACACGGGCGCGTTTCATGTACAGGCCGATATCCTCCTCGTCAGTCATGCCAATACCACCGAACATCTGCACCGATTCGCGGCCTATCAGGTTGGCGACATCGGCGGTGCGGGCTTTTGCTGCGCTGACCAGCAGGGCGGCATCATCGCGGTGTTCGTCGAGGGCGCGTAGGGCTTCGAGGGTTAATGAAGTGGCGTGTTCTCGCTCGCAGAACATATCGGCGGCTCGGTGTTTCAGGGCCTGAAAGGAGCCGATGAGGGCGCCGAATTGTTTGCGGGTTTTTAAATACTCGAGGGTGCGCTCAAACGCTTCCGACAGGGTGCCGAGTAATTCGGCATTGAGCCCTGCACTGGCACCGTCGAAGACGGGTTCGAGAATTGCCGCTGCCCGGTCGAGTTCGCCAACAAGTTGCTGACTTGTAAACTGTACATTGTCAAAACTGATTAAAGCGGCATTGCGACTATCGAGCAGGCTTAGAGGCGTGATGGTTAAGCCCGGTGTGTCGGGTGCCAGTAGGAACAGGCTGAGACCCTCTTTGTCACCGGCTGAGCCCGATGTGCGCGCTAGCACCAGTAATTGGTCGGCACCGTAGCCATCGAGCACAAAGCGTTTTTCACCCTTCAGGCAAAAACCGCCGTCGTTGGCTTGTGCACGGGTTTCAACCTGCCAGGGTGAGAAGCGGCCGGTCTCCTGAAAGGCCAGGGCCAGAGTGGCTTCACCGCTACAAATTTGTGGCAGCCACTGCTGTTTTTGGTCTTCGCTGCCACCGAGTAAGAGGGCATTGCCGGCCAGTAACACGGTCGATAAAAAGGGTTGGGCGGCGAGTGAGCGCCCCAGTTCTTCGAGCACCACACCTAGATCGGCATAGCCCAGGCCGAGGCCGCCGTATTCCTCGGGGAAGATAATGCCGGCCCAGCCCAGTTCGGCCATTTGTTGCCACAACTCGCGGGAGTAACGCAATGCATCGTCGCCATCACTATTGCCATCACGCAGTTGGCGCACCTGGTCGACGGGGAAGTTGGCCTTGACAAATTCGCGGGCGGAGTTTTTCAGCAGTTCCTGCTCTTCACTAAGAATTAATGCCATTGGCGGTTTTCCTGTCGCTCTCTATTTGAGTCTTATTTTTCGATGATCGAGGCTTGTTACTCGGGCAGTTCAAGCACTCGCTTGGCGATCACGTTGCGTTGAATTTCGTTGCTGCCACCTTCAATGGAGTTGCCCTTGGCGCGCAGCCATTGGCGGGTGGTGCGCAGGGCAGCGGGGGTGAAACCGGGGCCCTCCCAGCCGATGCCGTCGGCACCGCGCATCGATATCATCAGTTCGTGACGGCGATTGGTCAGCTCGCTGCCGTAGAGTTTAAGGGTTGAGGCAATGTGGGCGCTGCCTCGCCCCGCTCGGGCCTCATCGGCGCTGCGGCTCATGGTCAGGCGCAGGGCCAGGCTGTCGAGTTCGCACTGGGCGACCTTGTCGCGCAGCACCGGATCGTCAATCTGCCCGGCGGCGTTGATGCCAATTTCCTGGGCCGCCAACTCTGGCAGGGTGAGTGCCCGGCGGGCATCGCCACGGCCAATGGAGCCCAGAGCCTGGCGCTCATGCTGGAGTAGCTGCTTGGCCAGTGACCAGCCCTGGCCGAGGTGGCCCATAAGGTTGTCTTTGGGCACCCGCACATCGTCAAAGTAGGTCTGGCAGAAGGCCGAGGGGCCGCTGATTAAGCGAATCGGCGCGACGGAAATACCTGGCGTCGTCATGTCGATCAGTAAAAAGCTGATGCCCTCGTGCTGGGGTGCCTCGCGATCGGTGCGCACCAGGCAGAACATCCAGTCAGCGGAGTCGGCGTGTGAGGTCCATATTTTTTGCCCGTTGACAACAAATTCGTCACCCACGAGTTCAGCGCGAGTGCTGAGACTAACCAGATCAGAGCCAGAGCCGGGTTCACTATAACCCTGGCACCATGACACTTCGTTGCGAGCGATCTTTGGCAGGTGTTGGGCCTTTTGCTCTGGGGTGCCGTGTTCCAGTAGCACCGGCCCGAGTAGAGAGAGTCCAGCGCTAATAGGAGGGGATCTGACCAGGGCCTTGCGCAACTCCTGGTTGAGCACGCGGGTCTGCTCATTGGAAAGCCCGGCCCCGCCGTACCCCTCGGGCCAACTGGGGGCCAAAAAGCCCCGTGCCGCCATTTTAGCCAGCCACTCCCCTTCGTGAATTTTTAATTGTCGAGGATCCTCCCCCGTGGCACCGGGGGTTTGGCGCAGCTCTGATGGGTAGTGCTGTGCTATCCAGTCAGCCACTTGGCTGCGAAATTGCTCGATTTTACCGGGATTCTTCATAATTATTATTAGTTATTAGAGGTTTGTTTAGGCTTTTTCCAATAGCCGCGCCAACTCGGAGGCGGAGAGAAAACCCACGCCGCCAATTAAATTCATCATCGCGTCGAGATGGGTTTTCTTTGCGTGGGCAATGCGCAGGCTAGTGCAGGAGATGGAGGTCATCTTGTAATAGGTGAAAATGTCGTACCACTTGAGCCGCTCCATATCGACAGTGAAGCCGGTATAGGCCTCGTACTTTTCGACAAACTCGTCAAAGTACAGCAGGCCGCTACAGCGAAAACCGCCCTTGTCATCGGGGGTGCCGAGCATTTTGCAGCGGTTGTAGGCCAGGTCTTCGTGGAAGTCGCCGATGTGGCACAGTTCCCAGTCGAGAATGGCGTTGATCTGCCCATTGTCGTCGTACATGAAATTGCCGCTGCGATAATCACCGTGCTGAATCACCGGGTTTTCGACCACCGGCATGTTGTCTTTCAGCCAGATGGCGGCCTGCTCCATAATGGGATGGGCCTCCATGGTGTCTTCTTGCCAGATGCGCTCCCAGGCGCCGACCGACCATTCATTGGCTTGAGTGGTGCCCGCTTCGGGGGCATCGAAAGCACTGAGGTCTTTATTGCGCCAGTCGACGGTGTGGATAGTGGCGAGATGGCGCACGAACTGGTCGCGCAGGGTGGCGCGCAATTCGGGCTCGAACGACATACCCAGCCCGGTGACCTTGCCGCCGTCGTCGGGCTGCACGGTGCCGACCACAAAACCGGCAATTAAAAAGGGGTGGCCGAGAAATTCGTCGCTGTGCTCAACCCAGAAAACCTCTGGCACTGGCACCTCGTCCCACATGGCGCGCAGCACTTGGGCCTCGCGCAAACGATGGGTTTCCACCACCGATTCGGAGGGGTCCATACGCAGCATTAGCTTGCGGGTGGCACGCTCGCCGGATGCCTGATTCCAGGTCAGCATAAAGGTGAATTGTTCTTTCGATGCGCCGCCGGTGAGCCGTTTAAGGTCTGTGAGTTGCAGGTCACTTTGCCCGGTGGTGTTCTTCAGGTAATTGACCAGATGGGACTCGAGATCCTCGAAGTTGGTCTGGTGGGCCGCCGTTTGCGTGCGATTGCGCAACTTGCGGGTCAGCACATTGTCGATGGCGGTCTCTACCGGATAGCGCGCTCTGATTGTCGCTATCCACTCGGCAGTGGGTTGGTCGCGCAGTCGTAAGGTTTCTGTATTGATCATGGTTTTTTAATTTTATTATGGGTCGCTATTATTAGGTCGTCGCCCTCGACAGCGCAGGCCCACAGTTGGGCTTGCGCTTTTTTTAAAGATTGGTTGGTCGAGGGCCGTTGGTGGCGCTGTATTAAGGGCGCTGTTTTAGGGGCTGTGTTCAAGGCCGCATATTGGGGGCGGCGCATCGTCATATCACGGAGACAATGACGATGCGTCTTAGCTCTGTACGACTAGCGCTGAACTGTTAGCCCAGCACCTTTTACATGCTGACGTCTTGCACCTCGCCCCAGCCGGTAACACCGTCGAGATCCCAGCGCAGGAAGGATTGGGTGCAGTAGACGAAGGGCCAGGGTTGCCAGGGGTTTGAGGTAAAGGCCGAGCCGGTAAAGGTGTGTACCTTGCCGCGCTCATCCTCGACCTGCAGCTCCATAAATTGGTGTAGACGGCCGTCGCGGCGCAATTTGCCAGAGCCCTTGACCAGACCGTAAACCTGATCGCCCTCGCGCACATAACCGTGGGCAATGGCCTGGTAGTCGTTGGGGTCGTCGGGGTTGATGGCCCACAGGCAGTGAATGCTGACATCGTTGTCAAAGTTGGCGTTGAGCCAGCAGAAGTTGGCGAACTGATCTTCTTTGCGCTCGCCCCAGCTGTGATCCATGCTCGATACACAGTTGACGTCGTAGGTCTTGCCATCGATGGTGAACTTGCCGGTAACCCGCCCGCTCTGATCCCAGTGCCCGGCATAGGCAGTGGCGGAAACCAGATCATCGGCGGAGGCGGCCAGCGGGTCTTGTTCTGGGTCGTGAATATCGTAGGGTGCCATCAGTGCTTTATATTGCACGTCAATTTTTACGCCGCGCTGATCGTCAAATTTAATGTCGTAATCCATCACCGGCTTGGTGCATTTAATGGATAGGCCATTGCCCAAAGTGTAATCGTCGAAGTCTGACTTCGGAAAGGGCAGGTGCACCTGATTATTGCTGTAGCGCACCAGGTGGGGTGAGTTGGAAAAGCCATCGGTCACGGTAATGCTCGACAGAACAACTCCGGCATTTTGGCGGGTCAGCACATAGACGTTAACGTGTATTGCCTCTTCGGGGATATAAAAGCCAAAGTAATTGGTTTCCGCCCAATAGTGATCGTCGGAAGTGGGCGTATGAAAGTACATGTCTTTTTCGGTAATCATTATTATTCCCTTGAACTTTAAGTGGCAGAAAGATAAATCAGATGGCCTGAAAAACCGTATTTATAATTATTAATAACTCTCAATTTACTGTACTTACGTTTTGAATCCAAGTGCTTATTGGGCGCCAATTTTTTTGCCTGATATTTTTAACAGGGTTTGGGCTGCGGGAGTAAGACCTTATTCGTGGCTACCAAACTGTGCCGCCGCCAGCTTGGCGTAGAGCTCACTTGTTTTCAATAGCTGTTGGTGGGTGCCGCTGGCGACCTGCTTGCCGTGGTCCATTACCACGATTTGGTCGGCATGGAGAATAGTCGACAGGCGGTGGGCAATAATCAGCGTGGTGCGATTTTCCATGAGTTTTTCCAGCGCTAATTGCACCTGTTGTTCGCTGTGGGTGTCGAGGGCGCTGGTGGCTTCATCCAACAAAAGCAGGCGGGGGTTTTTGAGAATGGCGCGGGCGATGGCTATGCGCTGTTTTTGCCCGCCCGAAAGCCGTACCCCCTGTTCGCCGAGAAAACTGGCGTAGCCCTCGGGCAGTTGTTCAATAAATTCATCGGCATAGGCGGCGCGAGCGGCGGCGCGCACCTCTTCGTCACTGGCCTCGGGTTTGCCGTAGCGAATATTGTGGCTAACATCGGCGCTAAACAGGGCCGGGTGCTGGGAAACCACGCCCAGTTGTTGGCGCAGGTCGGCCGGTGTCAGTTGGCGAATGTCGGTATCGCCGAGCAAAATTGTGCCCGACTGGGGATCATAGAAGCGCTGCATCAATTCAAACACGGTGGATTTACCCGCTCCCGACGGGCCGACCAGGGCAATGACCTTGCCTTCGGGAATGTGGATGGAAAAATCTTCCAGCGCCTTTTGCTCGGGGCGCGAGGGGTAGTTGAAATTGACCTCGACAAAGCGCAGCTCTGCGGGCAATTTGCTGGCGGCGGTCTCAATGGCATCGGGTGGCAGGATGGTGGCCTTGGCGGTCATTAAATCGACCAGTCTATCGGTGGCGCCAACGGCCCGTTGCAGGTCGCCGTAGACCTCGGACATGGTCGCCACACCCATCGCCACCAGCATGGCGTAAAAGACAAAGGCACCGAGGTCGCCCGCGCTCATGGTGCCGTTTAAGACATCGTTGCCGCCGACCCAGAGCATGCCGCTCAGCGCGCCGAAGACCAGCACAATTACCGCCGCCATGAGTACCGCACGCTGCTTGACCCGACGCTTGGCGATGGCGAAGGCGCTCTCAACCTCTTTGCCAAAGGCTCCGCGCTCGTAGTCCTCGCGGGTATAGCTCTGCACGGTTTTCAGTTGGGTGATAATTTCACCGGCGTAAGTACCGACATCGGCGATTGAGTCCTGGCTTTGGCGCGACAGGGCGCGCACCCGGCGGCCGAAAATAAGAATCGGCAGCAGCACCAGGGGCACGCAGCCGAGAATCACCAGGGTCAGCTTGAGGTTGGTGAGCACTAAAATAATCAGGGCGCCGGTGGTTGAAATCGAGCTGCGCAGGGCGAGGGAGAAAGAACTACCGACAATGCTTTGCAGCAGAGTGGTGTCGGTGGTGAGGCGGGACATAATTTCGCCGCTGCGGTTATTGTCAAAATAGCCGGGACTGAGGCCGACAATGTTATTAAACACGGCGCTGCGAATATCGGCGCTGACCCGCTCGCCCAGCCACGACACTAGATAAAAGCGCACAAAGGTGCCCCCGGCCATCAATACCGATAAGCCCAATAGTAAATAAATAGCTTGCTGAAGTTGCGTGACCGACCCGGCAACAAAGCCATCGTCGATCACCATGCGTACCCCCTGGCCGATGCTCAGGGTAATAGCCGCCGTAAATAGCAGGGCAATAATGGCGCAGACCCAGCGCCAGCGATAGGGCGCGATTAAGCGTATCAGTTGGGCGATGGATGACAGCTTGGTGGCGGGCGGGCGTTCAGTGGTCGTGGGCATGGGCTTATGTTTACCGGTAGACATCTTTGGTGGGGGCATTGGCGTGAAACAAGGGATTGGAGTTTACGGCAATATGATAGACAAGAGGCATTGCTGAATGCCTGGCAGACCGTTAGTGACAAGAAGGGGGCGTAAAGTGACAGCGGGTCGGCGGCAGGGGCCGTTTTGGCTGCCTAAAATGATGAGCCGGGTTGTTGTAAAAAGTCTAGCTCGGCTGCTGTCGAGGCTCGGCCCAAAATCTGATTGCGGTGGGGGAAGCGGCCGAACTGCTCGATAACCGCCCGGTGACGTTTGGCTGAGGCCAGATGCGCCTCAAGGCCGGGCCTGCTGAATAGCTGTACGGAAATTTTTTGTATCGGCCCAGACTCGCTGTGCATAAAAGGCATGTAGAAAAAACCACGCTGTTTTTCGTTGACCTGCTGGTCGCAACCGTCGGCGATGGCCTGCTGAGCCAGTGCCAGCGCTAGGCTGTCGTGGGCAAAGGCCTGGGGCTGGCCGCGATAGAGATTGCGAGAAAACTGATCGATAAGGATGATTTCTGCCAGCCGCCCGAGGTACTGATGCCGCCATTCAAAGAGCTCGCAGCGGGTAGCCGATTGCTGCAAGTCGGCAAATTTTTCGCCGATCAGGGCATCCAAATCAGCACTCTTTTGCCACCACTGCGCCGGCGTGATTTGTTCAAACCAGAATTCGATAACGGACATAAAGGGCATGGTGCGGCTCTTTTTTTGTGACAGTTGTTTTAATTGTAGGGCAGGGTGAGGAAGGCGTCAGGAGTAAGTTGACGCTATAAATTAGCACTTGATTACATAAAAAGTTATCAATATATTGTCGCGCTTGCTAGGGTTTTCTGTCGTTGACAAAGCCCTGGCTCAAAAAAATTATAGCTAGCATTATATTTTACGGGGTGGTTTGCGCATGAAGAGTTGGATAGTAACGCCAATAATGGTGGTGTTGATCGCCGCAGGTTCGTACTTTTTTTATATTTCCACATTGCCACCCGAGCTTGATGAAGGCTTCCTCTACGGCAATGGCCACATAGAGGGCACCGAAGTCGATATCAGCGCCGAGGTTTCTGGGCGTGTGCTGGTCTCGAATTTAGTCGAGGGCTCAACGGTGGCCAAGGGCTCAATGTTGGTCGAGCTTGACGCGCGTGAGCAAGTCGCGGGGCTGGCTGTTGCCGAGGCTGAGCGGGTTGCCCTTGAGTTCGAGCAAAAGCACATTGTCGAGCAGTTACAGACCTGGAAGGACAACCTGGCCACGGCAGATCGGGATTTGGTGCGCTACACGGCGCTGCGCAAAAGGGGCATCGTCACCGTACAAAAGCTCGATCAAATCACCCTGGTCAGAACCGAGGCGCTGGGTAAAGTCCGCGCTTTGAAAGCCCAGCTGGCGCAAGCCAAAGCCAATACTAATGTGGCGGCAAAAAGTGTCGAGCTACGCCAAATTGAGGTGGGTAAATCAAAAATCTATGCCCCCATGGACGCGACTATCTTGTCCAAGTCTATTGAGCTGGGTGAACTGGCCACACGGGAACGGCTAATTGCGGTGCTGGTCGATATGCAGGACCTCGAGCTCAAGGCCTATCTGCCCGAGGCGGTGATTGGCAAAATTAAGCTCGACGCCCCGGCGAAAGTGCGCGTCAGTGCCTTCTCTGATCGCTATTTCAATGCTCGGGTTAAGCGCGTTGATCAGCGCGCCCAATTTACGCCACGGGACATCAATATGCCCGAAGAGCGCGTGCGCATGGTCTTTGGTGTGGTACTGGCGCTGGATAACGCCGAGGGTTTTCTCAAGCCCGGTATGCCAGCCGATGCCTGGATTCGTTGGGACGAGGCGCTCGACTGGCCGCAAACGCTGGTTGTACCCCATTAACCTGGCCTTTCGGGCGAACAGGCAGCAGGGCAAAGCGATATGAGTAAAGAGAGCATCATTGAGCGGGCCGTTGATAGCAAAAGCCAAATAGGTGGGGACGCGACTAACAGTGGCGCTACTAGCAGTGACGCTACTAGTAGCAGTTACACCGCCGGGCGTAAGCCGATTATTGAAACCCACAACCTGGGCCGTGCCTTCAATAAACAGTTGGTGCTCAAAGAAGTTGATTTGACCATTTACGAGGCTGAGATATTTGGTTTGCTGGGGCCTGATGGCGCCGGTAAAACTACCTTAATGCAGCTGATGGCGGCCATTCTCGACCCCAGTGAAGGCCATTGCACGGTGATGGGTCACAACACGGTTAAAGACGATTACTGGATCAACTCTCACATCGGTTATATGTTCCAGGGTTTTACCCTCTACGACAAATTGAGTATTGCCGAAAACATGGAGTTTTCGGCCGATATACGCGGCCTTCCCAAAGAACTCTATCTCGAGCGGCAGGAGCGTTTGCTAAAAATGGCGGGCCTTTACCGCTTTCTGGATCGCCCGGCGGGCAATTTGTCCGGCGGTATGCGTAAGAAGTTATCGCTGTGTACCAATCTAATGCACGAACCCCGCCTGCTCTTGCTCGACGAGCTCAGCCTGGGTGTTGACCCGGCTTCACGGCACGAGCTGTGGGCCATGCTGAAAGCCTTTCGCGATGACGGTGTGACCGTGGTCATGAGCACCCCGTACATGGATGAAGCCGAACACTGCGACCGCATTGCCTTTCTGCACGAGGGTGAAATTATTGGTGTGGATAAGGTTGAAAACCTCCATACCCGTTGTGAAGGGCACGTTTATGAATTGCACACGAAAGACCGGGGCGGTGTGCATAATAAACTGGTCGAACACCCCGATGTCTTAAGTGTTCGCCACCTGGCTGAGAGCGTGCACTTTCAGCTGCACACAGCGAATCACATTGAAGCGGGTTTGCTTGCTGGTTTAACAGCAAACGGTGGACGCATTGAGTCGGTCGAGCCAACTCTGGATGATGCCTACACCATGCTCAGTGGCGGTGAAAAGAACAGTGCCTACGCCGAGCCACCGCCGAAAATTCATCTGCCCGAACGCTTGCCTGAAGGCGGGCTGATTCGCACCGAGAATATGCGTGTTGAGTTTGGTGACTTCGTCGCCAATCACGATGTCACCCTGGAGATTAAAGCGGGCGAGGTGTTTGGTTTTCTCGGTGCCAATGGCGCGGGTAAAACGACCTTTATTCGCGCCCTGTGCGGGCTGCAAAAACTAACCAGTGGCGATGCCTGGATTGGCGGCGTCAGTATTATCGACGACCCCAAACGTCTGCGTAACCACATTGGCTATATGTCGCAACGCTTTTCTCTCTATCCCGATCTCACGGTGGCGGAAAACCTGTCGTTTTTCGCCGGTATTTACGGTCTGGAAAAAGGCGACAAAAAGAAGGCCATAGACTGGGCGATCAGTGTTACCGATCTCAGTGGTGTGATGAATCATCTGGTGGCCGATATGTCGGGTGCCCTGAGCCAGCGTTTGGCACTGGCCTGCGCGATTATGCACGAGCCCGCCGTAGTGTTTCTCGACGAACCCACCTCGGGCGTGAGCCCGGCGGCGCGCTATAAATTCTGGCAGCTAATTCAGACTCTGGCCGAGGGCGGTACCACCATTTTTGTCACCACCCACTATATGGAAGAGGCCAATTACTGCCACCGCCTGGGTTTAATGCATCAGGGTCGTTTGATTGGCATAGGCCCCGCTGACGAGCTCATTGCGGCACTACCCGCTGATGTTGAGGCCGATAGCATCGAAGATATGTTTCTCGCCTATATCAAAATAGAAGATGCACGTTTAGAGCGCGAGGCTCTTGCTGCGACATCCACCACAGCAGCAAGCGCTGGGGGTGCAAAATGAAACTGCATCGGCTGTACGCGGTTATGCGCAAAGAAA
>CAYWXW010000085.1:0-14085 GCA_964462265.1 uncultured Porticoccaceae bacterium | reverse complement strand
CCGAGGGTGGGTTTATCCCCTATGAAATAAAAAAGTTTGCCGAGCTTGGTTTTTCAGCCGTATCACTGGGGCCGCGAATTCTCACCGTTGAAGTGGCCGTCAGTAGTCTAGTCAGCCGTCTCGCCGTCAATCTAGAATCTGACAGGCACAGCGCGCATAATTAAGACATTTAAACAGCGACGCGCAGCTGCCAAAAAACCAGGACACACAATGACAGAGCCAACACCCGATCACATTGACGGGGCAGACATGCCGCTACCGCCAGCCATTTTCCCCCTAATCTGTGTTGGCGGCAGCTATTTTCTGGATAAATACCTGCCGCTTAGTCCACCTGCATTTCTGACGACTGAACCCACCATCAACGACAAAATTGCAGCGGGACTATTAATCAGCTCCCTGCTACTCATCGCCTGGGCGATCCGCACTTTGAGGTCTAACAAAACCACCCTGCTGCCTCACAAGGCTGTCGCCACTCTGGTGACCAGCGGGCCATTTTCTTATTCTCGCAATCCCATTTATCTTGGCTTCAGCCTACTTTTACTCGCGATGTTTTTTTCTACCCTCAACCTGTGGTTGGTAATTCTGCTACCCCTCAATATTGGGCTACTGCAGTATTACGTTATTTTGCCGGAGGAAAAACATCTCAATGAATGTTTTAAAACCGGCTACAAAAACTACCAGTCAAACGTTAGGCGCTGGCTTTAAGCCTTAAGGCTGACACCTCCCCAAAACCTGATAGAATTGCGAGGACTGCTTGCTTTAATCGGGTGCAAAGCTTAAAATTAACTGAACGTTCGTTAAGCCTTGTCTGCAGTTAGAGCCCATCCCATGTCCAATCACTCACGTAAGTCTCGGGAAGATATTCTCGATCTGGCTGTACCTTTGTTTGCAAAATCTGGTTTCGACGGGGTGTCCATACGCACTGTGGCTAGTCAGAGTGAACTCACTCCTGCGGCCCTGTACTACCACTTTAAAGACAAGGAAGCCTTGTATTTTGAGACGGTAAAACACGCCTTCGAAACCAAAACTAGCGCCGCAAAAGATCTGATTAATAATGCTGACGAAGCCATCGTCAATCTGGAAAAGTTCATCAAGTGGTTTGTCAAAACCCTGAACAAAGATAACGATTTCCAAAAACTGTTGCAGTGGGTGCTGCTCGACAGTAACCCCAAGCGCATGCAGAGCCTGGTAAAAGACGTGTTTGCCGATTTATTTTTAACCACTCGCAAACTTGCCGAAGGCTTTAGTCCCCGCTACGACCCCCAGATGCTATCAATATCTATTATCGGTCTGGTGCTCTGTCACTTCCAAAGCGAGGAAGGCCGAAAATTTTTACCCGGTAGAAAAGCTCTGCACGATAAACCCCAAATTATTAGCGAGCATATTATTAAACTTTTAAAAAATGGCTTAAGCCCTGATTGTTAAAACCGACTATGGTAAACACAACACTTATATTTCGCCTCACACATCAGGAAAACGGCATCTCATGTCTACACCAAGCGCAACACTAGCCAGCCTCATACTTTTATCCAGCGCCCTGCTGGGCTGTAATGAAAAACCTGGCGAGCTTACTCGCACCACCAAAGAGTGGACGCTGCCCGTCATGACCCTCAGTGAAACAACACTGGCCAATGAATACACGGTTATCGGCTCGGTAATCTCTGATCAGCGTATTGATATCAGCTCGAAGATAACCGGCTATATCAAAACCCTGACCGTGCGTGAAGGTGATATGGTAAAGCGTGGTCAGTTGCTACTCAATCTTGATGGTGTCGGCATTGAAAATGCCATCCTGCAAGCCCAGGCCGGCGTCGATTCGGCAAGTGCCCAGAGCAAAGATCTCTCCTCCGATGTTCAGCGCTTCGAAAAGCTATTTAAAGAAGGCAGTATTTCAGAGGTTAAACTGCGCAAAACTCGCCTGCAATACAATACGGTACAAGAAAGGCTGGCCAGTGCTAAAGCCGCTCTCGCCACGGCGCGCTCCCAGCTTCAGTACAGTCATATTGAAAGCCCAGCCGACGGTATTATTTCTGCACGCTACAAACAGGCTGGCGACCTGGCCTCGCCCGGTGTACCTTTGCTGGCTCTGGAATCCCGCGACCAACTGCTGTTTGAAACCTACGTTGCCGAGTCCCAACTACCCCACATTGATATCGGCGATGCCGTGCGTCTCGCTATCGACAATGCATCTGCAGATCTCATCGGTAGCGTGGCGCAAATTGTTCATGCCGGCGACCCCATCTCTCGCACCTACAAAATCAAAATCAAACTGCCCAATGTCATCGGGCTACATTCGGGGATGTTTGGTCGCGCCCATTTCAAGGTCGGCGAAGCCCCCAATATTGTCGTACCCCGCAGCGCTATTATTGTTAAAGGCGGACTCGAAGGCGTCTATGTGGTGGACGAAAATGACCGCATACACTTCCGCTGGGTGAGACCCAAGCGCCAATGGCCCGATACGATAGAAATAGCCGCTGGGTTGGCCGCAGGCGAGCGTATTGTGGTTACAGCCACAGCTGGCCTGAGCGAAGATGATCGGGTCGTAGCGGAGGTTGCCGACGGTGAGTAAACCTCGCCTCAACCCAGCCGGACTGCTGGCCAGCTTTTTTGTCCAGTCAAAAATCACCTCTCTGTTCGTCCTGGGCTGCTTGCTATTGGGTATCGTCGCCATTGCCTACACGCCGCGCGAGGAAAACCCACAAATCATCGTCCCCGGTGCCCACGTCATTGTCACGCTGCCCGGCGCCTCCCCTCGGGAGGTCGAGCACCTGCTGGTGCAACCCCTGGAAAATATCGTCAAACAAATCACCGGCGTTGACCACGTTATGTCGACCTCAATGAATTCGGTCGGCATTTTGATGGTGCAATTTGAAGTGGGCGAGGACAAACAGCTATCACTGGTCAAGCTTTATGACCAGATACTCGGTCAACGGGACAAGTTGCCCGCCGACACCTCCATGCCACTCATTAAAAGTATTGATGTTGATACTGTCCCCATTGTCACCGTGACGCTGGCCTCACAAACCTACAACGACTATCAGCTCAAGCGTGTTGCCGACCGCGTTCTAGAAGGCTTACACAGTTTGAAAACAGTCTCTGCCACCACGGTACGCGGTGGTCGCGATCGGGAAATTACTATTGAAATCGACCCCGGCAAGGTCAAAGCGTTTAATGTTTCCCTCGGACAAGTTAAGCAAGCTCTGATTGCCGCCAACTTGTCCACCCCCCTTGGCGACAAGGTCAATCACAACAGCCTGTCGAAGGTCTTGTTTAGTGGTCAGTTTTCCAGTGCCGATGAGTTGAAAAAACTGATCGTCGGCACCCATCGTCAGCGCCCAGTCTATTTAGACGATATCGCCACCATCGTCGATGGCCCCACCACCGAGCGCACAGACCTGAACCGGATCACCTTTGGTCAAGCCGACCCACGCTTTGATCACTACGCTGACCCCGAGCTGGCGGCAGTCACCCTCACCGTGGCAAAAATCACCGGCAGCAATGCCGTCTCTATGGCCAACGAAGTGCTGGCGCGCATTGAAATTATGAAGCGCACCATTATTCCCGCTGATATTGAAGTGGTGGTCACCCGCAATGATGGTAAAAAAGCCAACGACGCTGTCAACCTGTTGATCGAGAACCTTGGCATTGCCCTCGTTTCCGTCTTCGTGATTACCGTGTTTTTTCTCGGCTGGAAAGAGGCCTCCATCGTCGGCCTGGCTGTACCCTTGATTCTCGCCCTGACCCTGGGCGCCGACTACCTGTTTGGCCCCACCATCAACCGGGTAACCTTGTTTGCACTGATACTTGCCCTGGGCATGTTGGTCGATGGCGCTATCGTGGTAGTCGAGAACATTCATCGCCACTACAACTCCCTCAACGGCGGCGACAAAGCGCAGGCGACGATTCTCGCCACCAATGAAATCGGCAACCCCACCAATCTCGCCACCTTTGCGGTAATGCTGGTTTTTGCCTCGCAATTTATTCTCGGCGGCATGGTCGGCCAGTACTTTTATCCCCTTGCCTTCAATGTGCCCATTGCCATGTTCGCCTCTGTCATTATCGCCTACGTGGTGACACCCTGGGCCTGCTTCCGTTGGATTAAAACCGGCCATGGTGCTGAAAATGTCGAGATCAACGAATACGACACCAGCTCCCGGCTGACACGTATTTACGAAAGAATTCTCAAGCCTTTAATCGACAAACGTCCTTTGCGCCTGCAAGTCTTTGCACTCATTATTGTCGCCATCGGCCTGGCCGTACTACAACCAGCCTGGCAGTTCCTGCGCCCCGCCGGTATCAGTGGGCCACAATCTTTTCTCGGTGTTGAATTGGCCATGCTGCCAAAAGACAGCAAGAACACCTTTAACATCACCATTGATATGCCCGAGAACACCGCCATTGAAGTGACCGACCAGATCGCCAGGGAAATTGGTAATGTACTGCGTGAGCAACTTTATATTACCAACTACCAAACCTGGATAGGCCAGTCTGGCGTCATCGATTTTAATGGCCTGTTGCGGGGCGCCGATAACAAGAAGGGCCCCCATGTTGGTGAAATACGCGTTAATCTCAGCGACAAGAGCGAGAGAAACATAACCTCAATTACTATCGTACGTGAGTTGCGACCGCTGCTGGCGCCCATTCAGGCGCGCTATCCCGGTAGTCTTATCCAGCTGGTCGAAGACCCCCCCGGGCCGCCCATGCAGGCAACCGTGTTGGCCGAAATTTATGGTCGCGACCTGGAGGTCATGGAGAATATCGCTACGCAGGTGAGCGTGGCATTCAATAACACCTACGATGTCGTCGAGGTTCACGATTCTCTGCCCGATAGTATTGAGCAATATCATATTGCCGTCGACAAAGAAAAAGCCGCGCTAGCCGGTATCAGCCCCGCGCAGATTGCGACCGTACTGCGGCGCATTACCTCGGGTGAAGAAATAGGCCGCATCCATCTCAGCGATGAACGCCAGCCCGTCGCCATTAAAATGATGGTACCTCGGCGTTTCAATATTGAACCCGAAGGGCTGTCCATGTACTACGTTGGCAATGCCCAGGGCAAGGGCATCCCCCTCTCCGAATTAACCCGAGTCGAAAAAGTCATTGCCGAAAAACCCATTTTTCGCAAGGATTATGAGCGCGTCGTCTATGTCGCCGGCGAACTTACCCAGTCGGCACCGCTCTACGCCATCCTGCACATTAATAAGCAATTGGAAAATATTACAGCTAGCGACAACCAGACAATCACCACCGGCTTAAACTTCAACCGGGTTAGCCCCAATACCCTTGAGGGCTACCGCATTCTCTGGGGTGGTGAAATTCGCCTCACCCTCGACACCTATAACGATATGCTGAAGGCTTTTGGCCTCGCTGTATTATTTATTTATATTTTGTTAGTGGCCTATTACCAGTCCTTCAAAATCCCATTGATTGCTATGTCTGCCATTCCCCTTGGCCTGATTGGTGTGTTCCCCGGTCACTGGATAATGGGGCAATCTTTCACCGCCACTTCCATTATCGGCATTATCGCCCTGGCCGGCATCGTGGTCAGAAACTCCCTGTTGATTATCGATTTCGTCCTCGACCTGCGCAAGGCGGGTAAATCACTGCGCGATGCCACTCTCACCGGCACTCTACTACGCCTTCGGCCCATACTGCTTACCGCACTGTCCACCATTCTCGGCAGCGGCATTATGATTAGCGACCCCATTTTTGGTGGTCTGGCTATTTCATTAATTTACGGCACCATCATCTCGACAATACTGACGGTTATCGTCGTACCCCTGCTGTTTTATCAATTCTTACTCAATGAAGATAAGCGCGCAGGTAAAGCCTAAAAGCAGAATCCAAACCCAATACACGACCTTCACCCAGAATGTAATAAAACGGTGAAGAGCGTATTTGAAAAATATTTATGGAGATTATTTGTGGCGATTGTTTCATTCAATAAAGTGCTTTGTAAAAGCCTGTTGCCCGTTTTTATCGTCGCGGCCACAGTAGGCTTAGCCAGTCACCCCGCCACAGCTGAAAACCTCGAAAGCGCCTGGCAAATGGCATTGAGCCAAAACAAGCAGGTCGAAGCCGCCCGACAGAATCAGCTTGCCGCCCTTAAACAAGTGGATATTGCCAAGGCTGCCCGCCTGCCCAGTCTGGCACTCACGGCTGAATACCTGAAACTGGATAACGCACCCACCCTCAGCGGTAATTCACTAGCGGCGCTACCCAATGCACCTGCGGGCCAGGGCCTGGTTAGCGTGCCTTTTGAAATGCAACTCGCCGACGATAACGCCATGCTCTACGGTGCAGTGGCCACCCTGCCGCTGTACACCAGTGGCAGAATTAGTGCTGGCATTAGCGCTGCCGAAGCCCAGGCATCAGCCAGCCTTAACGACACAAAGCAAGCCACATTGGATATTAAACTAGCCGTCGCCGAAGCCTATATTCAGGTGCTGAAAATCACCGAACTCAATACCATTGCCAGCGCTCACATTGTTGCTTTAACCAGCTACAAAAATGACGTGACTAATTTACTCCGCCAGGGCCTGGTCTCACGCAATGATCAGCTGATGGCCAGTGTGGCATTAAGCAATGCTGTACAGGGTGGCATTAGCGCCAAAAACCAGTTGGCCATTGCCAGCGCCCGTTACAATCAATTACTCAATCGCCCTTTGACCACACCCTTCACACTGGAAGCCTTACCACTAACCCCTGCGTGTGAGAACAGCATTCAAACACTAACCTCCATGTGTGAGAGGGACATTCAAACACTGACTGCCAACGCGCTGACAATGCGTCCCGAATTGTCCGCACTCCAACACAAAATTGAAGCCCTTGGCTTTACCGCAAAAACTATTAAAGCCGTAACCCTGCCCCAGCTTTATCTTAGCGGCAGCTACCATAATCTCGACAACGAGCTACTCGTCGACGACGAGGTTCTTGCCTACGGCCTTAATCTGGTATGGCCAATCTACGACGGCGGCATTACTCACCACAGAAGTGGTGAACTCAAGCGCAAGGCTGCTGCACTACAGGCCCAAATCGACGACTATCAACAGTTGATTGAACTACAGGTCACGCAGGCCTGGTTGAACCTCAGTGAAACCCGCCAACGAATAGAAGCCCTGGGTCAGGTACTGAAGCAATCGGCAGAAAATCTCAAAATGACACAAAACCGCTATCGCGAAGGTTTAGTTAGCAGCAGTGAAGTACTGGAAGCCCAAAACCTGCGTCAGCAAAGCCTCGGCAATCATGCCAGTGCAACCTACGACTCAGCCCTGGCGTGGATTCGTTTACAGCGTATGACGGGTGAACTTTAAAAAATAAAATACGAAAAAAAACATAGTTTTTATTTTTTTACATTTTCCTGTTGGCCAACAGGAAAATGTAACGAGTTCTTTGCCAACTGCTTTCAGCTAGCGCTTAAATAGACCTTAAACACACATAGCGCGAATCATCTGCTCGCACTCTTTTTGATCCATCAATTTGGGAACGGGATAACCCGCGCCCTCTTTCACCGCCCGTGTCGCAATCGCCGTAATATCGAGTATACGGATCGCGTCCAGTTTAGCGCCAATACCAAAGCTCTCATTCAATTGCACAATGGCATTAATAAAGTTATCGGCCTTCCCGCTGGGCGTGTCAGCTCTATCGCCAATCTCGATTAAATCCGCCAGCTCCGCCAGTTGATCAACTGCCGCATGTTTACTGAAACCCAGCACTCCGAGCATCACTATCACATTGGTGTTGACGCTGTAGCAGCAGACCCAACTCAACCAATTTAAACGTGGGGCCCGGCAAAACACCGTCATAAATTGTTACCTCAACACCTGCCGCCCTCAGCACATCGCCAGCCCTGGCTACAATACCCAGCCCAACCAGGGGCTTATCGGTAACGATCAAACACTCATAACATTGACTCAACGTTTATATTTTAATTATTGACGTTAAATATGGGGCTTGAAGCCAAAGGATAAAGCCGGGACTATTTTGCGACTAAAGCCACTTTATCGAAGCGTATGCCCTGCCAGCCGTGACGCATAAAGGTGCGAATATTGGCATGATCACTCCCCTCGGGATGGGCGATTACATCCTCGCGAAAATACTTACCAAAGCAAACCAGGGTTTCCGATTCATTCAGACCATTGATTTGGGCGAAAGCAAAAATCCGGCACGAACCCGCATTTTCACCTGCGCCATTGTCAACCCGGTCATCTGCGACCCCATTACTAAATGCGCTTTCTGTGTAGTCGTAACAGGCATCAATCACCGCCATAACCTGGTCGAACTCGACCGTATTGGGTCTATTTTTTATCTGTTGAATAAGATCGTCTAAGCTCACGGAATATCCTCTTTGGATTCAAATCTAAAGTACACACCTAACGAGTATTTTAATGGGTGGCCAGTAAAGCACCTAAAGCCGTAACAAGGGGCTTCATAAAAAAACTGCCCTCGGGCATAAAGTCGACCCGCACGCCTTCTTCTTTCAGGTAGTCGGCCATCACCGGGCCAATGGCACCAATAACCGTCACTTCCAAACCCGCCTTTAGCAGCGTTTCAAGACCCGCTTTTTTAGCCACACTGGCCAGACGCTTATATTGTGGCTGGCTGGTAAATAGCAGCGCGTCGATAGACCCCTCAGCGAGCTGGTGAATCAATGCCACCACCTGCTGCTGTTCCGACTCTGAGGCGTAAATATAGGGCGCCACCGTGGTCACCATTGCGCCCTTATCCTGCAAAAAACTAATCAGCTTTTCGTTGGGATTACTGCCGTAGAGCTGCACGGCGATGCGCCGCCCCGCCAGATCAACATTGCGTAACGATTCAATAATGCCATCGGTCGTGGGTGCCGCTCCCGCCAGGTCGGCGTGCAACTGCAGTTTGCGCAGCTCGCGAACCGGCTTGGGACCGCGAACAATTTTGCGCACTGCTGTCAGTGCTCGGTGCCAGTCCTGCTGACAGCCAAAGCGCTCGGCGAAGCCTTCGAGACGACGCATGCCCTCACCGGTGAGAATAATAAAGTCATCAAACTTGCCCGCTATCATCGCCGCCATCCATTGCTCTACGGCATCGGCATCGGGACTATCTTTAATCGCAATTAGCGCACAGCGCAGTACGGTGGCACCACGGCGTTCCAGTAAATCTGCCAGCACATCCTGCTGGCGGGACTCGGGAATGGCGATGGTTCTATGGCGTAAGGTGGCTTCGGGTTCTGACATCGGTGGCACTTGTCCTTGGGTAATATCAATCAAGCTTTTCAATCAAAGAGGGCAATTTTCGCACAAGCTCGAAAGGCTCACCAGCTCCCGACCACTGCCCGGTCAAAGTTGTGCCGGGAATTGATCTCGATCTATTCCCGCGACCGGAGAAAAAATGTTAGCGTTGGCGACCAATTATTCACTCTTTTAAGCTAACAACTGAATGCCACCTGTAAACAGTGGCGATAATAAAGGACAAATAATGAAACCAGGTATTTCTGCTGACTCACACATTGTCGAGCCACCCCATTGTTACATTGATTTTATCGAGCCAAAATACCGTGATATCGCGCCACGGCTGGAAAAAAATGATAAGGGTGTCGACACTTTCAAAATCCACGGTATGAAGCACGGCCTGCCCCTGGGGCTGCTCGCCGGTGCCGGTGTACCTCCCGAGCAATTGCGCCAGCAACGTCTGGCCAACTTTGACGACATCGCCACTGCCAGTTGGGAGCCCAACTCCCGCATGGCGATTCAGGATCAGGATGGTCTTTGTGGTGAAATCATCTACGCATCAGTCGGTATGGTGTTATGTGGCCATTCTGATTATGGCTACAAATCGGCCTGCTTTGGGGCCTATAACCGCTGGCTGCAAGGCTTTTGTGCCGAGCAACCGCAGCGGCTTTTCGGCCTGGCGCAAACGGCTGTTTCATCTGTCGATGAAGCCATTGAAGACTTTCGCAAGGCAAAAGAAATGGGCATGTACGGCATGATGATGGCCGGCAACCCCCAGCACAAAGATTACGATCATCCCGACTACGACGCCCTGTGGCAGTGCGCGGTCGATCTCGACCTGCCCATCTGTTTTCATATTCTCACCATGAAAGATCACGATGTCTCCACTGCCTTTAAAGCAGAGCGCGGCCATGCGGCGAATGGCTTTGTGAATATGATTCGCGGCGTACAAAATATTGTCGGCCTGTTTGTGTTCGGCGGTGTCTTTGAGCGCTTCCCGCAGCTAAAAATGGTGGTTGCCGAGGGTGACGCCGGTTGGGTGCCTCACTATATGTATCGCGCCGACCACGCCGCCGAGAACATGGGCACGGGGCTGGAGAGCATCCTTTCACGCAAACCCAGCGATTACATTCGCGAGAATATCTGGTTTACCTTTCAGGACGATGAGACCGCCTTCGAGTCGAAAAAACTCACCGACAATAATAAATTACTGTGGGCAACAGATTACCCCCACACCGATTCCACCTACCCCCACTCGCAGGAAATAATCAGCGGCCAAATGGCCAATCTCACCGAGACACAAAAAGACGCGGTGGTGCATGACAATGTCAAAGCCCTGTTTAATTTGCCGGTCGATTAAAGCGGCTTAAATTCAACAAGCCTTAAATTCAACAAACCAGGCTTAACAGGGCTGTATTCACAGTGCTCTGGCTGATTAATACGGCCCTGTTAAGCTGAGAAAAGTCTGCTCTGGCGATCAGCCGCAATAAGCCCACCACAACGTAATCGATATTCACACCTCAGCCCGCTAGAATAGCGTCTCTATTCTCCACAGTGTCTCCAGCTGTAAACCATGATCACCGACCCCTTTTTTTACCTCTGCGCTATCCCGGCGGTTTTAATTTTTGCCATGGTCAAAGGTGGCTTTGGCGGCGGCATTGCTATTATATCGGTGCCTCTAATGTCCCTGGCCGTGCCCCCGGTGCAGGCCGCCGCCATCCTTCTACCGCTGCTAATTGTCATGGACGGGGTCGCCATCTGGAGCTTTCGCGGCAGCTGGAGCAGAGTAAATCTCGAGCGCACACTGCCCGGTGCCATTGTCGGTGTTGGTCTCGGGGCACTCACTTTCCACTACTTATCCGAAGCCGCCATACGCCTATTGATTGGCATTATTTGCGTCGCCTTCTGCCTGAATTACTGGCTACAGCCGGGCACCAAAGCGAAAACAAAACCAGGGATTATTGCCGGCAGCGTGTGGGGCTCCATCGCCGGGTTTACCAGCTTTGGCATTCACGCTGGCGGGCCACCGATGAGTATTTATTTACTCCCCCAGCGCATGGATAAAATCGAACTAATGGGCACCTTTGCCCTCTTTTTTGCGGTCGTGAATTTGGTCAAACTCATTCCCTACACCTGGCTCGGCCAGTTTGACGGCACCAATCTGCTCACCTCTGCAGTGTTAATACCACTGGCCCCCATTGGTGTTCGCCTCGGCTATTTTTTGCTGAACAAAATCAGTGAAAAGCTGGTTTATGGCATTTGCTATTTTTTCCTGATGGCCATCGGCCTCAAATTACTCGCCGAAGGAGGACGCACTCTACTCAACCAGTAGTAAGCAACAGAGCACGACCTCTGCCTGCTGGATACCGTGCAGGCCTTTATCGGCATCCTTGATATCGACGGCAGTGCCAGCTTCAGTAATAAAGCCCCCTCTCGCCCTGGCTAACTTAACAACCAAAGACGTCTACGGTAAAAAAGTTTTGGGACTGCTATTGGTTTTAGAACAACCGCAAAGCGCAGGTTCTTATTCAAGATGCAGTGTTTCGTGCAGCTGCTGGTGAAACCGTAAACAATAAGTTTCTTATAACCCTCAACGAGGCTCTCTTGTGGGTAAGCTTTACCCTGCAACCCGTTATTGAAGCCGGAAAAATCGTCAAACTTGCCGTCGAAGGCCACGATATCACCGTGAAACAACGCCTAACCTCCTTCTCCCAACAAACAGCTGTCCATGCAGACCCACTGCCAATAATTGCAGCGGAGCACTACAGTTACTTGAAGGCAATCATGTCGACCTAATGTTCAGTAATGTAGTGATGCCTGATATGAACGGTTGCGAGCTGGCACTTATCGTCACCGAGAAATACCCGACCATAAAAATCCAGATGGCCAGTGGTTTCAGCGATGACCGCCAAAGCGCCATGGCCGATGACACCCTCCACCAAAACCTTATGCCCAAGCCCTATCGTGCGCAAACCTTGCTCAGTAAAATACGCAAGCTATTAGATGCTTAAGGCTGCCGATAACACAGCGCGTTTTGGCTAGAGCCTGTATAGTGGCGACCCTCGTAACAGCCCGCAACTCTAACACTCAATTCTAGCCCGGTAGCCCAATGAAACTACTCATTCGCAATCTCGCCCGCAGTACCACCGAAGCAGAGCTGCTCGCACTGTTCGAGCCCTACGGGCTAGTGCAGTCTTGCTCCCTGGTGATGGATAAAGAAACGGGCTTATCCAAGGGTTTTGGCTTTGTTGAAATGCCCAAACTGGGCGACAGTAAGGCGGCAGTGAAGCAACTCAACGGCAAAGAAATTGCCGGTAGCAAAATTCGCGTAAAAAAGGCTGAGCCAAAAGCCGATGACAAAGCAGTCCTTGCCGAATAAAGTCATGAGTAACGACCCTCTGCACGGTATTACCCTAAAAGAGATAGTCACTAAACTGGTCGATAAATACGGCTGGCAAGAGTTGGGGCAACGCATCACTATTAACTGTTTTACCAATGACCCCAGTATTAGCTCCAGCCTGAAGTTTCTGCGCAAAACCCCCTGGGCACGAAGCAAAGTGGAAACGCTTTATATCGAGACCAACTGGGCCCTTAGCTCAAGTAATAAAAATTCAAGTAATAAAAACATCTGGTCAGTTGAACGCAGCGGCCACGATAGTTAATTTCTGATTTTTAAGCTCTCTCTTTTATTTAAAATATCTAAAGCCAGGGCCTCCGCGACTTTAATGCCATCAATAGCGGCTGACAGTATGCCCCCCGCATAACCGGCACCCTCGCCCGCCGGGTATAAACCCGTGGTATTAATACTTTGAAAATCTTTACCGCGACGAATACAAATGGGTGACGAGGTGCGCGTTTCGACACCGGTTAACAAGGCATCGGCCATGGCAAAGCCTTTGATCTTTTTATCGAAGGCCGGAATCGCCTCGCGTATGGCCGCCACGGCAAAGTCGGGTAGCGCTTTCGACAAATCACCAAGGCTCACCCCCGGTTGATAGGACGGCTGCACACTGCCCAATGCAGTCGATGCTTTATTCTGTAAAAAATCACCCACCAATTGAGCCGGCGCGCAGTAATTTTCACCACCCAGCTGATAGGCCAGGCTCTCGAGATCGCGCTGTAAAGCTATGCCCGCCAACACATCCCCCGGATAATCCTGTTCCGGTGTAATGCCGACCACTATCGCGGCATTGGCATTGCGCTCGTTGCGCGAATATTGCGACATGCCATTGGTCACCACCCGACCCTCTTCCGAGGTCGCCGCCACCACAGTGCCGCCGGGGCACATACAAAAACTATAGACACTGCGGCCATTGGCACAGTGGTGCACCAGCTTGTAATCCGCCGCACCAAGAATGGGGTGGCCCGCCTGCTCACCAAAGCGTGCCTTATCAATCACCGACTGGGGATGCTCAATACGAAAGCCGATGGAAAAGGGTTTGGCTTCAATATAAACGCCTTCAGCCAGCAGCATTTCAAAACTGTCTCGCGCACTGTGGCCCACGGCGAGCACCACGTGGCGACTGTGCAGGGTTTCACCATTGCTCAAGGTTACCGCTGTCACCTGCCCGCCATCGTTGCTACCATCCACTCCACCGACTTCACGATGCAGTGTTTCAACTTTAACGCCGAAACGAATTTCACCACCGAGACGAAGTATTTCGCCGCGCATGGTTTCAACCATTTTTACCAATTTAAAAGTGCCAATATGGGGCTTGCTAAGAAAGAGTATTTCCTCCGGCGCACCGGCTTTAACAAATTCCTCTAAGACTTTACGCCCAAGGTGGCGCTTGTCTTTGACCTGGCTATAGAGCTTGCCGTCAGAAAAAGTCCCCGCGCCCCCCTCCCCAAACTGCACGTTGGATTCGGTATTCAACTT
>CAYWXW010000084.1:13130-14127 GCA_964462265.1 uncultured Porticoccaceae bacterium | reverse complement strand
TGGCGAGCGGGAATTTCAGGTTCGTGCCTACTTGAAATTTGCCATGACCCCCCCCGATTTATTACATTTATAGGAGTTGAAAATGAGCGTATCGAGTGTATCCAGTGTCAGTGCCGCTTCGCCCGTTAGTTTTCAGGATGCCCTGGAAAAAGGTTATGCCCGGGCGAGCCAAACCCTGCGTGGTATTGAGTCTATTGAGGTTGTTGGCGAACGTGCCAACGTTGAAGCTGGCGAGATCAAAGAGTATGTCGTTGATCTGAAAATCGTGTTTGCCCTTGAGAAGTGATATTCAGTTCTCAAAGTTGTACTTTCTAAAATAATAATAAGGATCAGACCCGCTAGTTTCAGGGCGTTTGATGATAGCCTGCGCTAACTGGCGATCAGTGGTAGTTTCTTTCTATTTCTGTCTTGTCAGCTAGTGGTAGGGCGCAGTTCTCGATAATTCAAAATTTGCCCGCCGCGAGTAAATCGTTCAGAACAATAAACTGGCTAACGGGTGTACAAAATGGATGATATGGATGAAGAGGTTCTCCAACTTTTCGTAGAAGAATCTAGAGAGCATTTGGGAGGCATTGAGGATGATCTATTGGCGATGGAGTCAATGGACGGCCTCGATGAAGACCTTGTCAACAGGGTGTTTCGAACCCTGCACACGATTAAGGGCGGTGCCGGTTTCTTCGATCTAATTAACCTGCAAAACCTTGCTCATTCCATGGAAAACATTCTCGATCTGATTCGCAAGAATGAGCTGCAGACCACGAAGATGATTGTCTCCTCGCTCCTTTCGGGCGCCGATACGGTGGCGAGTATGGTCGACAATTTGGAGGCATCTAATGATTATGATATTGCTGATCATTTGGCTGTTTTTGATGGCATTCTCAAGGGCGAGACGGCCCCTGAAGAAGCAGCTCCAGCCGTTAGTGATGAGGCAGAAGCTCAAGAAGCGTCCACAGACCCAGAGCCTTTGGCTGATGAAGATAGCACTCCTGTCGCAGAG
>CAYWXW010000084.1:10366-13096 GCA_964462265.1 uncultured Porticoccaceae bacterium | reverse complement strand
CCGGCGATCAAAGTATACGTGTCCATTTGTCACTTCTCGATCGGCTAATGGAGCTGGCGGGAGAGCTCGTTCTGACGCGTAATGCTCTGATCCAAAGTGTAGAGACAGGTGATCCGACCTTGTTACAACCAGCGGCAAAAAAGGTTGACGCGATAACCTCTCAATTGCAGCGCGCGATTATGTCGACGCGTATGCAAACCATTGATATTGTTTTTAGTAAGTTTCGACGCATCGTTCGGGACTTATCCGGGCAGCTCGGTAAGCAGATAAACTTGGAAATTCTGGGTGAAGACGTAGAGCTCGATAAAACTATTATTGAAGCATTAGGGGATCCGCTGACCCACCTGGTGCGCAACTCCATCGACCACGGTCTAGAAACTCCCGCACAACGCAAAGCTGCGGGTAAGCCTCCCTTTGGGCAATTGCGCTTACATGCCTTCCACGAAGCGGGTCAGGTCGTTATCGAGGTCAGTGATAATGGTGCTGGTATTGACCCACAAAAAATTGCAAGAAAAGCCATCGAAAAAGGCATGGTGACAGAAGAAGAAATAGCTCGGCTGAGTGAAAAGGACATTGTGCGGCTGATTTTTCAGCCGGGCTTTTCCACGGCGGAAGAGGTCACCGATATTTCTGGTCGTGGTGTGGGCATGGATGTGGTTCGCCAGAACTTGGCGAAAGTCGGTGGTGTTGCCGATATCGAATCCGTACTGGGTAGCGGTACGACTATTCGCGTTAAATTACCATTGACCCTGGCGATTATACCCAGTGTATTGGTTGGCATCAGTACCGAAAACTTTGCAATTCCACAGGTTAATGTTGTGGAAATGGTAGGTATTGCTCCCGATGAAATTAAGAGTCGAATCCAGCATGTGGGCGGCGTGGCGATGCTGCGTTTGCGGGGCGAACTCGTTCCTTTGATCGAACTGAGCGATTTCTTTGGTATTACACAAACTTACCGTGATGTAGAAAGCGGTTCTGTGAGTGATGAGCGCCGAGATCGCCTTGCGGATCGACGTGAAAATGAAGACGTTGATGAGGCTACAACCAATTTACGCGGAGGCGTTGAACGGCGTGAAAGAGCAGAGAGTAGCGTCAACATCGTTATCGTTGCTGCAGGAGCGTTTAAATACGGTATTCGTGTTGACGAACTCCATGAATCGGCAGAAATCGTTGTTAAACCTCTTGGTATGCATTTTCGTGGCAGTAATGAGTTTTCGGGGGCGACCATTCTTGGGGATGGCACGGTGGCTCTTATTCTTGATGTCGATGGCGTGCGTATGCTCAGTGGCGCGAGTGAATCCCAGCAAACCGAGAGCGATATGCGCACAAGGGAGACCGAAGAAACTCAGGATGTGGATTCTTGTTCCATTCTGATTATTCAGCACGCTGAAGATGAAGTGTATGCGGTTCCTTTACAGCTGGTTGCAAGAATCGAAAGATTCTCGACCTCAGATTTGCAAGATGTGGGCGATCGTAAAGCGATCAGCTATCGTGGTGGTATTCTGCCGCTGATTTCTCTGGAGGGAATTGTCAGTTCGCAAGCACTGGATGTGAGCGGGAGTGAGTTCTATGTGATCGTCTATACCGTGGGTAATGAAGAGATTGGCTTAATGGCCTCAGATATCAGGGATATTGTTGATTATAAAGACACTATTGACAACCGAACCCACAAGCGCGCGGGTATTGCGGGTTCAATGATTGTGAATAGTGAGATTTTACAGTTTCTTGATCTGTACGGCATTCTTGAGCTGGACGACCCTGAGTGGACTGAACATCTTATCGGTGGCGCTGAAGAAACAAATCTAACGGTATTGTTGGTAGAAGATTCGCCGTTTTTCCAATCGCAAATGAAAAAGGAAATTGAGGCGGCCGGTTTTATCGTATTGACAGCAGATGATGGTTTGTTGGGCTTGGAGATGTTGCGTAACCACGCAGAAATCTGCATGGTATTAACAGACATTGAAATGCCTAATATGGATGGTCTGGAGATGGTGCGGGCTATTAAAGCCATACCGGAATACGCTGGCTTGCCCTTAGTCGCGGTCACTTCGTTGGCCGGTGCAGCTGCAGAAGAAAAGGGTCTTGATGCCGGCGTTGATGAATATCAGATTAAGCTTGACCGTGAACAGCTAGTGGATGTCTGTCGACGCCTGGCAAAGCCCCGTGCAGTAAACGCTTAAGTATAAGTTGAGGAGAATAAGTAATGAGTGAAGCTTTGTTTTTGGAAGATACTGAGATTATTGTATTTAGGGTTGGGGATATTACGATTGGTTTACCAATTACAGAAGTCCGAGAAATATTTAAATCTCCAACTATCACGCCCGTTCACACAGCATTTTCCTATGTTAACGGGGTGATTAATTTACGCGGAAGCATTGTCACAATTATTGACTTAAGTAAGCGTATGGCCTTGCCGATAAATCAAAAAACCAAAGCGGTGCATATTGTTTTGGTGGAGTTTGGAGATGAGTTGATCGGGCTGTTAGTCGATGGTATTGAAGACTCAGTATTTGCCAGTAGCGATGACTTTTTTCCTGTCCCGGCAACTGTCAATGGCGCAGATAGTGACTTTTTCAGAGCTTTATTTCGGCGTGAGGAGGATTTGGTAGCGATGCTTAATCTAGATAACACCCTGGATACTGAGGCCGCATAATGACAGAGTTAAGGCTATTAGTTGTCGATGACTCTGCGATGTATCGACAGGCCTTGAAGGGAATTGTAGAAACCATC
>CAYWXW010000084.1:0-10266 GCA_964462265.1 uncultured Porticoccaceae bacterium | reverse complement strand
GTAGAGAAGTTGGAAGCTTTGCATGGCGGCTCAAGCATAGTAATAAAGCAGTCGGTGAAGGCAATTGATACGACTAAGAATAGTCAGAAGCCTGTTGCCACTGGAAAAGCTCCAGCGCCAACGAAAAAATCAGTTGTACGAAAGCCCGTCACACCACTATCGCTATCACCTACTCGACTAACGTTAGCACCAAAGGCTATTGCCATGGGATGCTCAACCGGCGGGCCAAAGGCTTTACTAAAATTATTCTCTGGTTTGAACTCTGAGTTAGATGTCCCCATCTTTATCGTGCAACACATGCCGCCAATGTTTACTCAGACACTGGCAAAGTCGATTGATGAAATTAGTACGTTTTCGGTAAAAGAAGCCGAAGATGGGGATAAGCCACTACCTAATCACGCTTATATAGCACCAGGTGGGCGGCAAATGAAATTAGTTCATGGCAGTGCTGGTATAGAAATAAAAATAACTGATGATGCCCCCGAGAATTTTTGTAAACCTTCTGTGGACTACTTTTTTAATAGTGTCGCCGAAATATATGAGACACGTTCTTTAGGCGTTATTTTGAGTGGCATGGGCAGTGATGGCAGGGAAGGCCTAAAAAAAATGAAGCAACATGGGGTGACAGTACTCGGCCAGGATGAAGAGAGCTGTGTGGTGTATGGAATGCCCCGAGTGGCCCAAGAAGCTGGCTTGGTCGATAAGCAAGTGAGTATTGAGAGAATGGCCTCTGCTATTGAGGGCATTCTAAAGTTATCGGTAAAAGGGTTTGAGGCGCATGCAAAGGACTAAAGCCCAAAAAGGTAACAATTTTACGATGTTGGCCTCAGCGAATACTGCGTCGTTACAGCTTGTCGATCAAGTTGCTATGTGCAAAGAGGACATTGAATATAATTTGAACGTTGATCTGAATCGTTCAAGTGAAGGTCTGTGTGGTTATAACGATATTTCCACTCAGCTAGAGTCGATAGCTTTGAAAATAGGCCGTGTGAATGGTGAGTAATGACGCCTACTCAATGAGTGACCGTGAATTGAGCCAGTTCATTGACCACGTGAAATTTCAGACGGGAATCAATCTTGATACCTCTAAGCGTTATTTGCTTGAATCCCGGTTAAGTCCAGTTTTACAAAAATTCAGTCTTAATTCTTATGGTGAGTTATTGAAATGTGTTGTCGATGCTGACTCCAAAGAAAATCAAGCACTTATCAGTGCTATAACTACAAATGAAACCTATTTTTTTAGGGATGAGCATCCCTTTAATTTACTTAAGTACAAGCTAATACCAGATTTACTTGGGCAAGATCAGAATGCTGTCGTTAAAATTGCTAGTGCAGCCTGTTCTAGTGGTCAAGAAGCTTATAGCATGGCCATGGTTTTGAAAGAAATACTTTTTGACTTGACAAGTTATAGAGTGCAAATTAATGCTTTTGATATATCTGATGAGATTATCACTTTAGCCAGTAAGGGCGAATACTCCAGGTTTGAAGTCGAACGTGGGTTGTCTGATGAAAAAATAAGAAGCTATTTCGATTGTGTTAATGGCCGTTATCAGGTTAAGGCAGAGCTAAGATCGATTGTTTCATTTAGTAAGAGAAATTTATTGAGGCCAGAAGGTTCTATGGCAAAGTTTAATATTATTTTTTGTCGAAACGTCGTTAACTACTTTGAAGAGAAAGATAGAGCATTGTTGTTTGATAACCTGGCTACTATGCTATTGCCAAAAGGTGTTTTGGTGATTGGTGCTACAGAGTTTCTAAACAACCAGCTTGGTCATTTTGTGAAGAAAAGTGATAAGGGTTCTGTGTATTACGAAAAGGTAGGTTAATGCCAAAACTGAGATCGGCTCGGACTTTTTTAATGGGTAATATCAGTACTATGGCTATGGACTTAAGTGTTTTAAGTAATTATGGAGTTGGTAAATGAAAGTGCTTGTTGTTGACGACAGCGTCGCCATGCGAATGATTGTCAAAAAAATGGTTAAGGCTGCCGGGTTCAGTGCAGACTTCATTGAGGCTGCTGACGGGCAGCTCGGCCTGGATAAAATCAAGTCGGATTCTCCAGATTTGGTCTTATGTGATTGGAATATGCCAAACATGTCAGGCATCGAATTGCTAACGGCTCTTAATGATGAAGGTATCACGGTTGATTTTGGCTTTGTTACTACAGAGTCTTCTGATGAAATGCGTACGAAAGCTGAAGGCCTTGGTGCTAAGTTTTTAATATCTAAGCCGTTTACCAAAGAGTCGGTATTTGATGCATTAAAATCTTTCTTTTAAATTAATTAATATAAGGGGTCACTTGTGAGTTTTAGTACACCGTCAAAAGCTGAATTAAAAGATATGCTGGGCATGCTCTTTACTAATCTAGAGGTTCAAGACTGTGATCCGCTCGCTTTGGATGCAGATGATCTATCTTTCGGCTTGTACCTTGATGATGATGATAATCCCGTGACTCTAGTGGTGTGTGATCTACCCTTCTGCGCTTATATGGGTAGTTCGATGACTATGTTGCCACCGCCTGTCGCTGCTGATGTGATAAAAAGCGGTAAGTTAGAGGACATGATGGTTGGTAATATCAAAGAAGTTATGAATATTGTATCGAGACTTTTTATGCTGCGTGGGGGAACTCATCTAAGATTTGCAACATTGCATTCTGCGCAGGAGGGCTTGCCCGATTCGGTTTCTGGCTTGTTGGGTAACATTGATAAACAGGTTTTTTTTGATGTGGAAGTCCCACGATATGGTGCAGGAAAGGTGGGGTTTTTAGTGCCTAATAGTTAGTCGGTGTAGGGTGAAGGTCGGCAGGGGATTGTGTCGATAAATAGATGCTGTTTACTAGAGTGTAAGAAAGCTAATTTTGTAAAAAATGTGTTCTTAGTAATAATTAACAGATAATAATGTTCATGGACGATTCGACCTTAAAAATAATAGTGCCGGGAGAATTAAAGCTATGTTTGGATTTCTGAAAAACATTTTTGGAGCAGGAGCTGAAGAGTTTCTGAATCGTTATAGCCTGGCGGGTCGTATAGGCGGTCTTGCATTCGCGCCAATTTTAGCACTGGTGATGTTTCTCATATTTAACTCGTATGGCGCCTATCAAGAATACCAACAAAATGTACACATAGAGCGGCTTGCTGAGATTTCAAAGTTGGTGGGTAATGCGATACATGAAACTCAAAAAGAAAGGGGGCTGAGCGCCGCCTTTATAGGCGAAGAAGGGGAAGGAGAAAGTAAAGATCTTTTGACCGCTCAGAAAGCCCTAGCAGACCAGGCTGTGGAGAGTTTAAATGTCGCGTTAAGCGACGACTTAAGTGCTTATGGAGATTCTTTTGCCGAGGCAGCTGCTACGGCTAAGGAAACTCTTGGCCAATTTCAAGAGGTTCGAGATTTTGTTTTAACAATAGACTTTCGTGCATTTAAACGAGAGGTTGCGAGGCGAGAAGCGTTAAATTATGTCGATAGGAATGTGCTGGTTCCATTAGTTCCTTTAGCTGAAGATGCTGGTTTACGCTATGTAAAGATAGAAAGTGATTTGGCTGCCCTGGTTGATCAGATGGTAGGTCTTGCTTCAAGTGCTGAGATGAGTGCCAAGCTTTCATCTCTAGCGACTTTGTTAAAAGTTAAAGAGATGTCGGCTAATGAACGAGCTCTAGTTGTTACAGCCTTTAGCGATGGCCTTTTCACGCCAGAATCATATTCTGAATTCCTACGTCTAAAGGGCGCACAAGATACTTTTCTAACTGTTTTCTACAGCACTGCAACAATTGATAATCGCGAAGCATACGCCAACACAGTAACAGGGGAGGCTATCGTCGATGCTGAAGATGTTCGTATCTTTATTGCAGATATGGAGGGCGGGGATATGACGGGCTCGGGCTATACCGGCTTAGAGTGGTACGGCATGTCGACGAAAAAGATCAATTTAATCAAGTCTGTTGTAGATGTTGTATCAGCTGATATTGTAGCGGATGCAAGTGAGAAGGCTTCGTCAGCATTTGTAAAGGTGTTGATTTTTAGTTTTGTTGCTGTCGTTGTTACGCTGCTTACGTTTTTTATATTTATCGTTTCAAAGAGTATTTCAAAGCCCCTCGGCTTGATGAACGAGGCGATGTTGAGTTTGGCAGATGGTGATATGACTGTCGAGGTTCCGTGCTTGGGTTACGGTTCTGAGGTGGGGCAGATGGCAAGTGCGGTTGATAATTTCAAGCAAGGTCGCATTGAGCGGCAGCGCCTGGAGAAGGAGGCAAAAGAGGCTGAAGAAGCTCAGCGTAAACGTGATGAAGAACAGCGAATTGAAGCTGAAAAAGCAAAGCAAGCGGAACAAGAAAGGGAGCTCGAAACCAGTCGACGTCGTCAGGCAAGAGCCGATAAACTAGAATCAAGAATTGCAGAATTTGATCAGAGTATTTTGCAAAAAATTGGCTCTTTCAATACTGCAATCGCCGCAATGGAGCAAGCTGCCGTCACCCTGTCTGACACTGCAAAACAAACAGAAACACAAAGTGTTGCAGCTGCCACTGGAGCGTCTGAGGCATCGCAAAATGTGCAGACAGTTGCTGCTGCTAGCGAGGAAATGGCTTCTACAGTAGCTGGCATTAACGAACAGATGAACCATTCTTCACAAATAACGAGTCAAGCCATGGATACTATTGATTCGACAGCGAAGATTGCTGTTGAGTTACAAAGTTCATCTCAAAATATTGGTAATGTGATTGATTTAATTAACGAAATTGCGGAGCAGACTAACTTACTTGCTTTGAATGCAACCATAGAAGCTGCGCGTGCAGGTGATGCTGGTAAGGGTTTTGCAGTTGTTGCCTCTGAGGTTAAAGAACTATCTAATCAAACTTCATCAGCAACTAATGATATCTCTGAACATATTAAGCGCCTGCAGGAAATCAGCGCCAATGTTGTCACTTCTGTCGATAAAACCCGGGACGCCTTGAAGGAAAATTCCGAAGTCGCTCTCAATGTTACTGGCGCCGTCGAGCAACAGGCACTCGCTACGCAGGAAATTTCGCAAAATATTCAACAGGTGGCTACCGGTACAGCTGATGCAAGTAGTCAGATTACACAGGTTCAAGGTGGAGCGGCTACTGTTCTACGCTCATCTGAGCAGGTTCAGGGTTCCTCTGCCAGCTTGGCGGAAGATAGCCGAGAATTGAAATCCGCTATTGAAGAGTTTCTGTCTGATATTCGAGAAATTTAGGTAGCCACACAGCCCTGTTATAAACGGGGCTGCGACATTGCTTGATTCTGTTTGTGATGATACATCTTCCCCAATTCAGAATGCGGCGTTAGCCAGTGGGGCGTAGCGATATACGATGGTTAAACCAGTCAACCCGCGTTAATGTTGCCAGCTCAATATGGTCAAGACCACGCCAAGGGCTGTCTCTATGAATGCCATTGGTCTTGTATAAGCCATTAATTGTATTCACCAAATCGTTATCGAAACCAGGGGCGCTTCGCATTACCTAGCTACACCCCCTTAACGACTGACCCTCCAGCTTAGCTATATTGAAGAAAGCTTCGTTTTTTCAGCAATTAAAAAATTTGGTATACCAGTCAACAAAGTGATTAATGCCTTCCTGTATTGACGTTTGTGGTTGGTAGTCAAGGTCGCTGACCAGGTCGCTGACATCGGCGTAGGTACTGGGTACGTCACCGGGCTGCAGGGGCAGCATATTCTTTTTTGCAGTCTTAGCCAGTTTGTTTTCCAGAGCGCCGATAAAATCCATTAAGCGCACGGGGTTGTTATTACCGATGTTGTATATTTTATAGGGTGAGGGTGAACTCGAGGGATCGGGAGTTTTGCCGTCCCAGGCGGCATTGCCCTGGGGAGGGTTGTCGATAACTCGAGTGATGCCCTCGACAATATCGTCGATGTAGGTGAAGTCCCTTTGCATTTCACCGTGGTTGAAAACATCGATAGGCTTGCCTTCCAAAATCGCTTTGGTAAACAGGTACAAAGCCATATCGGGTCTACCCCAGGGGCCATACACAGTAAAAAAACGTAGCCCGGTGGTGGGTAGCTGATAGAGGTGGGAGTAGGTGTGGGCCATCAGTTCATTGGATTTTTTACTGGCGGCATAAAGACTGATGGGGTGGTCCACATTGGCCGAGGTGGAAAATGGTTGGGCTTCATTCAGACCGTAAACGGAGGAGCTGCTGGCGTAGCTGAGTTTTTTAACGCCATTGTGGCGACAGCATTCGAGAATATTACAAAAGCCAACAATATTACTGCTGATGTAGGCCTGCGGGTTAGTTAGGCTATAGCGCACGCCAGCCTGTGCGGCGAGGTTACACACTGCATCGAATTGCTGCTCTGCAAATAAGGTATTCAGGTTTTCGGCATCTTCAAGGTTGAGTTTAATAAACTGATAGTTGGGGTGTTTACTGCTACCAACGCAATGGTTATAGCTGATGTCACTCTGGGCAATGCCGGCACGCTCTAACCTGCCGTACTTTACCCGCTGGTCATAGTAGTCGTTAATATTATCAAGCCCAACAACCTCATCGCCGCGTGCTAATAATTTCAGGGCGAGGTGGGAGCCGATAAAACCTGCGGTGCCAGTAATTAATATTTTCATTGTTTTCTTGTTCTCTAATTTGTTGCTTAAGATCGACCGCGGCCAATAGCGTAGTAAGCCCAATCATCTTTTTCGAGTCGCTCGGGTGAATAGAGGTTGCGACCATCAATAATAACTTTGTTGTTCAGGCGCAGGGCTATTTCATCAAAGTCCGGGGCGCGAAACTGCTGCCACTCCGTACAAATAACCAGGGCATCGCAGTCGTTTAATACCGAGTATTTATCGTCACAAAGCTGCAGGTTTTCATGGTCGGTATAAATACGTTGCGTTTCCTCCATCGCCACTGGGTCGAAGGCTTTCACTTTGGCACCGGCTTGCCACAGGGCTTCCATTAAAGTGCGGCTGGGTGCTTCACGCATATCGTCAGTATTGGGTTTAAAGGCTAAACCCCATAGGGCAATAGTTTTACCGGCGAGTTTTTCTGCGCCACCAAAGTAGTGCGCGAGCTTGCTAAACAGCCGAGTCTTTTGCTGCTCGTTAACCTGGTCGACTGACTTTAACAGGCCCGCGTTGTAGCCCAGCTGCTCTGCTGTTTTGGCCAGAGCTTTAACATCTTTGGGGAAGCACGAACCACCATAGCCGCAGCCCGGATAAATAAAGTGGTAGCCGATGCGGGGGTCCGAGCCCATGCCTTTGCGCACGGCTTCAATATCGGCACCCAGTAATTCAGCCATGTTTGATAGCTCATTCATAAAACTAATTTTAGTGGCGAGCATGGCGTTGGCAGCGTATTTCGTCAGCTCAGCAGAGCGAATATCCATAAACACCGTACGTTCGTGCTGACGATTAAAGGGCTCGTAGAGCTCGCGTAGCAGTTCTTCTGCCGTTGGGGAGTCGGTGCCGATAATTATGCGATCGGGTTTCATGAAATCATTGACCGCCGCCCCCTCCTTGAGAAACTCCGGGTTGGACACGACGGCAAAGGGAATATCTTGCCCACGCTCTTGCAGCGTAGCCTGTATTTGCGTTTTTACTTTATCGGCCGTACCGACCGGCACGGTCGACTTGTCGACAATGATGCGCTGTTCGGTCATCCGCTCGGCGATGGTTTTGGCCACCGCAAGCACATACTGTAAATCGGCTGAGCCATCTTCGTCGGGCGGGGTGCCAACGGCGATTAACTGGATCAGACCGTGGGCGACAACGAGGTCGGCATCCGTGGTGAAGCGCAGGCGACCGTCCTCGCGATTGCGTTGCACAATGTCTTCAAGGCCGGCTTCCCAAATGGGTAGGACGCCATTGTTGAGCTGATCAATTTTGCCCTGGTCAATGTCCATGCAAATGACATCGTGGCCGACTTCAGCGAGGCAGGCCCCGGTGACCAAGCCGACATAGCCGGTACCGAATACGGAAATTCTCATTTTATTCAATCCTGGGGGTGGTGTTGCTGAAGGCGGGATGGTGCGTAGGCATTATGGTGCAAATCCTTGTGTCAGTATTGTATGTGCGTTGTATTAAGGCCTTATGAAGGGCGAGATTATACCGTGCTGCGTCGGCAGCGGGTGTTCTGTCCACATTGATGTGTGCTTTTGTTAAAGTGCTTGCTTCATTACGTATCTTAAGCTTTATTCTGGCGTGTTGTTTCTTTCTCGATCTAATAACGGGCGCGATTATAACCTGTACTACTGGAGTCACATCATGAAAGCCTGGATAGGGATAGCCTTTTTTACCACCCTTCTTTTTCTCTCGCAATTTGGCAGAGCCACAGAGCTCGCCGATGTTATCGATGGCCTGCGTCCCAGTGTTGTGGGCATCGGCACGGTACGCCCTGTTCGGGGTAGCCATAAGCCAGCTATTGATTTTCGAGGCACGGGCTTTGTGGTCGGCAACGGTCGTCAGGTCATCACCAACTATCACGTGCTACCTGAAAAGCTCGATCGTGCTAATAAAGAAAGCCTGGCCATTTTTGTGGGTAGGGGTAAAGCTGGTAGGGTAATGGCCGTTAAGGTGCTGCATAAAGATAGAGACCATGATTTGGCGTTGCTTGAAATTATCGACGGCTCTTTACCGGCCATGCGCCTGGGAGACGCGGCCTTTGTACGCGAGGGCTCTGACATCGCCTTCACTGGCTTCCCTATCGGCATGGTGCTGGGCCTTTATCCGGTCACTCACAAGGGCATCATCTCTGCGATTACACCCATTGTCATTCCCGCTGTATCGTCACGAAGTATCACCGCTGCGCAGATGAAGCGCATGCGTAACCCTTTTGAGGTGTACCAGCTCGATGCCACCGCTTATCCCGGTAACAGTGGCAGCCCTGTTTACAATCGCGGTACCGGCGAAGTGATTGGCGTTATCAATAGTGTTTTCGTTAAGGGCTCGAAAGAGACCGTGTTGGAAAAACCTTCGGGCATTAGCTATGCGATTCCCGTGCGCTATGTGCATGATTTACTGAAGGGTAAATAGAGACAGGCTTACAGTTGCCCTACACGGTTAAAGGCCTGCGGCTAGAGATAAGGTCAACTCTGCGGCGCTGACCTTTTTGCAGCCACTGGCATTTTGACCGCACCACAAAGGGCTAAAAGCCTCGCTGCCTTGTTTTTCAGCTGCAGCGCGCAAAGGTACCATGGCGGTGCTCGCCAGCGGAAAAATTGGCGCCGAATGATTAATGGGGCCGAGCTCTCTGATAGCACGATTAACAATACCACGCGCCGGCCTGCCAGAAAAAACATTAGTTAATGCGGTCTGACAGGCCGCATCACTTTTAAGTGCCGCTCGATGTAGAGCACTGGTTGTGCTTTCGTGGCAGAGTAAATACGCTGTGCCTATTTGCACACCAGCTGCGCCCAGTGCCATTGCCGCCGCCACACCCTCTGCATCGACAATCCCGCCGGCGGCGATCACCGGCAGTTTTACCGCCTTAACCATTTGTGGCAACAGGGCGAATGTCCCCATCTGTTGGTTCAGGTCATTACTCAAAAAGTTGCCACGGTGGCCACCGGCCTCCAGTCCCTGGGCGATAATCGCATCAACACCGGCCGCCTCAAGAGAAAGTGCTTCCTCAATAGTGGTGGCAGAGGCGATGACCTTGCTGCCCCAATGTCTCACTCGCGCTAACAAGCATTTTTCTGGTAAGCCGAAGTGAAAGCTCACCACGGGTGGTTTAAAGGCTTCGACGATATCTGCCGTCTCACGACTAAAAGGTCGGCGTTCTGGCCCGGCCGGTATAGCCTGTATATCGAGTCCGTATTCTTTGTAATAGGGCGCAAGTATTTTACGCCAGGCGGCTTCCTGCTTAGGTTGAGGTGGCGGGGGCGTGTGACAAAAGAAGTTGAGGTTGTAGGGCTTGCTGGTTTGCGCTCGCAGTGTTGTTAGCTCTTTGCGTAAAGCATCTGCACTGAGCATGGCGCAGGGCAGTGAACCGAGGCCACCGGCATTTGAGACGGCAATGGTTAATGCGCTGTCTTGCACGCCGGCCATGGGTGCCTGGATGATAGGGAGTTCAAGGCCTAATAGCGTTTGCAGCGTCATCGTTAAAAATCAGTCGTTAGTGGTTTTGACGGACAATATTACAGGCTAACGCTTAATTTTTGGGCCGGTAAAAAAATTATCGCTGCGTTAAAGAGTTGCTGGGCTGAATTGCCAGTGACACTTTGCAGATAGAGAGGGCAAGAAGCTAGGATAGTAAGGTTGTGCAGAAAGATAGCGCTAATGGTTCGTGCTAAGACTTGAAATA
>CAYWXW010000083.1:0-14159 GCA_964462265.1 uncultured Porticoccaceae bacterium | reverse complement strand
TTGATTCTTTAGCAAAAAAGAAAATTGCTCGAAAGCTGCTTCGCTTTGAGCAAACTGTATTAAAAATGTGTGCCCATAACAAAGCATTGCTTGTTGATCTAGAGAGCCTCTAAACACCTAAGAAGCCAACATCAATCGACATACATTTTACCAATACTCCGTACCCCACACACCCATTTGTTAATCCTCACGTTGCTGTTCATTAGCATGGAAGGAGCTAGTCCGCTAACTCCACCCGGTTGCGGCCATTACTTTTAGCGTTATAGACCGCCTCATCGGCGCGATGTAATAATTCGTCAAAGGCCTCATCGTTTTCGCGCAATTGCGCAAGACCAAAGCTGGCGCTGATACCTAGGCCTTCTATAGCTGATTCAGTAAGACTGGCACGGAGTAATTCGGCTTTTTGAGCGCCATTAGCCAGGTCGCAGTTGTCGAGTAAAATCACAAACTCCTCACCGCCAAAACGGGCGACAATATCTTCGCTACGACTTTGCCGTTGAAAAATGGCCGCTACTTCGCGCAGTACGGCATCACCCGCGCTGTGGCCGTGTTCGTCATTCACCGCTTTAAAATGGTCTATATCGATCATCAGTACACAAAGCGCCTGTTTGTGCCGGTGTGCCTGGCTAATGCGCTTAGCGGCGACATCAATCAAAAAATGGCGATTGTAGAGGCCCGTCAATTGGTCATGCATGGCCAAACGGCGCAGTTCGTCGCTCTGCTGCTTAAGGGTTATGTGGGTGGCAATGCGCGCTTCGACAATGGCCGGGGAATAGGGTTTGGTAATGTAGTCCACCGCACCCAGGGTCAAACCCAGCTCCTCATCTTCAGTTTGATCTTTGCCGGTGACAAAAATGACGGGGATTTGCCGCGTACTGTCTGTGCTTTTCAAACGTTGACAAACTTCGTAACCGTCCATGTCGGGCATTTGAATATCGAGGAGAATAAGATCCGGTGGCGGATCGGCCTGAGCTAATTCCAGGCAACGCTGGCCACCCGTGGCGATCTTAATTTGGTAGCTGCTCTTGAGCAAGCCCGCGAGTAATTGAATATTACTCGGGGCATCGTCAACGATCAAAACTGTGGGCCTTGCTTCCATTACATCGACTCCGCTTAATTTCCCTGTTAGTCCTGTTGCAGGCTTTGTTCTATCGCGTTCAGGCTTAGTACCCCAGCCTCCATATCAAACTCTGCCAACTGTGTCCGCAGAGTAGCCAGCAGTTCTTTTGCTGGGTCCTGTAAACAGTAGGGCTTCAAGCATTGCAGGTCCTCGCTATCAACGAAACTGCCCTCTTGCATTTTTGCCCTCAGTTGGGCAATTTGCCCCTTGATTTGAGCCCGCGCAGCTTTGTGCTGCTCTGGCGTTGGGGCTTCAACATCACTATTTGACTGTGTCTGTTGTTCGAGTAAATACCCCGCCAAAGTCTCATGTAGGCGCTCATATTCGCTCAGTAAACGCGGCCACAGTCCTTCGACCCCCTGTTTCTCCTCTTGTCCCCCAGCCTGCTCCATCGCAGCGGCGAGAGCATATAAACCCTGGCCACTTAAATTGCCGACCACGCCTTTAATACTATGGGCAAGACTGGCGATAGAAGCAAAATCAGTGCTGGTGACGGCCTGTGTAAATTGTGTCATCTGCTCGGGCATATCCTGAATAAACTGCTGTAATAAAGAGTGCATCAAGGTCTCGTTGCCCCTGACCCGTTTTAATAAACCCTCCCGGTCCCAGGCCTGATTTTCTAAGGCTGTAGCTCCAGTGCTCGCTTCACCAGATTCGACCGCGTCATCACTAGCCTCATCGACAACAGACAGAAGCGAGGTTTCACTTTGCAGACCCAGGTAGTGAGCCAGACTGTTCTCCAATATTTCGGGGTCTATGGGTTTGGCAATGTAGTCATCCATCCCCGCCTGTATGCATTTTTCCCGGTCACCGGTCATCACATTAGCTGTCATGGCAATAATAGTAATATCGCGATGGTGTCGTCCTGCCTCACCGCTACGAATTTTGGCTGTGGCCTCGTAACCATCGAGTAGTGGCATTTGGCAGTCCATTAAAATCAGCTGGTAAGGGGCATCGGCGGGTGCCTCTAGTAACTTCGATATTGCCAGGGCACCGTTATCGGCAATATCGGCACCGTAACCCATATCCTCTAACATGCCCATGGCAACATGCTGATTGATCACATTGTCCTCCGCCAGTAATAGGCGATACTCACTTTTCGCCAGCACTTGTTTGGAGCCGTGCTCACCGACCTGTGGCCCAAGACTTTGCAGGTAACTGTGGGTAATTAAAGGTTTGGCAGCTCGCAAAGCCTCACCGCCACCTAGCACAATGGCCAGGGCATCGAACAGATCCGAGGTGGTCGTCGGTTTGGGGAAATAAGCGGCAAAGCCCAGATCGGCAAAGTGCTGGGCATCACCAGGCTCACTCATCGAGGTCATCATAATTAAGCCGGTAGAGCTAAAACGGTCATCGGCACGAATTGCTCCCCCCAGAGCCGAGCCATCCATATCAGGCATTTGCATATCAATAATGGCCACCGGGAAAGGCTCTTCAGCCTGTTCGTCGAGAATAGCCAAAGCACTAGCGCCACTATCGGCCTCGGTGACAAAAGCACCCCAAAGGCTGAGCTGACCGTGCAGCACTTCACGATTGGTCGCATTGTCATCGACAATCAAAATACGCACGCCACTGAGGTTAATCGTCGGTCGAACAATCGCGGCCTTCTCGCTGACCTCCAGACGCAAAACAAAAGTAAAACAACTGCCGACGCCAATTTCACTACTAACGCTAACCTCGCCACCCATTAATTCACACAGTTTTTTGACGATGGACAGGCCAAGCCCTGTACCCCCAAACTTGCGCGTGGTGGAGGCATCGACCTGAGAAAAGGAATCAAACAAATGTTCGACTTTATCAGCGGGAATACCAATACCCGTATCGCTCACAGAGGCCGATAAAATCACTTCACCCTGGGCTCCGGCCTCGAGAGCGGCACGAATAACGATCTCCCCCTCGTGGGTGAATTTCAGTGCATTGCCGATCAAATTGGTGAGTAATTGCCGCACTCGGGTCGGATCACCCTTGACCCGTGACTGCTCAATTTGAGCGAGGTCGAGAACAATTTCCAGGCCTTTGCTTTGCGCCTGTAGCGCCATACTTTCAGCCAGGTCACCAAATAGTTGACGCAGGTCGAAATCAATAGACTCCAACTCCAATTTACCCGCTTCTATCTTTGAAAAATCGAGAATATCGTTGATTAAGACCAGCAGAGCTTCACCGCTGGAGTGTGCCAGGCGCACCTGATGGCTCTGCTTCGCGTTCAGCTGAGAACTCGACAACAAGTTCAACATACCCAGTACGCCGTTCATTGGGGTGCGGATTTCATGGCTCATATTGGCAAGGAAATCACCCTTGGCAGTAGCCGCTTGTTCTGCCGCCTCTTTGGCGCGGGTTAATTCTGCAGCCGCACGAGTTTGAGCGGTAATATCAATAAAGCTCCACACTTGACCCTTTTTCTCACCTGGCAAGTTCAGCTCTTTAGAGCTGTATTCGAGAATACGGCCATCTTTAAAGTTAACGGCTCCCGACGAAAACAGACCTTCGCTGGCCTGAACCCTCTGTACAGTATCGGTGAAGTCCTCACCCTCGACCAATTGACCGCGCACAGCATCCAGCATTGAACTGACATCACCAAACAGCACCTGCGCCTGAGTAAAGCCCCACAGCTCAAGATAGCGCTGGTTAAAATGTATCGCTTTATTGAACTCATTGATCACCACTATGCCGTTGTCGGTGGCCTCAAGCGTTGCCTCGACAATAGCCAGGGAATTATCACTGTTCAGTTCTGCCTCTTTGCGCCCGCTAATATCAGTGCGAATGGCAACGTAACTGGTCGTTATCCCCTGTGCATCCATAAAGGGCACGATAGTGCTATCAACCCAGTAAAGATGCCCGCCTTTGTTCCTATTGCAAATCTCGCCACGCCATACCTCTCCACGGCCAAGGGTTTCATAGACCTGCTGAAAAAAACTGCTAGGGTGGTGGGAGGAGTTAAGAATGCGATGATCTTGGCCCAGTAACTCATCGATGGCATAACCGCTGATAGCTGCGAACTTTTCATTGGCAAAAGTGATAGTACCCTTGGTGTCGGTAATACTAACCAGTGCATGCTGGTTGAGGGCGTACCTCTGCTCTTCCAGTTCCCGCAAGACCTTAAAGTTTTGCTCGCTACTCGTCGTTAATTCCGCTTCATAGTTACGCCGTGCCTCCAGCATTGCATTAAAGGCATTGGCCAGCTGGGCCATTTCATCGACAGGGGGTATTTCAACTTGCTGGTCGAGTTGCCCCGCCGCCGCTCGTTGGCTGGAACTAACCAGCTCTTTAAGAGGCTGAGTGATGCGCCGCGATACAAAAAAGGCCACTACCACCACGATGAGAAACATAATGGTCAAAATCATAAAGGTCAGTTTGGCCATCCACCGAGCGGGGGCCAGCGCCTCGGCCTCATCGACCTCGGCGATCAAAACCCACTCCACCTGACCGACCCGCAAAGGATGGTGAACACCAAGTACCCTCTGACCAAAGGGGCCAACATAATCAAAGACGACTTCGGCAGTAGTCTGCTGACCTTGCTCATCACCGTGTTCCGTCATCCATAGCGCAGTTTGCTCTGTCTCGATTTTTGTATTCAGCACATCATTAAGAGACTGAATTGCCGACCGTGATAAAAGGTCATTACCAACAAGGTAGCTGATCTGCGAGACATTTTTTGAGCTGGCACTAGTGGTTAATTCTGTTATTGCCTGCTCTTTCAATTGCACAGCAAAAACACCCACTTTATCGCCATTTTCATCTATCAAGGGTGCCGATAAAAATCCGGCAACACTATTATCACTCGGTCCGTAGCGTTCAAAATCGGAAAACAGAGCCTCACCCGTGTCGAGGCTCTGTTGAACAACACTGGCAAAAAGTGTGTCTTTATAGGGGCCAGTCAATAAATTACTCCCTAAATCGCTTTCCTCTTTAATGCTAAACAGCACGTTGCCCTGTAAATCAATCAAAAACACATCGTAGTAATAGTCATAAATGTGCATGAGCTGTAATAGGTCGGACTTATTGGTCTCCACCAGGCTGGCCCATTGATGGGAACCAACATAGTCCCCCACCGTTTTGCCACTGCTGTTTAAGTCCGCTGACAAGGCCTTGATAAATTGCGCATTGTGACGATTCTCAGCCTGAGCACGCAGGTCTTTAAAGCGAAAGGAAAACCAGTTGTCGATAAAATTGGCTTGGTGAATAGCGTCTTCACTGAGGCTCTCAACAGCTGCAGTACGCAGTGCCAGGGCGCTCTGCTGATAGCCAATCAAGCAAACCACACCAAGCGGCAATAGGGCCAGAGCCAGAAACCAAAAGAGCAAAATACGCGTTAAACTCGGTCTGAAAAAACCACCGTCGCTAGAGTGAGACTGATCACTATCCGGCATTGTTACTCCTTCCTTATAATTGTGCTACTCACTAAAGAGTACCTAAGGTTGACGACACAAAGCCCTAACCCATTATATTTATTATTATTTATAGCCAGGGGCATTAAGGCGGGGCTCAGCAAAAGTAACAAGATCGAATCCGCTGGGCAACAAACCTGCATCAATGGCGTAATCCACTACTTGCTGTAAATAGTAAAACCCGTAACTTCGCTAAGTGAAACCATGACTTTCTCCTCAAGCTTTTCGTTAGCTAAAACTAAACTTAATAGACCAAGAGGTGGAGAATAGAAGTAGGAACTGGAACAGAACTCTCAAAAAAAACGGCGACCCCCTGGGGCCGCCGTTTTAACTGCATTTTAAGAGCAGTTTTCTGACTATTTCAGCACAAAGCCATCGTAATCTTTTGCTGCGACATCATCACACTTAGCCTTGTAGTTGGGTGCACCACCGGCGTAGAGCATAAACATGCGCTTCTTCTCAGGGTTGTTGACATTGGTGCCCATAAACCAGGAATCGGCTGTCGGGAACAGGGTCATCTGAGCCAGCTCGTCGACGTGAACGGTCCAATCATCTTCCGCCTTTTGCGTGGGCTGAATTTCATTGAGGTTCTTGTCGCGCATATAGCCAACCAGGTCACTAACCCACTCAACGTTCTGCTCGATACAACGGGGAATATTGCAGAAAGTCGCACCGTTATGCGGGCCAACCAAGGTAAAGAGGTTGGGGAAGCCTGTGGTTTGCATCCCGAGATAGGTGCTGGGGCCATCGGCCCACTTATCGACCATTTTCTCACCACCGATACCAGTGATGTCGATGCGGCGCAAGGCACCGGTTACGGCGTCAAAGCCTGTGGCGTAAATGAGCACGTCAACATCGTACTGCTTATCGCTGCATTTAATGCCAGTGGGCACGATTTCTTCGATAGGCGTCTTATTGAGGTCAATCAGCTTGACGTTGTCCTGGTTGTAACACTCAAAGTACTTGGTTTCCATGGGTACGCGACGTGTACCGAAACCGTGGTCTTTAGGGATCAACAGCTCGGCAACTTCTGGGTTGTCGACGCGCTGACGGATTTTCTTGGCAATGAACTGGGTGATGATTTCATTGGCTTCAGGGTTGGTCATAATGTCGGCAAAGTTGCCTAACCAAATACCGAAACCTGGCTCTGAGTAGAGTTTTTCAAAGAAGGCTTCACGCTCTTCTTCGTCGACATCCGCCGCTGAACGCTCGTCAAAAGCGTGCAGAAAGCCACCAAACGTAGCGTTACACTGGTCGAAAATAGCCTGGGCATTTTCTTTGTTGTGAGCGGTCTCTTCAGCATCGATCGGACCGTTATTGAGCGGCGCACACCAGTTGGGTGCCAATTGGAAAACCGTCAGCTCTTTCGCCGTTTTGGCAATTTCCTGAATCACCTGCACACCCGTTGCACCGGTGCCGATAACACCAACGCGTAAACCGCTAAAGTCGTTAGCTTTCCAGCCGCTGTCGCCCACGGGCCAGCGCGCTGTGTGGCAAGACTCACCGGCGAAGCTGTCACGGCCGGGAATATTGGGCAGAGTAAAGGCCGACAAAGGGCCGGTGGCAGAAATGACGAACTTGGCACGGGCAGTGCTGCCATCGTCTAATTCAACTTCCCATTCGGTATTGGCTTCATCGTAAGTGGCTTTGGCAACGCGACTGTTGAATTGAATGTCTTTGCGCAGATCAAATTTGTCGGCGACAAAATTGAGGTAACGCTTGGTCTCGGGCTGGGGGGCAAAGCGTTCAGTCCATGTCCACTCGTCGATAATGTCCTTCGACCAGGAGTAAGCGTAGGTGTAGCTCTCGGAGTCAAAACGGCAGCCCGGGTAATTATTCCAGTGCCAGGTACCACCAACGCCGTCACCAGTTTCAAAAACCTTAACCTTGAAACCTTGCTCGCGAAGTGTATAAAGCTGGTACATTCCCGCAATACCAGCGCCCATTACAATGGCGTCGTATGTGTTTGATGATGTCATCTTCTTACCTCGTTAAATGTCTCTGAACAAAAATATTACTTAACGTGCTACGGCTTTGTCATTGATCTTCTGACAATACAATCAGACATCCCCAAGCCTTATAACCCCTTAATCTACATGGCTTTTGCTCAATCCCTTACAGTCAATTCGCAGTGCCTATGTAAAAGCGGCGGCGCATCATAGCACCCTCGCCACACAATTCTCAAAGCTGACCTGTTAGGCTTCACAGCGACACAGATCAGAAATAACTGTGGAATTTAATGCCTGCTCAGACAGCGCAGTTGCAGCCTCAAACCGATAATAAAGGGGCTTACGACTGTCTCTAGCGGTGGGATAAAAAATCTGGCCCGTTCGGAAACAGGCAGGTAAGATCACCGGTCAACAAGATGGCACAAAGGTGTTATTGCCGACGAGCTGAATAATAATGTCATTCGGATCACAAAACCCTAAAACTTGCGCCAGAAAAGGATTTTTCTCTTGGATATAGCTGTCAACCGGCACACCAAAGCCTGGCGCTTTTTCTGGGCAAGCACCGCCTACCCCCGCCTCAGCCTTTGCCTGAGCATCTGTCTCATCCTGCTTTTTATGCGTTTTATTCCGACGCTGGAAAAAGATACCCGTAGCGATGCCTTTATGCCAAAGGATCACCCAGCCCTGGCGCTCAGTGAAAAAGCCCGAGAAACTTTTGGGCTCGGCGACCCCATGATTATCGCCATTATCAACAAAAGCCCCGAGGGGGTGTTTAACCCCCACACGCTAAAACTGGTTGACTGGCTAAGCAGTCAGCTGGAGAACATCGACAACCTCGACCCCGAGGAGATCACCAGTCTGGCGACCGAAAACAATATTATTGGCACCGCTGAGGGCATGGAAGTCGAACCCTTTTTCGAGACCCTGCCCACCACAGCAGCCGATGCAGCAGCAATAAAAGAGGCTGCCATGGCCTTTCCCCTCTACGTTGGCACCCTGGTCGCAGAAGATGGCTCAGGCACCTTGATTATTGCCGAGCAGCTCGATGCCGACAAAGCACAAGCCACCTATCAAGCACTGCTAACACTGGTCAGTAGTGCCGAATTAAATAGTGATGAAAGTATTCATATCGCCGGGGAAGGTGCACTGACAGGATATTTTGGCACCTACATCGATGCCGACGCCTCGCGCATATTGCCGCTATCAGCCCTGTTAATTATTGCCCTGTGCTTTGTCGCTTTCGGAACCCTGCGCGGCACCTTGATTCCAACCTTTGTGATACTCGCCACTGCGTCATCGGCTATCGGTTTGATGGCGGCACTGGGAGTCAGTTTTTATATTATTACCAATGCCCTCCCGGTGGTGTTAATCGGCATAGCCGTCGCCGACTCCATACATATCCTTACGGAATACTACGAGGCGGCAGCCCAACAACCGGTTTTTAGCCCTCGGGAATTAACGGCCACCACCATGAGCCGTATCTGGCGCCCCATCACCCTGACCTCACTAACCACCATCGCCGGTTTCTTCGGCCTCAGTATCGCCTCAATCATGCCACCGATGAAATACTTTGGCCTCTTCGCCCTGTTTGGCGTCGCCATTGCCTGGCTCTACTCAATGCTCGTTGTGCCCGCCCTGCTGAGTTTACTCAAGCCCCAAACAAGCCGCGCCTATCGAAAACGCACACTGCAGATCACTGCAAACTCCCCAGAGCTAGTACTCCCCAGCGAGCCCCCCAGCAACAAAACTGACCGAGAACATCCCGATGGTTTCGCCAAAGCGGTTAGCTGGCTCGGGCAGATAACCGTCAACCACCCTCGACCTTTCTTACTGCTGGGCATACTCACCGTCGCCGCCGGCATACACGGTGGCCTTAGAATAGAAATGGATGAGTCTTTAATTCAGGCCTTTCAACAAGACGAGCCGATTATTATTGCCAATGATGCAATCAACGAAGCCTTCGATGGGACTTATTTTCTCGATGTCATGGTCGAAACTGAAAACCCGGAGGATCTTTTCAAACCCAGAAACCTGCAAAAAATCGAAGCCCTGCAAAGCCATATGGCACAGCACCCCTTCGTTAAAGGCAGCACCTCAGTAGTCGATTATTTAAAACAAATGAATCGCGCCATGCACGCCGACGCCCCCGAGGCCTATCGCCTGCCAGACAGTGTTGAACTCAGCGCCCAGTACTTTTTACTCTATTCGGTCACTGCCGACCCCACCGACTTTCACGATATTATTGATTACGACTACCGTGTGGCGAATATTCGCATCAGTCTCGAAAAAGAAAATTACAAAACCATTGCCTCGGTCATCGAATACCTCAAAGACTATCTGCAAAACACCTTCAATGATGCCCAGATCAACGCACAAGCTACGGGGCGAGCCAATATTAATTACGAGTGGATGCAGCACCTCGGCGACGGCCACTTCGTCGGCTTAGCGGTAACCCTGGCACTGGTTTTTATTATGGCAGCGCTAAGCTTTCGCTCCCTCATTGCTGGCCTGTTCTGCCTGGCACCCATTGTCACCACCGTTTTTGGCGTTTATGCCTACATGGGCTACGCTGGGGTGCCTCTTTCAGTCAGCTCCTCTATGTTTGCCGCCATTGCTATTGGTCTCGGTGTCGACTTTTCAATCCATACCGTCGAACGCCTACAGGTACTGATTGGTCGTAGCAATGCGGTCACAGACAAAACACTCATGGCGCTGTTTCCCTCTACCGGACGCGCCCTGTTATTTAACTTTCTTACTTTGGCCTCTGGGTTTGGCATCCTTGTTTTTAGTAAAGTCGTCATCCTGCAGGAGTTTGGCACCTGTGTAGCACTATCGATTACCATGAGCTTTCTCGCCAGCATGATTTTATTACCCGCCATGGCAAAAATATTTAAACCACGTTTTTTAGGCTATCCTGCCAGGCCATAAAGCAACATTTAAATTTAAAAAAAAGGAATGATACGTTTGAAAGCGACCCTGTTATTTATCGTTTTAATCTGCATTTACACTACTCCAGCATTTGCTCAAAGCCCAGTAAGCAATAGTGAGGCGGTGTTACCAACGGGCGAAGAAGTTGCCGCACACATTAATAGCCGCGACGAAGGTAAGGCTGTCAGCCGCAAGCTCAGCATTAAAATGCGTGACCGGCGCGGAAAAATTCGCCAGCGTGAAACCATGAGTTATAGAAAATATTTTGCCGGAGAAAAGCGCACTGTCATTTTTTATCTTGCCCCCAAAAACATCAAAGATACCGCTTTTTTAACCTACGATTATAACGACCCCGAGTTGGAGGATAATCAATGGCTCTACCTACCCGCACTGCGTAAAGTCAGGCGCATATCAGCATCTGACCGGGGTGATTATTTCCTCGGCACCGACATGACCTATGAAGATATTAAGCTGGAAACCAGGGTATCAACAGCTGACTTTAACTTTCAAACTATCGGCACCTGCGATGTTAATGGCAAGCCCGGCCTGCAAATTGAGGGCATACCAAAAACCCAGGAGATAGCCCGAGAACTGGGTTATAGCAAAAGCCAGTCCTGCGTCGATAATGAAATCTGGATGGTGCGCACAAGCCAATTTTGGGATATTAAAGGCAACTTGCTAAAAACCGTCTCTATCAGCAACATTGAGCAAATTCAGGGTATTTGGACCCAGCACAACATTGACGTTGAAAACCATAAAACCGGACACAGCACAGGTCTGACTTTTAGCGAGGTCGACTACCAAAACCCGGTACCGGATGACATGTTTACCACCAATGCGATTAAACGCGGGCTGTAACACCTTGTCGGTACCGCGACACGCAGGCCGCAAATTGCGTTCCGACAAAAAACAATTTTTAACACCGCAGGCTGGTTGTTATTATTCGGCCATCAGCGCCACTATTATCACCGCTCTCTGCACTCTTCTTAGCGCTTCACTCTACGCAGCCCAATTGCAAAGCTCTGTTATCAGCAGCGTTCTTTGGAGCGCCAGCAGCCATAATTTGAAACGGCAAAACTATCAACTCACCGTAGAACCCGAATTTATTCTGCGCTTTGACAACAGCGCAAAGCTCACCGCCCTGAGCCGACTGCGTAGCATTAGCCTCGACGCACTTTCTCCAGAAAAAGTTACCGACAGAGCCTACAGCCCCTACAGTAAACCCCTTTTTATCGGCAGCAGTAGCGAGTTTGAATTGCGCGAGTTCTATCTCGAACTGCCCACTGATAACTATTACTTTACCCTCGGCAAACAGCAGGTGGTATGGGGAAAGGCCGACGGATTAAAAGTCCTCGACATCGTCAACCCCCAGTCCTTTCGCGAATTTATTCTCGAAGACTTTGACGACTCGCGAATCCCCCAGTGGATGGCCAATATTGAGACCAATGTCGGCGAATGGGATGCCCAGTTTTTATGGATACCCGATCAAAGCTATCACGTACTGGCGAGCGATGGCGCGCTGTACACGCCCGCATCGCCCTTGTTGGTGCCGACTGCCTCGCCAATTCCAGGGGTCAGTGTCGATGTACAGCCCTTTGAGCGCCCCCGGCGTACGCTCAAAGATTCAGATATCGGCCTGCGCCTGTCGCGCTTCTGGAAGGGTTGGGATCTCAGCCTCAACTACCTTTATCAATACGATAACTTTGCCCTGCTCTACCAACGCAGGTCTCTCACCGCCAATGGCCTGCATGTTGACATCACGTCCCAATACCGCCGCACCCATGTGCTGGGCGGCAGTTTTAGCAATGCTTTTGACAACTGGGTGCTGCGCGGCGAGCTGGCCTATTTCTCCAAGCGCTACTACCTCGCCGAGGGTTTAAGCGATAGCGACGGTATAGTCGATGGCGCAGAGACATCCTACGTGCTCGGCCTCGACTGGTCCGGGCTGGAAAACACCCTGATCAGCGGTCAGTTATTTCAAAGCGTCGCCACCGAGCGCAAATCATCCACCTTGCGCGACAAAACGGACTCCACCTTATCCCTTTTGGTCAACCACACCTTACTGAATGAAACACTGGAGCTGCGGCTAATTTGGCTCGCCAACACCAATATTGGCGATGGCCTAGTCCGTTTACGTGCTACCTATGAATGGCAGGACAATCTAAAAACATGGATCGCCAGTGACACTTTTTACGGCAGCAGCGAAGGTATATTTGGCCAGTTTAACGACAACGATCGCCTCACCCTGGGCGTAGAAATGGGCTTCGAATAAAACTAAAGCCGCCTTTACTAGCCGCGCCCCAAATAGGGCTGGGTTACCGGTACAACAATCGATTCAAATAAATTGACGTGGTCGGGCAGTGAGGCCATGGTGACCACCACTTCAGCCAAATCTTCGACCGCCATCACCCCTTCTTTCTCCGGTACCTCGGGGCTTTTCTCCCAAATATCGGTCATTACATTACCGGGATTAATACAGCACACGGCTATATTGTAGGCGCGCAGCTCCAGGGCCAGGGCCTTGGTTAAGCCGGTCACCGCAAATTTTGAGGTGGTGTAGGGTGAGCTTTTGACGCGGGGCATTTGCCCGGAGATGCTGCCGATATTTATGATTCGTCCCTTCTTTGCAGGCTTCATTAAGCGAGCCGCCCCACGGCAGCAAAGGAACATGCCGTTGACGTTGACGTCTTGCACCTGGCGCCAACTATCGTAGCTAAGCTCATCGATGCGACCGGAGATGGCCATGCCGGCGTTGTTGACGAAGATGTCCAGACCCTGCTTATGCTCTGCTACCAGCTTGAACAAAGCATCGACAGAGGCCTCATCGGTGATGTCGCAAACACAAACCTGCGCCTGCCCACCAGCGGCGCTGATTTCAGCCGCTACAGCCTGCATTTTCTCCTCGTCGCGCGAGGCCAGAATAACCTTACAGCCCTGTTTGGCCAGTGCGATGGCGATGCCTTTACCGATGCCTTTACTGGCGCCGGTAATGACGGCCAGCTTGTTTTCTAATGATTCCATGACTACCTCGACTTCATTCAGTGAATGTTGCTAAAACTGGTTTTTAAAACAGCCTAATAAAAAGGCGCCCGTAGGCGCCTTGGCAAGATCGAAAATAGAGCTCTAGGTGTTGTGCCCATTTTTGATGAGCTCATCAACCACGGAAGGATCAGCCAGGGTCGATGTATCACCCAAATTGTCCAGTTCATTGGCCGCGACTTTGCGCAAAATTCTACGCATGATTTTACCCGAGCGGGTCTTGGGCAAACCGGGAGCCCACTGAATTATATCGGGCTTGGCAATGGCGCCAATTTCTTGCACGCACATGGCGACCAGCTCTTTTCTCAGTTCTTCAGAGGGTTCTACACCGCCCATTAAAGTGACATAAGCATAAATACCCTGACCCTTAATGTCGTGGGGATAGCCGACCACTGCCGCTTCGGCGACCGCCTCGTGTAACACGAGTGCGCTCTCCACTTCGGCGGTGCCCATGCGGTGGCCGGAGACATTGAGCACATCGTCAACTCGGCCAGTAATCCAGTAGTAACCGTCTGCGTCACGACGCACACCGTCACCGGCAAAGTAGTAGCCGGGGTAGGTGGAAAAGTAAGTGTCGATAGTGCGTTGATGATCGCCGTAAATAGTGCGGATTTGCCCCGGCCAGGAAGATTTAATCACCAGGTTGCCCTCACAGGGGCCTTCCATTTCTTTACCGTCGGTATCAACTACGGCAGGCTGAACACCGAAGAATGGCAGTGTCGCCGAGCCGGGCTTGAG
>CAYWXW010000082.1:0-14669 GCA_964462265.1 uncultured Porticoccaceae bacterium | reverse complement strand
TTGTTCATAATGGTGTAGTCGTAGGTATAGGAAAAACGGGTGAGGAAACCAAACCCGTCTTTACTCATACCAAAGTCTGTCAAAAGGGAAACAGGCGTCGAATACACATCTCCCGCGTCGCGAAACAGATTGTGATTACCCGTCGGATCTGCAGTACCGTAGTGCGCCGCGTTCTCCACCCGCATCGCCGCACTGGCAGAAAATACGGTATCGGCATAACCCTCCCATTCGCCGACCTCAAATCGAAAAGCCTGGGCCTGAGTGCTAGCGAGCAAAACTGCTGCAGCGGTAGCCGTTTTGGCAATGGCTGAAAAATTTTTAACTGATTTAACTGATTTAACTGAATTGAAGTTGGAATACTTCAAGTGACACCCCCATTTGTAGTTCTTATTTTTTTGACGTAAGCAAAACTAGTTTTTATTTTTATTACTAGCCTGCGCGAAAGGTAATCTTTGGAACTTGGGGTGTCAAGCGATTTGCCCGAATAAACGTCATCTTATTTACATAAGTCGATAAGCGGGTCTTAAGCGCTTACTTGCAGCTCTATTTTTTTGACCAATAAACGGCCAGTAGAAAATGGCTTTAAAGACGCTACCTGCCAAAAATAGACCATAACAGGGGACTACCACTTGTTTTTTGACCATGGTTTCATTTGATTGCACCGCTACCTCCACCCCCTGGGGTACACAAGGTCAAGCTATCCCCCGCATCAACACTCAGGCTCACCGTAGAGCCCAGCACCCTGGGCCTTGTGTCGTTTTTTGCGACACTATTTACTCCCACCGCGCCTTCGCCACCGCCTGCCAAACCGAAGGCCGGCACACGGCGGTGGCCACTCAATAGACTCAAATTCATGGGCTCGAGAAAGCGCAGCCTGCGCTTTACGCCATCCCCGCCGGGGTACTGCCCCACACCGCCACTGCCTCGACGAATGGAAAACTCTTCGAGCACTACCGGGAAGCGTAACTCGAGTATCTCCGCATCGGTGAGCCGCGAGTTGGTCATATGCACCTGCACGGCACTGGCACCGGCAAAGCCATCGCCAGCCCCGGCACCACCGCATATCGTTTCGTAGTACTGGTAACTATCGTTACCAAAGGTGAGGTTATTCATGGTGCCCTGTGAGCCAGCCAACACCCCCAGTGCACCATAAAGCGCATCGGCCACGTACTGCGATGTTTCGACATTACCGGCAACCACCGCCGCTGGATAAGCAGGGCTGAGCATGCTGCCCGGAGGAATAATGATATCGACCGGGCGCAGGCAGCCGGCGTTGAGAGGAATGGGTTCATTCACCAGCGTACGGATCACATAGAGTACGGCGGCCCGACACACCGCGGCAGGGGCATTGAAATTACCGGGTAACTGTGCCGAGGTGCCGCTAAAGTCGATACACATGCGCCCCGCTTGTCGATCAATGCGCACCGCAACTTTAACGAGAGCGCCATTGTCCATGGCATATTCAAAGTTGCCATCGTCTAATTTGGCGATGACGCGGCGCACCGCTTCCTCGGCATTGTCCTGAATATGCTGCATATAAGCGCTAACAACGCTGCCCCCGAAGTGTCGCACCAGCTTTTGCAGCTCACCAAGCCCATAGGTATTAGCAGCCACCTGGGCCTGCAGGTCGGCAATATTTTGCTCGATGTTACGCGCCGGAAAGGCGCCGCTAGCCAGCAGTTCACGCACCTCAGGCCCTCTAAACTGGCCCGCCTTTACCAGCAGAAAGTCGTCTATCAGTACGCCTTCTTCTTCAATGTGCCGGCTTTCAGCAGGCATTGAGCCCGGTGTAATACCGCCAATATCCGCATGATGAGCGCGGGTTGCCACGAAGAAGTCCGGTTCGTGATTGAATTCACAATCTTGCGCACTAGATTTCGCGCCAAACTCCGAATTAGACGACTCACTAAACACGGGGCTAACCACGGTTAGATCGGGCAAATGGGTACCGCCGGCATAGGGGGAGTTCACCAAATAGACATCGCCGGGGTGAATATTACCGGCCCGGCTGTCAATCAAACGCACCACCGTTTCGCCCATCGAACCCAAATGCACGGGCACATGGGGCGCGTTGGCGATCAAATTGGCGCGGCGATCAAACAAGGCGCAGGAGAAATCAAAGCGTTCTTTGATATTGACCGAGTGAGCGGTATTGGCCAGCACCGCACCCATTTGTTCGGCAATGGCCATAAACTGATAGTTGAAAATTTCCAGCTGCACCGGGTTGCGCTCTATTGTCACTGCGCGCCGCTGGCCCACTTGTCGGGTTTTATTCAGTTGCAACATGCCAGCGGCCAGGACCTCAAGCTGCCAACCCGGGTCGACCAGCGTCGTCGAGTTGCTGTCAACCAACATTAGGGGGCCGAGTAAGCGGGCACCCGGGCGCAGGGTTTCGCGCTGCACAATGGGCGTGGTCAAATACTGGCCGCCGCTGTACACCTGAGTACTGACTTCTGCGCTTTCTGCCAGAGGAGCCAACGCCAAATCGCGAGCAAGCTCTGCTTGTTCAAGCACGGCCTCAAGGGAAATACTCTCAATCAACAGCGTTTTATCGCTTTGCAGAAAAGAAAAGCGCTCACGGTGAGCCTCCTCAAAAGCGGCCTGCATTGTGGTGGTGCTGTCACGCGCCACGGCAAGCACCGTGTCCGCCCCCTCGTAGCGGACATACACTTTTTCGATGAAACGCAGCTTGCCGCTTTTTTCCTCGGGCAGATGAGCCAGAGCCTCGGCTTTTAAAGCCTCGAATTGCTCGTCCAGTTCAGTTTCTAGCAGCGACTGCATTGGCCAGGCCAGGCTTCGATCAGCCAGCGCACTGACCGAGGCCAGCCCCATACCCAGCGCCGACAGCACACCGGCCAGGGGATGAATCAGTACCTTATCAACACCCAGCACATCGGCCACGGCACAGGCATGCTGCCCACCGGCCCCGCCAAAGCAGCTGAGGGCATATTCGCCCACATCGTAACCGCGCTGGGTTGAAATGGTTTTTATGGCACCGGCCATGCTCTGCACGGCAATGTCGACAAAGCCTGCAGCGACCTCCTCCAACGAAAGGTCTTTAGCGCTGTGCTGTCGAATTTTTGCCGCCTCAACGGTCAGCTTTGCCTGCGCTGCAGCGATACTCAGCCGCTCATCACCCGCAGGGCCGAACACGGCTGGGAAATGCTCAAACGCCAATCTGCCCAACACCAAATTGCAATCGGTAATCGTCAGCGGGCCGCCGCGCCGATAGCAGGCAGGCCCTGGATCGGCACCGGCAGATTCAGGCCCGACACGAAAACGCGAGCCGTCGAAATAACACAATGAGCCACCACCGGCGGCCACGGTGTGGATATCCATCATCGGCACCCGCAGGCGCACACCCGCAAGCTGAGTTTCGTAAACCCGCTGATACTCCCCCTTGTAATGCCAAACGTCGGTGGAGGTACCGCCCATATCAAAACCCAGCACTTTGTTGCAACCCACTTCAGCGGCAGTTTTGACGGCGCCCACCACACCGCCAGCAGGGCCGGAGAGCAAGCTGTTACGCCCCTTAAAATTCACCGCATCGGTCAAACCGCCGCTGGACTGCATAAATAACAAGGGCACGTCCGGCAGCGCCACAGACAAGCGCTGTACGTATTTCGCCAGTACCGGCGAGATATAGGCATCGACCACTGTGGTGTCGCCCCGGCCGACAAATTTCACCAGCGGGCTGACCTCGTGACTGAGGGAGACTTGCTCAAAGCCGGCCTGCTCGGCAATCTTGCCAATGGCCAATTCGTGAGCCGGGTTTTTATAGCCGTGCATAAAGACCACCGCTACGGCGCGTAGCCCCCGTTGATAGGCGGCCTGTAATTCATTGTAATAATGTTCCGCCTGCAAGGGCCGCATAACACGGCCATCAGCCGCCAGGCGCTCGTCAATTTCTAGCACCTCTTCGTAAAGCGGCTCGGGTAATTGAATGTTGAGGGCAAAGAGATCGGGACGGTTTTGATAGCCAATTTTTAAGGCATCGGCAAAACCCTGGGTAGTGACGAAGAGAGTCGGCACACCCTTGCGCTCAAGCAGGGCATTGGTCGCCACCGTGGTGCCGATGCGAATGCTCTCAATTTGCGCAGTGGCAATAGCGCCAATATTGGGTGCCGCCAACAATAGACGGATACCTTCAAGCACTGCGTCATCGTAGCGCTCGGGGTTTTCGGAGAGGAGTTTTAAACTCCGTAACTCGCCAGCGGGCGTTCTGGCGACCAGGTCGGTAAAGGTACCACCCCGGTCAACCCAGAACTGCCATTTCGACACTCGCTTTTTACTGACTTAAAGCAGCAAGCACGAAATGACGACGGACGTCGCTATCGTAAACTGGCGTTAATAGCAGCAAGGGAGCGAGAGCCTGGGCACAGATCAATCTCAGTAAGACTGTTCAAAGGCTGCTGCACGGTTTGCTGGATGTTGTGAAAATCGCGGCTGTCCGGGTCGACATAAAGTAGGCCGGTGAGCACCTGACCTTTATCGCTGTATTCAGCAATCGCATTCATAGCGCTACGCCGATCGGTGCAATCGTGCTTGCCATCTTTATAGAGATGAATCACAGAACCATCGTGCAAGGTTATTTCTTCGCTAAAACCGGCTGGGTAGCTCGCGGTAATTTCTGAGCGTACGGGTACGAAGTCAATTTTCCCGGTGGCTTCCATATGGTCGCGCACAAATTCATAACCCTTGCTCGATGCCGCCGTGTTGTTGAAGGTCACACAGGGCGAAATAACGTCGATAAAGGCAAAACCATTGTGGGACATAGCCGCTTTAATCAAAGGTACCAATTGCTCTTTATCGCCAGAAAAACTGCGTGCCACAAAGGTCGCACCCAACTGCAATGCTATGGCACACAGATCAATGGGCTCATACGGGTTCGGAGCCCCTTTTTTACTCTTCGAACCAATATCAGTAGTTGCAGAATCCTGACCCTTGGTTAAACCGTAGCAGCCGTTGTTTTCAACAATGTAGCTCATATTCAGGTTGCGGCGGGCAATGTGGCCAAACTGGCCGAGGCCAATTGAGGCACTGTCACCATCACCGGATACGCCGACATACAGCAGGTCGCGATTGGCCATATTGGCACCCGTCGCAACGGAAGGCATACGCCCGTGTACCGAGTTAAAACCGTGTGATTTGCCGAGGAAATAGGTCGGTGTTTTTGAGGAACAACCAATGCCGGATATTTTAGCTACCCGGTGTGGCTCGACACCCAATTCGAAAGTCGATTGAATAATGGCACTACTCACCGAGTCATGACCACAACCGGCACAGAGGGTCGACAAGGCACCTTCGTAATCCTGGCGGGTAAAACCCTTCGCATTGGTCTCTGCGTTGGGGTGTCTGAATGAGGGACGAATATAACTCATACTTTAGCTCCAGCCTTGCGCTTGCGCAGGGGGGTGACATTATTTTTTCCGAGCACTTCACCAATATACCTAGACGCACCGAAGGCTGTCATTGGCATACCATCGTAGTGGACATAGGACAGTAGTTTTTTCGGATTAAGGTCGCACTCGATAATCAATAGCTTACGCATTTGGCCATCGCGATTTTGCTCGATAACGAAGATTCGATCGTGGCTATCAATAAAATCGGTGACCTCTTTACTGAAGGGGAAAGCGCGCAGACGCAGAGCATCTAGATACAGACCCTCGTCGGCCAGCATATCCAAAGCCTCAAGGCTGGCATCGGTACTGGTGCCATAGAAAATCACGCCATCGCGGGTTTTTTTATCCGCCATATATGTCACTGGGCCAGGAACATAGCTTTTCGCCGTTTCCATTTTGGCGTTGAGGCGCTCCATGTTTTGCACATAGATATCGCCAAACTCGGTGTACACCGCGTACTTGTCACGCGAGGTGCCACGCGTAAAGAAGGCACCTTTTTCGGGATGAGTACCGGGCAGCGTGCGGTAACCAATACCATCGCCGTCGACGTCGAGGTAGCGCCCGTAGCGCTCAGTCATATTTTCAAGATCTTCAGCCGACAAGACTTTGCCCCGATCATATTCACGGCTGTCATCCCACTCAAGAGGTGCACACAAATTGTCGTTCATACCCAAATCGAGATCGCTCATCACGATCACCGGCGTCTGCAGGCGCTCGGCTAGATCAAAGCTATCGGCCGACATATCGAAACACTCTTTCGGGTCACCCGGAATCAATAACACATGCTTGGTGTCACCGTGGGAGGCATAGGCCGCTGCGAAAATATCGGACTGCTGAGTGCGTGTCGGCATCCCCGTCGAGGGGCCGGCGCGCTGAATATCGAAGAGTACGGCGGGTACTTCGGCAAAATAAGCCAGGCCAAGAAACTCCGCCATCAATGACAGTCCCGGGCCGGAGGTCGCGGTAAAGGCCCGCGCTCCGTTCCACGAGGCGCCAATTACCATGCCGATCGCGGCTAGCTCATCTTCGGCCTGGGCGACACAGAAGCGTTTATCGCCCGTACCCGGGTCGATGCGCAGACGATTGGCGTATTTTTCAAAACCTTCAATCACTGAAGTGGACGGCGTCAGGGGGTACCAGGGCACAACCGTGGCACCACCATAAACGGCACCGAGAGCCAGGGCATCGTTACCTTCGAGCATTACGCGGTCGCCGATTAAATCGCGGCGCTCGAGGCTAATACTCAGTGGGCAGGTAAAGTTTTCCTGGGCGTGCTGATAACCCAATTCGAGGGCGTGAATGTTAGAGGCAATCAGCTTGTCCTTGCCTTTAAACTGCGCACCCACCAAATCTTTGAGTACCGAAAACTCAATACTCAACAAGGCTGACAGCGCGCCAATATAAATCACGTTTTTAAACAATTGACGCTGCCGTGCCTGGGTATATTCTCGACGACAAATATCCGTCAGCGGTATGCCAATCAGATTGACATCATCGCGCTGCAAACGCAGATCGAGCGCCTTGGTATTGTCGTAGATAAAGAAGCCACCGGGGTTCAGGTCAGACATATCCTGAGCCATGCTCTGGGGGTTAATCGCCACGGCGATATCAACACCACCACGACGGCCGAGATAATTTTTCTCGCTGACCCGCACTTCATACCAGGTCGGTAGACCCTGAATATTGGAGGGGAAAATATTCTTCGGGCTAACCGGTATACCCATACGAAAAATCGCCTTGGCAAACATCGCATTAGCACTGGCCGAGCCGGTGCCATTGACGTTAGCAAAGCGAATAACAAATTCGTTGACTGTCTCTATGCTCTTCATATCTGAGATGCCTTGGTAACTTGGTAGAGAAATTGCTGCATGTCCCAGGCAGATGTCGGGCAGCGCTCGGCGCAAAGCCCACAGTGCAGACACACGTCTTCGTCCTTGACCATCACCCTGCCGGTCGGCAAATCAGTGGACACATAAAGATCCTGCTCAAGATTCTTCGCCGGCATACGTAGATTTTCACGCAGTTGGGGCTCTTTATCGTTGTCGATAAAGTTAATGCAATCCGTTGGGCAAATATCCGTACAGGCATCGCACTCGATACAGAGGGCTTCGGAAAAGACGGTTTGCACATCGCAGTTAAGACAGCGCTGCGCCTCTTCAAAACCGGTCTTAGTGGAAAAACCCAGCTCCACTTCGAGCAGGCGATCACCCAATGCCGCTTTTTTATCAGCGTGGGGCACTTTAAAACGCAGGTCATCACCAACGGCGTTGCTGTAGCTCCACTCGTGAATGCCCATTTTCTGGCTGACCAGGTTGGTCTGCGGCGCGGGTCGCACGGTGAGCTCTTCACCCTTGCAAAACAGGTCGATGGAAATTGCCGCCTGGTGAGCCTGGGCCACGGCGGTAATAATATTTTCGGGGCCAAAGGCCGAGTCACCACCAAAGAAGACCTTACTGTTGGTCGACTGGAAAGTGACTTTATTGAGTGTCGGCAGACCCCAGTTATCAAACTCAATATCGGTCTCACTCTCAATCCAGGGGAAGGCGTTCTCCTGGCCGATGGCGATCAACACTTCATCGCAAGGGTAGAAGGCCGGCTCTTCACCCGTCGACACCAGCTTGCGACGATTTTTCTTGTCGTATTCAGCGCGCACCTTATCGAAGCGCATGCCCACTAGCTTGCCGTCTTCGATAACAAATTCCAGCGGCGTGTGGTTATCAATAATAGGAATATCTTCCGCGACAGCGTCGTCTTTTTCCCAGGGCGAGGCCTTCATATCGGCAAAGGGACTGCGCACAATCACCTTGACATCGGCACCACCGATACGACGCGCCGTGCGACAGCAATCCATCGCGGTATTACCGCCACCGAGAACAATCACTTTTTTGCCAACACGTTCACGATGCTCAAAGGCAACACTGGCCAGCCAGTCGATACCGATATGGATGCCTTCAGCACCCTCTTTACGGCCCGGCAAATTGGGCAGGTCGCGACCTTTCGGCGCACCAGAGCCGACAAATACCGCGTCATAATCTTTATCGAGCAGGGCTTTCAGGCTATCGACACGGGTGTTGTAGAAAGTCGTTACCGCTTTGTTGTCAGTGATGTAACCCACCTCCTCGTCCAGCACCTCATCGGGCAGGCGGAAGGAGGGAATTTGGCTACGCATAAAACCGCCACCCTTGGCGTTTTCATCGTAGACGTGGATTTCATAGCCCAGTGGCGAGAGGTCGCGCGCTACGGTTAAAGAGGCTGGGCCCGCACCAATCATCGCCAGCTTTTTACCATTGCTGGCACCGGCGGCGGGTAACAGCTTGGAAATATCATCTTTGTTATCGGCGGCCACACGCTTAAGACGGCAGATGGCGACAGGCTCTTCCTCTACTCGACCACGCCGACAGGCCGGCTCACAGGGTCGATCACAGGTGCGACCCAATACGCCGGGAAAGACGTTGGATTCCCAATTGACCATATAGGCATCGGTATAACGCTCGGCTGCAATCAGGCGAATGTACTCAGGCACAGGGGTGTGCGCTGGACAGGCATGCTGGCAGTCGACAACCTTGTGGAAATAATCTGGATTACTAATGTTTGTAGGCTTCAACCTCAACCCTCCCGGGGCCGTTAGTGAATTCCGTCAAGTATTTTGACACACAAAAAGACCGGCAATGTTATACCGGAAATGCTCCCGAAATGTAAATCATTATCAGCACTATTTCTGTAAACAGGCTGACACAATAATAGAAATCACGCGCAAATAACAGGCCAGTCAATTGGATATATTAAACGCAACTTATCTATCAGTTTTTACTACTACGCCTTTGCGGGATAACCCAAAGCTACCAGCGCCTCGGTAATCTCATCAAGAATCAGCGGATCATCAATAGTCGCGGGCATTTTCCAGGCCTCGGCATCGGCAATTTTGCGCATGGTGGCACGCAGTATTTTGCCCGAGCGGGTTTTTGGCAAGCGCTTAACCACAGCGCAAAGCCGAAAGGCTGCAACAGGGCCGATCTTTTCACGCACCAGCTGCACTACCTCAGTGCAGATATCGGCAGCGGCCCGGTCAACGCCATCGTTGAGCACCACAAAGCCTAGGGGCACTTGGCCCTTCATGGCATCGGCCACCCCCACCACGGCACACTCGGCAACATCGGGGTGAGCCGCCAGCACTTCTTCCATGGCACCCGTTGAGAGACGGTGACCGGCAACGTTAATGACATCATCGGTGCGGGCCATAACAAAGACATAGCCATTTTCGTCGATGTAGCCAGCATCCCCAGTTTCGTAATAGCCGGGGAAGGTTTTGAAATAGGATGAAACAAAGCGCTCGTCATTACCCCAGAGGGTGGTAAAGGATCCCGGCGGCAGAGGCAGCTTGATCGCCAGCGCGCCGATTTCACCCGCCGCCACTTCTTCGCCCTGCTCGTCGAGCACGCGAATATCAAAGCCCGGCACCGGCTTGGTGGGTGAGCCGGGTACCACGGGCAGTAGCTCAATGCCACGACAGTTGGCGCAGGCTGGCCAGCCCAATTCGGTTTGCCACCAATGGTCGATGACCGGAATTTGTAGCTTTTCCATCGCCCAGTGCAGGGTGTCGGGATCACAGCGCTCACCGGCGAGAAACAGGCTTTCGAATTTTGACAGGTCGTACTGACTTAAATACTCGCCCTTTGGATCTTCTTTCTTGATCGCCCTGAAAGCCGTTGGCGCGGTAAAGAAAACCTTGACGCCATATTCGGCAATAATGCGCCAATAGGTGCCGGGGTCGGGCGTGCCCACCGGCTTGCCCTCAAATAAAATCGTAGTGGCGCCATTAAACAAGGGGCCGTAAACAGGCCTGCAGGACGGGGAGCGCATCGTCGTGGACGGCGGCCTCAAGCTCGCGCCAATCTTTATCGCGACCCATCTGCATCTCACCGGGCGATTGCTCGCGCTGCAGAATAATGCAGGATTGGGGCTTGTTTTTAGCGAGTTCGATAGCCTCATCGAGTAGAGGCTTGTACAACACCAGCCGCCCTGGCTCGATGCCGCAGGAGGCAGCGATAACCATTTTGGCTTTAACATCGTCAATGCGCACCGCCAGCTCATTGGCCGCAAAGCCGCCGAATACCACCGAGTGCACTGCACCAATGCGCGCACAGGCCAGCATGGCGATGGCTGCCTCCGGCACCATGGGCATATAGATAATGACCCGGTCACCCTTTTCTATGCCCTCTGCCTGCAATGCACCAGCAAATTTCGAGACGCGCTGCAGCAGCTCGCGATAGCTAAAGCGTAACTTGGTAGCCGTCACCGGGCTGTCGTAAATCAGTGCATCCTGCTCGGCACGGCCATCGGCCACATGCCGGTCGAGGGCGTTGTAACAGGCATTGGTTTCACCGTCGGCAAACCACTGTAAAAAAGGTGGCTTGCTGTCATCGAGAATAATCGTGGGCTCTTTATACCAGTGAACCAGCTTTGCAGCTTCCGCCCAAAAGGCCTGCGGGTTTTCCTGTGAGGCTCGATACACTGAGTCGTAGCTGGTAGTCATAGTCATTCCTTATCTTTTGCGGTTTGTCACACCCGCCAGACGCTAATAGCGCGGTGTTTACAGATCTGTTTGATGGCGCGCATTAAACACTGCTCGCGGTAGCGCTTCAATCAGGGTTTTAATCCACGCGCTAGCTTAGGCATCACCCGACAACCCAGCACCACAATGGCGACAGTGATTAGCATCGGTATCGTGGCCCGAGCGCCCACAGTTATGGCAGCTTTTCTCGGCTCGCTCACGCCCCATTTCACCCGCCAGCTCGGCGGTAATAATGCCCGTGGGAATGGCGATAATCGAGTAGCCGAGTAACATCGCAATGGTCGAAATAAACTGGCCGAGCACCGTTTGCGGCGTAATGTCACCGTAACCTACGGTGGTGATAGTGACGATGGTCCAGTAAATACTTTTCGGGATGCTAGTAAAACCGTGCGCGGGGCCTTCGACCACAAACATCAAACAACCAAAAATAAAACTCAGCACAATGACGGTGACAAAAAACACCAGGATTTTGCGCCGCGCCAAATACAGTGAGCGCATCAAGACGTTAGCTTCATCCATATAGCGCACCAATTTCAGTACGCGAAAAACCCGCAGCACTCGAAGCATGCGAATCATTAACAGATAGTTTGCCCCCGTCACCACCAGCGCCAAATAGGAGGGGATAATAGAAATCAAATCGACCAGGCCAAAAAAACTGAATATGTAGCGCAGGGGTCGCTGGGATATATAAATGCGCAGAAAGTATTCGACCGTAAACAGCAGGGTAAAGAACCACTCAATATAAAAAAACCAAGAACCGAAGCGTGTGTGCAGGCTCGCCACCGAATCGAGCACCACGGCAGCCACACTGAGCAGTATGGCGTAGATTAAAACCAGGTCAAAAAGTTTTCCGGCAGGCGTATCGGTGCCGAAAATCACCAGGCCAATTTTTGCTCTCATGCCACGCATTTATTGATTACCATCTCTCTTAAAAAACACCTGCTTTTCTGCAATAAAAATTCAACGCTGAACAATGAAAAGCTGGGCAACAAATAATTCCAGCGAATTGATATCGAACCTCATATCAGCCCTGCCAGACTGATACTATCACGCCATGACAGCACCCAAGCCCAATCCCACACCCCTATTAAGAACCCTGAGCCTGACGCAGATTACCCTCTACGGCATCGGCACTATTCTCGGCGCCGGTATTTATGTACTGGTGGGCGAGGTCGCCAATATCGCCGGCAGCCACATGCCCCTGGCCTTTGTGCTTGCCGCACTGGTGGTCAGTTTTAGTGCTTACTCTTACGGGCATTTGTCGCGGCTTTATCCGGTCAGTGCTGGTGAGCCGATTTATGTGCAGCAGGCCTTCGCCCTGAAAAGCCTTTCCACGGCGGTCGGTTATGCCATTGTCTTTGCCGGCATTGTTTCTGCCGCCACCATTGCCCGAGGCTTTAGCGGCTATTTCGCCGTGTTTTTCGAGCTAGCCGATGCCCTGACTATTTCACTGCTTATTATTGTACTCACTAGCATTGCCGCCTGGGGCGTGAAGCTATCGGTAACAGTGGCTATCATCACCACCCTGCTTGAACTGCTCGGCCTCGCCTTTGTTATTTACGCCGGTGCCGACAAGTTGCCCGCTCTGCTAATTGATGACAGCATTCAACTCATACCCGATAGCCTCAGCGCCTGGCAGGGTGTCGGTGCGGGCGCCTTTCTCGCCTTCTACGCTTTTATTGGCTTTGAAGACATGGTCAATATGGCCGAAGAAGTGAAGCAGCCTGAAAAGAATATGCCCCGCGGCATTCTGCTGGCATTAGTCTCGGCCTGCCTGTTGTATTTTATCGTCACGCTCTGCGCGCTGGCCGCCGTGCCACTGCAAGAATTAGCCGCATCGAAAGCGCCACTGGTACTGGTGGTCGAAAAAAACACAGCCATTCCCATTGCATTGATGACCTCTATCAGCATCGTCGCCGTCGTCAATGGTGCCCTGCTACAAATCATTATGGCCTCGCGGGTGCTTTACGGCATGGGTAAAAAAAGCATGGCACCCCGTTTTTTGGCCAGCGTGCACCCCCGCAGGCAAACCCCCTTAAGTGCAACATTGTTGGTCGGTACGTTAGTACTGAGTGCCGCACTACTCGCGCCACTGGTCACGCTGGCCCAGGCCACCAGCGGCACCATTTTGTGCATCTTCACTCTGGTCAATCTGGCCCTACTCAGGCTGAACTGGCGCGACCTGCGACGCAATTTTTTGGCACTGGCCATACCCGCCTGCGGCGCTGTTATTTGCATTGGGTTTTTGTTGCTGCAGCTCTGGTTATAGAGAGCTGGCTGTAAAAAGCAGGTTATAGAAGGCAGGTTGAAAAAAGCGGGCTATAAAAAGTGGCCTGTAACTGTTTATGCTATTTATAAAAACAAACAGCCAGGCTCACCCCGTATTACGCATACCGGCGGCAATACTGGTAATCGATATTTTTAGCACTTGTTCATAAACCTCTTTCGCTGCAGAGTTGTCCTCCTCTGCCGCCCGCAGCCGACGCATAATTTCAGCCTGTAAAAAATGCAGGGGCATCACATAGGGGTTCCGCACTTTTATCGAATGCTGTATCACCGGGCTACCCTGCAAGAGTTTTTCGGCGCCACGCACCGTGTTAACTGCAGTAATCACCGTCGCCAAACGCGTGCGCAGCTGAGCCCCCACCGCCTGCATAGCCTCACCCACCAAACGCTCTTCGTAATATTCAGACACCTGGGGTTCAGCCTTCGCCAGCACCATCTCTAGCATGTCGATAATCGAGGCAAAATAGGGCCACTGCGCCGACATCAATTGCACGAGTGCCAGATCACCCTCGTCGATTGCCGTTTGCAGCGCACTGTCGGAACCCAGCCACGCGGGAATTAATAAACGGGTTTGGGTCCAGGCAAATACCCAGGGAATGGCGCGCAAGCTTTCAATGCCACCACTGGCTTTGCGTTTTGCCGGGCGACTGCCGAGCAGCAGACGCTGCAACTCCTGCTCCGGCGTTGCCTTGTGAAAATAGTCGAGAAAATCGGCGTTGTGGATTGTTTTGCGATAGCTCTCCAGCGAGCAGGTAGTCAACTTATCCATCAAGCCTCGCCACTGCAGCGCTGGTTTCGGCGGCGGTAGCAAGGTCGCCTCCAGCGTTGCGCAGGTGTAGAGCTCCAAGGTTCGAAAGGCGATACCGGGCAGGCCGAATTTAAAGCGAATCATCTCGCCCTGTTCAGTAATGCGCACATAACCTTCGACCGCGCCGGGGGGTTGTGAGAGCAAGGCATCGTGGGCGGAACCACCGCCGCGACTCATCGACCCGCCACGGCCATGAAACAAGCGCAGCTGTATATTGTGCTTCGCACAAATCTCCACCAGCTTTTCCTGGGCCTGATACTGCGCCCACGAGGCCGCTAAAAACCCTGCGTCTTTGGCCGAGTCGGAATAGCCCACCATGATTTGCTGGCAGTGATTAATCGAATCCCCATAGCCTTCAATCTGGAATAAGTTCTCGATCACCCCCGGTGCATTTTCCAGATCGCTGAGGGTTTCAAACAGCGGCATTACCGGCAAGGGCTCCGTCATGCCAGCCTCTCGCTGTAGCAACATGACCGCCAACACATCCGAGCCGGAGTGGGCCATGGAAATAATATAATTGGCAAAACTACTGCGCGGGTGTTTGCACAGGGTCTGACAGGTTTGCAGCACCTCGTAGACATTGTCGATGGAATAATCGACC
>CAYWXW010000081.1:9206-15096 GCA_964462265.1 uncultured Porticoccaceae bacterium | reverse complement strand
GTCGAGGGAGGCTTCAGTTTGTCTTCTTCTACTGGGTGCAATCAACCTGCATGCCTTACCCAGCTGCCCGTCTTTCCTGTTCCACCGACAACCGCAATCCAAGTGAATGGAGAATCGCGGTAAGAGTGTTGAGGCGTGGGTTGCCTTGATCGGATAGGGTGCGGTAGAGGGTCTCCCGGTTCAGGCCGGTGATTTCAGCCAAATGGCCAAGCCCGCCCTGGGCATCGGCGACGTTGCGCAGGGCCATCATGAGCACTTGTGGGTTGCCATCTTCCAGTGCGGCGTCGAGGTAGTGGACGATGTCGTCCGCACTTTTTAGGTAATCAGCAGGGTTATAAGGTGTCGCTGGCTTGGTGTTCACGGTAATTCCTCCAGTAGTCCTGAGCCGTTTCGATATCCTGGCTTTGGCCTTTCTTGCCACCGCCGCACAGCAAAACAACGATGTTGTTTCCATCCCATGCGTAGTAGACCCGGTAGCCTTTCCCCTCGGGGATGCGCAGCTCTCGCACATCTTGGCCAACGGATCGCCAATCACCTTCCAGGCCCCGGCTTCGAGTTCAGCCTTCATATGCTGCACCCAGTGCTCGTTGGGGATGACGATTCCCTTTACCTTTGTTCCCACCTCTGACAGCACCCGCTTATCGGCGGCAAAGCGCCTGATCAACGATAGCGATGGCAAGGTCAACTGGGTGTATCGCCACTTCCCCCTTAGCGGGCACCAGCCCAGCGCACAAAAATTGGCCGAGGCAGCAGAGTGTGTGGCCCAACTCGGGGGCAATAGCGCCTTTTGGTACTTTAGTGACAGTCTTATTATGCAGCCCAGGCGGGGTAAATATTCGCCTCAGGCCGAGGCAAATACGCTGCCCACCGCCGTCTATAAAGCGGCAAAACTTGCCCGTATCGACACCAGCGCCCTGGCCGCGTGCATTGACTCTGGCCGCCATCGCGCCAGAGTACAGGCCGACGCCAACAATGCCCTGCAAATGGGGCTAATAGGCACCCCCGCCTCTATTATTATCAACAACCATACGGGCCAACTATTGCTACGCCAGGGTGCAGTAAGCCTGCAAACTCTGAAGGCGGATATCGCCACATTGGCCGCACCAGCCAGCGCCCAATAAATAGCGCTGCCCCAGCCCCGTATTGCAAGCAGCACAGAGGCCATCAAGCTGCTAAAATGCGCCGCTAATTTGGCCCCAAATTCCGGATAAACTGTTGACTACTCTCGCCGATCGCATCACCGCACTCCATCAAGCCGCCGCCAGCCGCCTGCTCTTCCTCGACGGCGCCACCGGCACCATGATTCAACGCCACAAACTGGGTGAGGCCGATTTTCGCGGTGAACGCTTTGCCGACTGGCATCAGGATTTAGGCGGTAATAACGATTTGCTGGTACTGACCCAGCCACAGATTATTCGCGATATTCACCGCGCCTATCTTGAAGCCGGTGCCGATATTATTGAGACCAATACCTTTAATGCCACCTGCGCCTCGCAGTCCGACTACGGCATGCAGGCCATTGTCTATGAACTGAATTTCGAGGCGGCGAAAATTGCCCGCGAGGCCGCTGACGAGTTCAGCGCACTCACCCCGGACAAACCCCGCTGGGTGGCCGGTGTTATTGGGCCGACCAGCCGCACGGCATCGATCTCGCCCGACGTTAACGACCCCGCTGCCCGCAACACTACGTTTGACGAGCTGGCCGAGGATTACCGCAACGCCACCCGCGCATTGATCGCCGGTGGCAGCGACATTATTTTGATCGAGACCGTGTTCGACACCCTCAATGCCAAGGCGGCGGTATTTGCGGTGCAGGATGTCTACGAAGAGCTGGGCATTGAATTGCCGATAATGATTTCTGGCACCATCACCGATGCCAGCGGCCGCACCCTGTCGGGCCAAACCCCCGAAGCCTTCTGGAACAGTCTGGCCCACGCCAAGCCCTTTGCCATTGGCCTGAACTGCGCCCTGGGTGGCGAGCAGTTGCGCCCTCATATCGAAGAGTTGGCCAATATCTGCCCCACCCTGATCAGCGCCCATCCCAACGCGGGCCTGCCCAATGCCTTTGGCGAGTACGATGAAACGGCCGAAGAAACTGCGAATATTATTGCCAGCTTCGCCGACAGCGGCCTGCTGAATATCGTCGGCGGTTGCTGTGGCACTACTCCCGAACATATTCGCGCCATTGTCGAGGCGACTCAAGCCAAAACCCCGCGCGTCGTGCCCGAAGAAGCCCAGAGCTGCCGTCTCTCCGGCCTTGAGCCCTTTACCATCACCAGCGACTCGCTCTTCGTCAATGTTGGCGAACGCTGCAATGTCACCGGCTCGGCCCGCTTTAAACGGCTAGTACTGGAGGGCGACTACGAAACCGCCCTCGCCGTGGCCCTCGAACAAGTCGAGAACGGCGCGCAAATTATCGACATTAATATGGACGAGGGCATGCTCGACGCCGTCGAAGCCATGACCACCTTTTTAAAGCTGATCGCCTCGGAGCCGGATATTTCCCGCATCCCCATCATGGTCGATTCGTCAAAATGGCACGTTATTGAAGAGGGCTTAAAGTGCATTCAGGGCAAGCCGGTGGTCAACTCCATCAGCATGAAAGAGGGTGAGGCACCCTTTATTGAGCAGGCCAAACTGTGCAAGCGCTATGGCGCCGCTGTGGTGGTCATGGCCTTTGACACCGAGGGTCAGGCCGACAACCTGCAACGACGCATCGACATTTGCGGGCGCAGTTACGACATATTGGTCAACGAGGTTGGCTTTAATCCCAACGATATTATTTTTGACCCCAATGTCTTTGCTGTCGCCACCGGCATTGAAGAACACAACAACTACGCCGTCGACTTTATTGAGGCCTGCCGCTGGATTACCGCCAACCTGCCCGGTGCCAAAATTTCTGGCGGCATCAGCAATGTGTCGTTTTCCTTTCGCGGCAACAATCCGGTACGCGAAGCCATTCACTCAGTGTTTCTCTACCACGCCATTAAAGCCGGCCTTAGCATGGGCATCGTTAACGCTGGTCAGCTAGCGGTTTACGATGACTTGCCCGCCGAATTGCGCGAGGCCGTTGAGGATGTCATTAGCAATCGCCGCGACGACAGCACCGATCGCCTGCTCGCCATCGCTGGCGATTACCTCGGTGACGGCAGCGCCAAAGAAAGTAAAACCGACCTTGCCTGGCGAGAATTATCCGTCAATAAACGCCTCGAACACGCTCTGGTGAAAGGTATTACCACCCACATTATTGAAGACACCGAAGAGGCTCGCCTACAGGCCGAACGTCCCCTGCATGTCATCGAAGGTCCCTTAATGGATGGTATGAATGTGGTCGGTGATTTATTTGGCGATGGCAAAATGTTCCTGCCACAGGTGGTTAAGTCGGCCCGGGTGATGAAACAGTCGGTGGCCCATTTACAGCCCTTTATTGAGGCCGAAAAAACCGGTGGTGCGCAAAGTAACGGCAAAATATTAATGGCCACGGTAAAGGGCGACGTCCACGACATCGGCAAAAATATCGTCGGCGTGGTGCTGCAGTGTAATAATTTTGAGGTGATCGACCTTGGCGTGATGGTGCCCTGCGATAAAATTCTCGCCGTCGCCAAAGAGGAAAAGGTCGATATTATTGGTCTCTCTGGTCTCATCACCCCCTCCCTCGATGAAATGGTTCACGTTGCCGCCGAGATGGAAAGACTCGACTTTGACCTGCCGTTGATGATTGGCGGTGCCACCACCTCCAAAGCCCATACGGCGGTAAAAATAGACCCCAAATACCATCGTGCCCAGGCCATTTACGTTGCCGATGCCTCCCGAGCAGTGGGCGTAGCCAGCACCCTGATGAACCCAGAAAAGCGTCAGGGCTATTACGATGACACCGCAAGCGAATACAACGTGGTGCGCGAGCGTGTCGCCAATCGGACACCTCGTGGCGACATCGTGCCCTATGAAAAAGCTATCGCAGCCGGCTGGCAATGCGACTGGGCAAACTATAAGCCCGTACAACCCAATACCCTCGGCGTACAGGTGTTTAAAGACTATCCATTAGAGGAACTCATCGACACCATCGACTGGACACCCTTTTTTATTACCTGGAGCCTGGTCGGTAAATACCCGAAAATTTTCGATGACAAGGTGGTCGGTGAAGCGGCGAAAAATTTATTCGATGACGCCCAAACCATGCTGCGCGACTTGATCGATAATCACAAACTCAAAGCCAATGCGGTAATGGGTATTTGGCCAGCTAATCGCGTCAACGGTGATGACATCGAAATATACAGCGATACAAGCGCCAGCAAGACCATTGCCACCAGCCATGCTATTCGCCAGCAAGTTCGCAAAGGTAAAGACGATAGTCCACTGACATCGCTGGCCGATTTTATCGCCCCCAAAGCCTCGGGGAAAATAGACTATATCGGTGCCTTTGCGGTAACCACTGGCATTAATGCCGACGAGTTAGCGAAAGAGTACGAAGCCAAGGGTGACGATTACAATTCTATTATGGTCAAAGCCCTCGCCGACCGTTTGGCAGAATCATTAGCAGAGCAATTACACCGACGTGTACGCATGGAATTATGGGGCTACGCCAGTGATGAAAACCTCGACAACGAGGCTTTAATCGGCGAGAAATATCAGGGTATTCGCCCGGCACCCGGCTACCCCGCCTGCCCCGACCACACCGAAAAGCGCACCATTTTCAGTTTGTTAAATGCCGAGGAAAATGCCGACATAACCCTCACCGAAAGCGACGCAATGTTTCCCGCCGCATCGGTTAGCGGCTGGTATTTTGGTCACCCCGAAGCGCACTATTTTAATACCGGTAAAATCCAGCGGGATCAAATTGACAGTCTGGCCCAGAGAAAAAACAGTAGCCCCAAACAGTTAGAGCGTGAACTGGCTCCAGTGCTAGGCTACAACCCTGATTGAGGAGTGAAGCATGACTGAACAACCTGATGAAAACGACGAAAAGGAAAAACACAGTGCAGTCGATCTGCTAAAAAGCACCTTGTCGGCGGCAGTTGGCGTACAAACCAATGCCAACCGTGAAAAAGATTTCAAGCACGGTAATATTAAGACTTTTGTATTTGCCGGTATTATTTTCACGGTGTTATTTATTGGCACCATTATTACCATCGTTAATTTGATACTACCCTAAGACGACAGTACTCTACTCTCACCTAACACAGCCTAAAGGGAAGCGGCCATCTTTGCTGCCAGCGTGATCAGCAAGGCTTTTTCAGCCACAACCAGGGCCGCGTAACCATCGGCACCCAGTGCCTGAGTGTCACTGAAACCATTCTCAGAAATAACAGTGCGTTTTTCCGTATCAAACACCTGCCAATAGGCAACCAATTTAGCCTCACCACTCGGTGTGCCGTGTAGTTGGTCGATGCGCAAATCGATACGCCGCTGCCAGTCGTTATCGCCAGTATCATAAGCGCGAATCACTTGCCCAGCGCTGACAGAGGTTTCGCGGGCCATAAAGACCCGCAAGCTGTCCCGTAGGGGTTCGGCCCATTGATGATCGCGGGCCGCACGCACTTCACCGTCCCTGCTTTCCAGCACCAGGCCAAGGCCGTCAATGTAAGGGGCCACAATGACAGCACCAAGCCCCACCGTAGCGAGGTGCTTTGTAACCGAAAACTGGCTGGGTACATCACTACGTAACAGATATTGATTGAGCGTCGGCACTGAGCTCGTACAGCCAGTGACGAGTACGATTGCTAGCAGCATGGGAAACTTCATTTGGAGTGGGCCTCAGGTATCAAATCAGGTTCAGGTGAAACGGGAAAGAGAATCGCGTTAGGCTTAATCGACAATTGCCGAAGCAAGGTATCCAGACTCAATAAAGTCCCGTTCAGTGTGCCAACAGACGAGCCAAGGCTCTGCGCCA
>CAYWXW010000081.1:6622-9196 GCA_964462265.1 uncultured Porticoccaceae bacterium | reverse complement strand
GGAAAGTCCATTAAGAACAGTACGCAAATCAACCAGTGACGCCATAAGCTCTTGCGGCAAAGCCTGGGTATCATCACTTGCCAAAACCTTGTTTATTGACTCGATGGCTGCAGTTAAAGACACCAGGGTGCCATCTGCTTTATTTAAGACTTTATTCACTCCAGCTACGGTTTCATCCAGGGCTAAGGCATTCAGCTTTTCCAGAAAAGTGCTAACCTGGTGCTCCAGGCGTGCGATACCGGTTTCTATGGTTGGAATAAGACGGAATTCATTAAACGCTCCCAATTCCGCCGGCTCTTCATCGGGGTAAAAATCAAGACTAATAATTTGCTTGCCCGTCAGTAAGTTTCCTGTTTCCAATGAAGCGCGCAAGCCACTGCTACTAACACCATCTGCAACGACTTGCCTAAATGCCTTAACACCCGCCTCACTATCACCCGCTTCGAGGCGCCCCGGCTCGATATAAATCAAGACGGGAATAGCCTGCCCACCACCCATCACACCCTGAGCAGCCAACTCCCTGGTTAAAACCCTTTCCACTCGCCCAATTTCAATGCCCCGGTATTCCACAGGTGCACCCGCTACCAGGCCCCGCAGTGACTGGGAGAATGACACGACGTAATGTGTCCCGTAATTGTAGGGGTGCTTAAGGACGTCGCTATAAGCGTCATAGAGCTTATATTCTTTACCACTTTCAACGGGGGCTCCCGGCGATAGCCCAGGAATTTCTCCGAAGGCTACACCGCCTAACAGAATGGTATCCAAAGCACCCATTTCCACCTCAAAACCCTCTGCGGTGGCTTTCATGGCGATCCCACTGGTATCCCAAAAGCGGGTAAAACTACCAATTAACTCGTGGTAGGGGGCGTCAACAAAAATATCGTAATGCACCTGACGTCGCTCTGAATCAAACGTCATTGCCTCTACTCGGCCAACCGGATAGCCTCTATAAAGCACAGAGTTACCCGCGCTGACTGACCCGGCACGGTCACTGTAGAGGGACAAGCGTAATCCCGGTGCGTCGGCGGGTGTTCGGGGGGGCTCCTCCAGGCCGACATAGGATCTCTGCTTATTAACACCACTGCCGGGGTCCATTTCAATATAAGCACCCGACACGATAGTACTCAGTCCAGATATACCACGCGTATCCAAGCGGGCACGTACTATCCAGAAGCGAGTATCCTCAACCAGCATGTCTCTGGTTTTCTGGTCAAGCTTGACCGTTGCCGTTACGCCGGATAAATCATCTTTAATGCTGACACTCTCAACTACACCGACATTGACACTCAGTAGCCTGATTTTGGTTTTACCCACTTCGAGACCATCGGCTGTTGCAAAATCAATGGTGATTGTCGGCCCGTCTGTCATTATCGAGTGCGCGACGATCACGACACCAACAACTAGCGTCACCAGTGGCAGAATCCAAATTGCAGAAAACTTTCTACCGCTGCTTACGGTAGCTTTCATTTCACTCATCGTTGTTTTCCCTTTGGTCCCACATCAATCGCGGGTCAAAACTTTCTGCCGCCAACATAGAAATCATCACCACGGCGGCAAAGGCAATAGACGCCCTTCCCGGATGAATGACTATCAAGTTCGTCAAATTAATTAATGCCACTAATATCGCCACCACAAACACATCAATCATTGACCACTTGCCAATAAACTCGGTAATTCGATATAAAACGGTGCGCTGGCGAGCCGTCTCTGGCGGGCCATTGCGTACGCTCCAGCACAGGTAAAACAGCATCGCCAACTTGCTCGATGGAATTATCACACTGGCGAAAAAAATGATGGCGGCAATCGGGGCCGAGCCCATCTCTAGCAGCAACACCACGCCACCAATAATGGTACTGGGTGTCGACTGACCCAGCTGATCCGTCACCATGATTGGCAATACATTGGCCGGAATGTAGAGCACACAGGCCGTGAATAGCAGGGCCAGCGTGCGATCTATACTATTGGCTTTGCGCAGGTGCAGGGCCGCACCGCAGCGTGGACAAAAATGGTGATCGGCGTCAGCTAATTTAAGGCAAATATGGCAGGAGGCAAGACCCTGTGAGGCCGCTGTCATCGGTTCATCACGGGGTGAATCAGTCGGCGATGCTGACGGTACAGTGCTCATGGTTGCAGCCTTTCAATGCGCCGCCAACACTGGGCACGGTCAAGCCCTGACAGCGACAAAACAAAGAACAGGCTGAACACGGCATAGGCCCAAAACGAAAGGCCCATCACCACCGTCGCCATATGGCCTACTTTTACCAGGCTAACCAATACGCCAATAAAAAAGACTTCAACCATGCACCAGCCCTGCAAGCTGTAAATCATTCGTCCTATGGGGCGCAACCAGTGGTAGTGACGTTCAGTGTGTAGCGCTATATTTAAAGCCAATATTAAAGCGAGTATTAACGCGGGAAGAAAAATAATAAAGGTGGCCACCAAAAATGACAGAACAGGCATGCCATCGCGCCACAAGTTAAAAGCCGTTTGCGGCAGGGTCATCAGGCTTTCCAGCCCGCTGGCCTTGAAAGACATAAAGGGATAACTGCAAGCCAGTACCAGTAAAATAAGAGC
>CAYWXW010000081.1:0-6522 GCA_964462265.1 uncultured Porticoccaceae bacterium | reverse complement strand
CCCAGTGCGGCTATCATTGACACAAGTTGTATTTTACACAGTAAATAAATTCATAGGCTAGCCATGCAAAGATCCACCTTACGATGACACCCTCTACTGGCTATCCAGCGAAACGACTCATGTCTTGCTTTATAACTCACATTCCCTATTTGTTATTGACGATGAGCCTGAGCATCAGTGTTCAGGCTGAACAGCTCACCGCCGCCATTGCCGCCAATTTCGCCGCCACTATTAAACAGTTAAAGCCGCTATTTGAGCACGAAAGCGGCCATCGCCTTATCACCAGCTTTGCCTCAAGTGGCACCCTGTTTGCGCAGATACACAATGGCGCGCCCTTCGATGTGTTTTTATCAGCGGATGAGCAACGGCCACAGCAACTGATTCGCGATGGCCTTGGCGTCGCCAATCCAAAAACGGCACCCTACGGCAGGGCCGCTATGGAAACGCTGGAAACTATGGAGCTGGTCGAGCTCACCAAGCCCTATCGCGTCACCGGACAAAACATTGCTCAAACTTTTCAGTTTGTAGCATCGGGTAATGCCCAGTTAGGTTTTATCGCCGAGGCACAGGTGCTTGCTCTAGCAAAGGGCGAACGCGGCGCCTATTGGCGAGTGCCAAAAGAAATGCACAGCCCCATTCAACAAATGTCGGTGATGTTAAACCGGGGTCAAAAGAATAGCGTTGCCGAGGCCTTTATTATATTTCTGCAAAGCCCTCAGGCTCAGTCGATTATTCGCGCCCGAGGTTACCGCTAGTTAATTCAGTGCCAAGTGCCAAGTATGAACTGCGACAATAAATCACCCAGCGCCACTTTCGACATACAGGACACCCGCATCACAAAGTGCCTGTATTTGTGCATCGCTATAGCCAAGGCTGTCTTGCAGTACCGCTGCATTGTCCTGCCCGCGATATGAAGTCCACAATTCTGGCAAGCTGGGTAGCTCTGAAGATTTGATCGGAAAGCCGGGAATAATAACGCCATCTTCGATGACTTTATCCGGTACTTTACGCACCATTTCCCGCTCGACAAAGTGGGGATGACCAATCGTATCGGCAACCGATAAAACCGGCGCACAGGGCACGCGGTGCTCGGCCAGGGTATCGAGAATAGCCGCATCGGATGGCATATCGGCCATCCATGCCTCCACCAATGCGACTAATTCAAGCCGGTTCTCAGCACGGCCGCGCATATCGGCAAAACGGCTATCTTCAATCAGCTCGGGCTGAGCCATGGCACGAGGTAAACCCGGCCACTGTAAATCACCGGCAAGAATAGCGATCCAGCCCTCCTTACCTTTAAACACACCATAGGGGGCCAAGCCCTGGTGGTGTGCACCGCAGCGCATAGGGTGGTATTCAACCTTGGCGTTGGCACACAGTTCAACGTTGGCTTCGTGCATATGATAGAGAGCGTCGACCATTGCCACGTCGATATTCTGGCCCCGGCCAGTGCGCTCACGATGGTAGAGGGCATAGCCGAGAAAGCCAAAACCGTGGACGCCGGCATTGACATCGGCAATGGCCATATTGACAAATTGTGGTGGGCCGTCAGGCTCGCCGGTCATGTGCATTAAACCAGAAAAAGCCTGAGCGATGAGATCAAAACCCACCCGGTCAGACAGCGGCCCGGTGCGCCCAAAAGCGGAAATCGACAGGAAAATTAATTTCGGGTAAATAGCGCTCAAAGTTTCGTAATCGAGCTTGCGCTTTGTCATCACCCCAGGGCCATAATTCTCCACCACAATATCGACGGTTTTAACCAGGTCGTGAAGCATCTCGATGGTTTCAGCTTTGGAAAAATCGACACAAAGGCTTTTTTTACCGCGATTATGCTGCACGTAATAAGCACTACGGCGCTGCTTAAAGACTGGGATATTGCGCGATGGGTCACCGCCGGGCGACTGCTCCACTTTAATGATTTCCGCACCCAGCTCAGCCATCATTCGCGTCACCGTTGGCCCGGCGACATATTGGGTGAAATCGAGAACGCGCACGCCCTCTAGCATGGGTTTAACGCTATTTAACGCTGTCACTTGAAGCTCCTTTTCGACGCTTGTGGTCGACAAGGCGGCTATGTAAACCTTTAAAAGCCGCCTTTATCGACAACAAAACTATTTTTATTATTTAATTTTTCTGCGCACTTATGATTTAAATCCAAGAGGAATTAAAAAACTATCGGGCCTGACTATTCGCCTAAACTCTCGCGATAACCGGCATATTTTGGATTGGCAATGGCCAGCTTGTCCTGCAAGCTTGTACGCACATGGCTCATCACGGCCGTTCTTTGGCCATCAAGTTTGCCGCTGCGAATACTGGCGCAGAGCTCGGCATTGAGATCGTCTAGCTGAGTTGCACAATCCGTCCCCTCGCCTTCTCTCCCCAACAGGTTTTGCAGGCCTTGCAGTTCAGCACTATTGGCACTTTCACCCAGCGCCAATTCCCGCTGCACAATGCTGAGAATATTCGCCGCCACGCGGCATTTATAAATACTGGCACCGCTGAGTTGCGGCAACACATCTTTACGCAGAAAGGCTTCGACCCCGCCCAGTAGTTCTTCGGCACTGGCTCTATCTTGTGGCATGACTAGGCTTCCTCGATGAGTTTTAACAGGTCAATTTCGTTTTCGCAGGCGCGACGGCCGATGGCCATGTGTTCGAAGGAATCGATCAGGCCAGACAGGTGTTTATAGGCCTGGAACATGCAAATAATGCCCCATTTTAAAGTGCCCAGTACCTCCCAAAAATGCACCACTTTTGGGTCCACCTTACGGCCACCGGCATCTTCGTAACCGGCAAAAAGGTCCTCACGCTGACCAAAGCCACCCACCGGTTTATCGTGCTGGCCAAAGCGCCAGGCGCGCACGCAGAGCCAGCCAAGATCTTCCATGCCATCACCAACATGGCCCAATTCCCAATCGAGCACGGCGCGAATCCCTTCCGGGCCAACGACAAAATTACCGTTGCGAAAGTCACCGTGAACCATACCCAATGGTGCATTTTTGGGCATATTTTGTTCGAGCCAGCGAAAGGTCAATTCAAAGGCAGGGTGGTATTCCGGCCGCCCTACTTTGGTGTTATCGCGATAGAATTCGCTAATACCGTCGAGTAATTCGCGGTAATAGGCAATTAAAGGCTGGACGGGCATTTGCACCAAATTCTTTGGCAGCGATGCCGGATCGACTGCGTGCAGGCCGGCGAGGATTTCGCCACACTGTCGCGCCATGGTTTTGCGCGCGCCAGCATAGGCCTCGTCACGCAAAATACGCGGTGCCAGCACCTCGCCCTCAATCCTGTCCATCACATAACAGCCGCCCAGAGTGTGATCTTCGGGCAGGGCAAAATGTACTTTGGCGACCAGGCCGCCAGCTTCATACACCGTGCGCTGCAGTTCGGCCTCAGTCGTACGATCGAGGGAGTAGGTGGTTTTACCGCCGCGCCAGCCCTCTTCACCAGTGCTACCGGTATTGCCGGGATCGCGGCGTAAAATCAAACCCGTGCTGCTGCCGTCTGCCCCCTGCCAGTCGAAGGACCAGGTTTCACGGGAGGCCCCGCCCGACATTTTCTCGATGTTTTCAGCCTTACCTGCTGGGAAATAGGCCGCTGCCTCTTTCTCTAGTAAGCCAGCAACGTCGCTATCACTTAAGCCCGGCGCCCTAACATCACCAGAGCTGTCACCAGCGTTTTTGTCATTCATGAGAAAATACCGTTAGGTTTGCCGTCAATAATTTGATCGAGATATTCCGACAGACCGTAACCAACCATGCCATTACAGCGGTATTCCGTCATGCCCTCGGTGATGCGCGTCATTAGCTCGGTGCCATCGTCAAGGGTACGGCGATTGCGCAGGGGTATTAACGACATCACCCGGCCTTCAATTTCATACTCGGCATGATCGGTTTTTGCCCAGGCTTTTAAGGTTTTCTGGTAATAGTTTGCATCCCACTCGGTCTCAATAGTGGCCTCGCGAATCAGGTCGTAACGCCCCTCATTGAGCACCATGCCACCAATCAGTTTCGTGCCGTCACCAAGCGTTTTATTGAGGCACATAATGGCGAAGTCTTCGCTGAAGTTCATTGGCAGCCAGCGATAGTACTGCACGTTCTGCCAGTAGCGCGGCCCCCAACTGTGGTCGCGCAGGCCGAGGCCGTCGATAGTGTAAGTACTATCGCCGACAACAATCTTGCCCGTGCCAGCAATGTGCTGCTCATAGTGGCCGAGATAAAAACCGGCATTGGGGTTGTTTTCCAACGGCGAACCATCGGCATTCACCGGTTCGCCGCCGTACATGGGCGATACACCGCGATAACTCAGCTCCACCGTGCAGGGCAATTTAGGGTTGTTTTTAAAGGCCTTACTGGGGTTAATCATCTCGTGGGGGTTGGCCATTAACAGGGCTTCACCACTGTATTTTACCCGCAGTTTTTTGTAGGGCTCATCGATAATAAATTCCATACCACCGGCTTTAAAGGCATCGTTATTATCAATTTTTGCGCGCTGAAACATAAAGGCAATGGAGCCGCCAGGCAGGTAAATACAGGTGGTCATTTCCGCATTGCCTTCATTGGCACGGTTGCCGATACGAAACCAGCCACCCACTTTGCCCTTGGGGTCGTAGACATTAAAATACATACTTTCATTGAAGTTTTCTTCGCTACCCAGAGGGTGCATGTATTCGTCTTCGGGGTTAAGCTTTAAATAAGCGCCTTCGGGTAATTTCATTGGCGTACTCCTCGTTATTTATAATTTATTTATCAATTTTTAATTTTTAATTCGTTCGGGTTTTAACTAAGTCTACATCGGGCAAATTTTGCGCCACATCAAGATAATCTTTACCGTCCTTTAAAGCCTCAACAACAATAGCCAGTGGCTCGGGCCAAATCTCCGGCAAGTCGGCTTCACCTTCAAGATCCGTCGCAAAAGCCAGCATTTCCAGCGGCGGACAAAAGGTCGCGTCAACACCGGGCTTATTACCCCGTGGGTCTATGCGATACCAGCCGTGCTTATCAAGATAAACGGCAACTAAACCGTGCAAACAAAAGGGTGGCCGGTCGTGGTCAATGGTTAAGCGCTGATAGCACAAGCCCGCCGCTATGGAATTGGCCCGCAACAAAGCCACCAACAAATGGCTTTTGGCGTAGCAATAGCCGGTGCCATGTTCAAGCACTGCCGAAGCACTACTGGTGACGGGGTTCTGCTGGCTATCCCAGCTATGGCTTATATGATCGCGCACAAAAACAAAGCAGGCTTCGGCTATGGCCTCATCACCCTTAAGATTAGCAGCGAGCAGCGCCGCTTTCGCTGACACGCCAGGGTGGTGCCAATCAATAATATCGCTACTGTCTAAATATTTTTGCACAACTTTTTTACGTTTAATTAACTACAATTTTTTATTCAGCATTTAAGACGACTCTACGCGTAGCGACTTCCCGCTGCGGCTCCAGCGGGGAAGGCAGCACTGATCTCTGCCAACTCAGCTGCCGACAATTCAACATCAACCGCGCCAATATTACTGTCGAGATTTTTAATGCGGCGCGTGCCCGGGATGGGCAGTATTTGTTCGTCCTGAGCCAGTAGCCAGGCCAGTGCCAGTTGCGCAGGGGCACAGTTTTTATCGGCGGCCATTTGTTTGATTTTATCTGCCAGCTTCAAATTATCTTCGATATTACCCGCCTGAAAACGTGGGTTGGATTTACGGAAATCCTTATCGCTCATTTGCGCTGTATCAGTAATAGTGCCAGTCAAAAACCCTCTACCCAATGGGCTATAGGGTACGAAGGCAATATTTAATTCTTTACACACCGGCAGCACTTCGGCCTCGGGGTCGCGGGTCCACAATGAATATTCACTTTGCAGAGCGGCAATGGGGTGCACCTTGCTGGCGCGACGAATTAAGGCTGTGTCGGCAGAGGCTTCGGACAAACCCAGAAAGCGCACCTTGCCGGCGCTGACTAACTCCGCCATGGCACCCACGGTCTCTTCTATCGGCACATTGGGGTCAACCCGGTGTTGATAATAGAGGTCAATACAGTCAATGCCGAGGCGTTTAAGACTGGCATCGCAGGCTGATTTCACATATTCGGGTCGTCCGTCGATTTGCATTTCCAGACCACCCTCGGGTTTTAAGCGAGCGCCGGCAATGCCGAATTTAGTGGCGATAAAGGCCTGATCACGGCGGTCGGCAATGGCGCGACCTATCAATGTTTCGTTATGGCCTTTGCCATAAACGTCGGAGGTATCGAGAAAATTAAGTCCCCCAGCTAGTGCGTGGTGCAGGGTGGCAATAGATTCAGTCTCATCGGCAGGGCCGTAAAAATCTGACATACCCATGCAGCCGAGGCCAATGGCCGACACTTTTACGCCGCTACTACCCAATGTTCTGTATTTCATTACCTCACCCCTTCCGCTTTTTATTATGTATTAATCAATAATAATGATTTTTGTGCATTCACAGTAAAACCCGGGGAGCACGGGAGCCTCTGAATAAGTCTGGACGAAGTAGATGGCGAGCTAAAATCTTTAGATT
>CAYWXW010000080.1:0-15163 GCA_964462265.1 uncultured Porticoccaceae bacterium | reverse complement strand
GACAACCGCGCTGGATGTCACTATTCAAGCACAAATACTTGAGCTAATTCTGGCACTGGTCGAGCGCCACAACCTGAGTATGTTATTTATTTCCCACGATTTATCGGTGGTGCGCTCTATTGCCGACCGAGTGCTGGTGATGCACCAGGGCAAAGTCATTGAGAGTGGTGACACTGAAACACTCTGGGCAGCACCCCGCGAAACGTATACTCAAGACCTGCTCGCTGCGGTACCTCATTTATAACAGCTCGATAGATGCAATAAGGGATAAATAGGGCATAGACAGCGGCTAATAGCGCGTTACAATTACTGCGCCCAATAACTCTTTAGCAACGGAGCTTTTGCTGACTCAACAGGACACGACGGACTCTATGGCTATTTTTAACAAAGCGGAAATTGACCAATTGCGCGTCGTGCGCAAACGTATTACTGAGGAGTTTGGCAGCGCGCCCACTCTCGATTCCCCCGATTTATTAGACGATATTCTCCAATACAGCGTCGCCTCACAAGATGCCATTACCAAATCACAAATTCGCCAATTAATGGAAATTATCGGCGAACCCTGGAGTGATCGTTATTTAGAACTACATCCCATGTTCTAGTTAACAAAGGAGTAGTCAGCAGCGGGGCAAGCCCTAAATCCGCTAAACAGACAGATCCAACAACACCGGACAGTGGTCAGAGCCCATCACCCCATTGAGAATATCCGTCGCCTCAACAGCCTGCTGTAAGCTGGCCGAGACCATAAAATAATCAATGCGCCAGCCGACATTGTTGGCTCTGGCACCGGCTCGATAACTCCACCAACTGTACTTGACCTCCTCCGGGCGTTGGTCACGGAAAGTATCGACAAAACCAGCGGCGACAAGATTATCCAAACCATCAATTTCGACCTGGGTATAACCGGCACTTTTATTGTAGTTGGGCTTGGGTCGCGCCAGGTCGATATCTTTGTGGGCAACATTCAAATCACCGCACAGCACAACCGGTTTTTGTTTTTCGAGTTGCTGTATATAGGCGATAAAATCGGCGTCCCATTGCTGACGATAGTCGAGCCGTTTCAGGCCGCTACCAGAATTCGGTGTGTACACGGTGACTAAATAGAAGGCCTCGAACTCGGCGGCAATCACCCGGCCCTCCTGATCGTGTTCCTCAATGTCCATATCGTACTGCACCGACAGGGGCTCGGTTTTCGATAAAATAGCAGTGCCGGAATACCCCTTCTTCTCCGCCGAATTGCTGTAGAGGTGATAGCCCTTTATCTCCGCCAGTGCCTCGGCCACTTGCTCGTCCTGGGCCTTGGTTTCTTGCAGACAAAGCACGTCGGTCTCCATTTCCTCCAGTGCTTGGACAAAATTTTTCTTCATGGCAGCTCGAATACCATTAACATTCCAGGAGACTAAACGCATCGGCACTACTTCCTCGTGTAAATTTAGTGAAATTTTAACAGCCATCTATGGTAAACCGAGGACTCGACTTTCACCATCTTTGTTCAATCGCTCGCCCAGTGATAACTGCTCAAACAGGACGCTCGCTAACAAAGCTAAGTACGTTACACTGAATCTTATTAAAATTTACACAGGAAGCCGCCCCGAGCGGGACATAATAATGAGCAGCTCCAACAAAACACCTGAAAAGCACGCCAGCGACCCCTACGCCGACCTAATCAAGCCCGGTGATAAGCCGATTACCGAAGAGGCCATTCCCGCTGCAACGGTAGTTTTATTGCGTGATAGCGACGCTGGCATAGAAACGCTGATGTTGCGTAAAAACAAAAATATCCGCTTCGGCGGCATGTGGGTTTTCCCCGGTGGGCGGATCGACGCCGACGACTACCCCGCCAGTGGTGATAAAACCGAAGCCGCTCGTTTTGCGGCGGCGCGAGAAACTCACGAGGAAGCCGGCATTCACGCCGACCCAGAAGACTTTATCTGGTTCTCCCACTGGACGCCGCCACCCATTACGCCAAAGCGCTTTACCACATGGTTTTTTGCCGCCCGTGTGCCCGAGCACAAAGAAATTATTATCGATGGTGGCGAGATCCACGACCACCAGTGGATTAATCCGAAGGATGCTATTAAGCGCCACACTGAACGCACCCTCGACTTTGTGCCTCCCACCTGGGTGACACTGCACTACCTGGCAAAATATGGCTCCGTCGACGAACTACTCAGCGTGTTTGCATCGAGACCACCAAAAATCTACGAGACCCACCTCGGTAAAACGGAGGACGGCGACCGGGTCGCCATTTGGCACGGTGATGCCGGTTATGAGGCCTGGGATGCAAAAATTGAAGGCGAGCGCCACCGCATTACCATGGCGAAAAGTGGTTTTATTTTTGAAAACTCTGTTGAAGATTACTAGTAAAAATACTCACTACCCCAATGCAGGACTGTGCTAATAAATAAGACTATTCATAAGCACAGTCCTGCCTGTAGATTATCGAGGCCTTAGCGTACGAAATACATGACGCATAATATCATTAGCTGAATCAAAGGGAGCCGCCTCGCTCATATCAGCAATCTTGTCGTAATTCTCCTGAATAAGTTCTGGCGTTGGAATTTCGCCACCACCGAGCACCACCCCCGCACCTTCGACAATTTGTACCTTGGCATAATAACCGGCACCCGCTTCGACTACATCACCGGATGTCGTATTCTCTTCAGCACAAAACCAAGCCACTATTGGCGTGACAAATTCTGGCTTAACCAGAGGTTTAATCTTGTCCGACATAATGTCTTCGGTCATGCGGGTCAGCGCCATGGGCGCCAGGGTATTGATATTAATATTAAACTTTCGCCCCTCGTGCTTGAGCGCATTCATCAAGCCATAAACACCCATTTTTGCCGCTGCATAGTTACCCTGACCAAAATTACCAAATAGCCCGGCCGATGAAGTCGTCATAACAATACGCCCATAACCGGCGTCTTTCATGTGAGGCCAGGCAGCCAGAGTGCAATAGGCTGAGCCGGATAAATGCACATCCACCACCGCATCAAAATCTTCGGGCAGAAGTTTGGCAAAAGATTTATCGCGTAAATTACCGGCATTGTTAATTAAAATATCAACCTGACCATAATTATCGATGGCGCATTGAATAATATTCGCCGCACCTTCGGGCGTTGCTACCGAATCAGCATTGGCAACGGCCTCGCCCCCCGCCGCTTTAATTTCAGCAACGACTTTGTCACCCGCTGAGGTGGAGGCACCGCTACCATCGACGGCACCACCTAAATCGTTAACCACAACTTTGGCGCCTCGCGATGCTAAAAACAGGGCGTGACTGCGACCAAGGCCAGAGCCAGCACCGGTTATAACCGCGACGCGATCGTCATATCGAATAGTCATGCTTTTAATTCCTCTTTTTATTAAAATTTATTAACTGAGTTTAGGTTAAAGATAAAGAAAATACTTTCTTTATCGCCTCGTATTTATTATCTGAATTCAGGGGAGGGAGATCATCCCCACCCTAAAACTTACGCCTTGATCATAACCAGTTGACAGACATTTGACACGACTCAATGTTATTATCAAGGCAAAAATAGAATCGCCACCAAGCCGGAGCGATAAGATAAAGGTTAGATTATGTCCCAGGAAAATAAAAAGGATAGTCCCGAGCAAGCATCATTTCGCACCTACTGCCGCGACTGGTTGAGCCAGCACGATGCCGGCACGCCCTCGACCAGACTGCCCCAATCCGCCATTGAAATCATGTATCCCGAACAACTCGACTATCTGCGCAAATGGCAAGGCGAAGCCTACGCGGCCGGTTTAATTGGCTGTGACTACCCCGTTGCCGAAGGTGGTGGTGGACGCAAGGACTGCCAGGCAATCGCCAACCAGGAAATGGCCCGGGCGGGCAAACCTTTTCTGCCGAATATTCTCGGCCTGGGCATGGCTGCACCGACCATACACTTTCACGCCCAACAAGCTTTAAAAGAGCGTCTATTACCCCGCTTGTTTTCCTGTGAAGACGTCTGGTGCCAGGGCTTTAGTGAGCCAGGCGCCGGTTCTGATCTGGCCAATGTACAAACCTTTGCAGAGCGCAAGGGCGATAAATGGATTATTAACGGCCACAAGGTCTGGACCTCCCTCGCTCACTTTGCCGACTGGATGATTCTTTTACTGCGCACTGACAAATCGAGCAAGTACGATGGCCTCTCCTATTTTGTAGTGCCCATTAAATCAGCCCTGGGTAAGGGTGTGACGGTGCGACCCTTAATTAAAATTACCGGCGAAACCGGCTTTAATGAAGTGTTTTTTGACAACCTTGAAATTGGCGACGAATACCGCCTCGACGCTATTGGCAAAGGCTGGCAAGTTGCGCAGACCACTTTGCTTCATGAGCGCGGCGCCGGGCCCATGGTCACGCCGTCCAGCGGTCGCGGCAATGACAAAGCCAGTGCCGTGGGTGATGCCTATGCATTAATTGATCTGGCCAAAGATTCAACTCGCGATGGTCAAAGTGCCGCTAACGACCCACTGTTACGCGATCAAATCATGCAGATGATTATTCGTCAGGAGGGCTCAAAGCAGGGCGCTCGTCGTGCCAAAGTAGAGGGACTGTGCGAACACCCCATGCGCATTCCCCTGCAGGCCAAGCTGGTAATGTCAGAAGTTCGCCAGGACAATGCCGCCGTCGCCATCGATATTCTCGGCGCCCACAGCACCCTTTACATCAATGATGAAAATGCCCCTGCTGGTGGTGAATGGCCGCTGGCCTATATGAATTCTTACGGCATCACCATTGCCGCTGGTGCCAGTGAAATTCAGCGAAATATTCTCGGTGAACGGATACTCGGCATGGCCAAATCAAAATAACCAGAATAATAAATAATTGCTTAAAAGAAGATTAAACAATGACTCAAGCTAATAACTTCGCCTTTGGTGAAGATGAAAAAATGCTCCGTGATACCGCGCGTAAATTTCTGCAGGATAATTTACCCACCGACAAACTTCACCAGCTCGTCGCCAGTGACTCAGACCCCTATCGGCAATCACCCTGTCACTGGGACAAGGATCTTTGGCGCCAGATTGTCGAACTCGGCTGGACCACCGTGATTGTGCCCGAGGCCGATGGAGGTATGGGCATGAGCCTCGTCGCCCTCTGCGCTCTGGTGGAAGAAGCGGGCCGTGTCGCCCTGCCCTCACCGTTTATTGCCACCGCTAATGCCAGCCTGGTATTGCGCGAATGCCACACGCCAGCGGCGAGTCATTTACTGAGCGAAATTACTGCGGGTAAAACAGCAAGCCTTGCGAGCACACCAAAGAATGGCTCCTGGCTAACGGCAGATTGTGATGTCGAACTTGTCGATGGCAAGCTCACCGGTAGTGCCTGGTTTGTGCAAGATGCGCGTAAAGTTGAAACGTTTATTGTGCAAGCCAAAACCAGTAAAGGTTCTGCCCTGTATGAAATACCTGTTAGTAGTGAAGGGCTCGATATCACCGCCGATGCCATTATCGATTTGACCCGTGATCAGGCCCATATTTACTTTAATAATGTCCCGGTCAATGACAAACAATTGCTGAGTGATGAGGCTTGCAACGTACTTCAACAGGCCGAACCCGGTCTGTTAACTCTGCTTGCCGCCGATATGTGTGGTGCCGGGGAATGGCAGCTGCAAACTACGGTTGAATACATGAAAGTCAGAGAACAATTTGACCATCCGCTGGGTTACTTTCAGGCCTTGAAACACCCGCTGGTCAACTTAATGATTATGATCGATCAGGCCAAATCACTCACCTACAACGCTGCCTGCGCTATTGATAGCGAGCCCGAGAATGCCGCCAAGTTTGCCCGTATGGCCAAGGCATCTGCCGCAGAGATGGCGGCCTTCGCCTGCAACCGCTCGATTCAGTTTCACGGCGGCATCGGCTTTACCTGGGAGTGCTTTGTCCACCTCTACAGTAAGCGTCAAAAGCACAATCAGGTTCTTTATGGGGATGCGAAATACCAACGGGCTAAGTTGGCTGACCTGCTAATGGGGCCACGGGTTTGAAAACAAATCTCCTATTTCTTAGCAGTGTTGAATACTTAGCACCTGTGGCAGCACCTGCAAAATCGAAGGAAAAAACCCTTTGAGCCTTGCCTAGTTAGCCCTGCTTTAACTCGAGATTCTTTAAGGTCTGGTGTAGCCCCCGGCAGTCGGCAGTCGGCAGTCGGCAGCCAGCACAATAGCTTCCCGTGGTAAAAAAACACCTCAGCGCGTTGCACTTACAAGCCAAGTGCTGGAGAATCGCGGGCGTAATCATACGGTCATATACTTTCTATATTAGCTTAACGGGGTTGGCATGTTGTACGCTCAAATTACGGGATGGGGTCGCTTCCTGCCACCTGCAGTTTTAACCAACGAAGACATCTCCACCGTAGTCGATACGTCCAGTGAATGGATTAGCTCACGCACTGGCATTAATGCGCGGCGTATTAGTCATGTAATGAATGTCGATCTGGCCCACGTTGCCGCCGAGCGCGCACTCGCCTGTGCTGGCATTAGCGCACTCGATGTCGATGTCATTGCCTACGCCACCACCACGCCGGATGAAATTATCCCCAACACCGCATCCCTGTTACAGGGCAAAATCGGCGCTGCTAACGCGGCCTGCTTTGACCTCAACGCCGCTTGTACTGCCTTTCTTTATAGCTTCAACATGGTCTCGGATATGATTCGCGCCGGTTCTATCAAGACCGCGCTGGTTGTTGGCTCAGAACGTCTTAGCTCACTCATGGATTGGGCCAATAAACGGGATTCTGCCGTGCTTTTTGGCGATGGTGCCGGAGCCGTTGTACTGCAAGCTTCCGAGCAAAAGAGTGGTTTTTTTCAGGGTAAGCTGGGCTGCGTGCAAGATACCCGCGGGCTACTGGCCATGCCCGACTTCGGTATGCATGCCGTTGCTCAGCACCGCCCTTTAGATGTGTCACTGGATTTTTCCGGGCGCGAAATCTTCCGCAACGCCGTCAATGGCATGGCTTCGGCGTGCACCGATGTGCTGCAAAATTCCGGGACCAGTCTCGACGCTATCGACCTAGTGATACCCCACCAGGCCAACACCCGTATTATTGAGGCGCTGGCCAAGCGTCTTGAAATCCCCATGGAGAAAGTCGTCGTCACCCTGGGTAACTACGCCAACACCTCGACCGCAAGTATTCCCATCGCCCTGTGCGAGGCGCTTGAAGAGGGGCGCGTCAAACCCGGTATGACAATATTAATCGTCGCCTTTGGCGCCGGCTTAACCTGGGGCGCATCGCTATTTACCTGGGCCGATAGAGTCACGCCACTGGGCGAGAGCGATGTTGCCCTGCCAACCACGGACAAAACAGGGCTGGACTTAATTCTCGAGGCCACAGCGCTTCGCGCCGAGGCGGCAAAGCGCAACAACTCAGCCTAACGATAACGCTTAAAAAAACACCTTCAAGCGGCCCTATCGAACGACCCTACCGAGCTGCTAATATCAGCCACCATTTCAGTCATTCTGCGGGACTATAAATTAGGCTCGCTGTGTTAATCAGGTTCGTCTATGTCCGAGCAGGCTCCAGTACCCCCTCCCGCGCAAGCGCCCGCTTTCATCCATTTACACCTGCACAGTGAATTCTCCATTGCCGATAGCACCATTGGCATCAAGCCCTTAGTCGGCAAAGTGCGCGAGCTCGATATGCCCGCCGTTGCCGTCGCCGATATCTGCAATTTCTTTGCGCTGGTGAAGTTTTATAAAGCCGCTCAGAGCGCCGGCGTTAAACCCATCTGCGGCAGTGACCTGACCATTGCCGGCGATAAAACCGACGACCCACAAAGCCAAATTACCTTACTGGTACAAAATCATGCGGGTTATCAAAACCTCACTAAACTGATCTCCCGCGCCTACCTCGAAGGCCAGGTTCACGGTCTGCCCCGCATTCGTCGTAGTTGGCTGAAGGAACTTGGCGACGGCTTGATTGCGCTGTGTGGCAATAAAAGTGATGTCGGTGTAGCGCTGGCTGGCAATCACCTTCCGCTGGCCCAACGCCTTCTCAAAGAGTGGATGGCAGACTTCCCCGATCGCTTTTATCTCGAGTTGGTGCGCTGTAATCGCCCCGGCGAAGAAGACTTTGTCCACAGCGCTGTTGAGCTGGCCCAAACTCTCGACTGCCCGGTAGTCGCCACCAATGATGTGCGCTTTATTCGCCAGGAACAGTTTGAAGCCCACGAGGCCAGAGTTTGCATTGTCGAGGGCCGCACCCTCGATGACCCCCGTCGCGAGCGCCGTTACAGTGACCAGCAATATTTAAAGTCGAGTGAGCAAATGCAGGCGCTGTTTGCCGACATTCCCGAGGCGCTGGAAAACTCCGTTGAAATCGCCAAGCGCTGCAACCTGATCCTCACGCTGGGCAAGCCACAGCTACCGGAATACCCCATACCCGAGGGCATGACCACCGAGTCGTTCTTCCGCCAGCAGTCCGAGGAAGGGCTGGCTAAGCGACTGGAGAGCATTACTCTCAACCCCGACACCAAGCAAAGTCTTGAGGACTACACACAACGCCTCGACTTCGAGCTCAATATCATTAATCAAATGGGCTTCCCCGGTTATTTTCTCATCGTGATGGATTTTATCCGCTGGGCCAAAGAGCAGGATATTCCCGTCGGTCCCGGTCGAGGCTCGGGTGCCGGTTCACTGGTGGCTTACGCGCTGCAGATTACCGATCTCGACCCCCTCGAATACGACCTGCTGTTTGAGCGTTTTCTCAACCCCGAGCGGGTCTCCATGCCCGATTTCGATATCGACTTTTGCATGGACAATCGTGACCGGGTGATCGCCTATGTCGCCGAGCGCTATGGCCGCGACGCGGTCTCGCAAATTATTACCTTCGGCACCATGGCCGCCAAGGCGGTGGTGCGCGACGTCGCCCGGGTTCAGGGCAAGTCCTATGGGCTGGCCGATCGATTATCGAAAATGATTCCCTTTGAAATCGGCATCACCCTGCAAAAAGCCTTTGATCAGGAAGAAATACTGCGGGATTTTCTCGAACAGGATGAAGAGGCCCAGGAAATTTGGGAGATGGCCCTGCAGCTCGAGGGCCTGACCCGCAATGCTGGCAAACACGCTGGCGGTGTTGTCATAGCACCAACCCGGCTAACCGATTTCGCTCCCCTGTACTGCGATGAGGCTGGCGACGGCCTGGTTACCCAGTACGACAAAGACGATGTCGAGGACGTCGGCCTGGTGAAGTTCGACTTCCTCGGTCTGCGCACTCTGACCATTATTGACTGGGCCCTGGACAACGCCAATACGCAGAATGAGCGAAACGGCAAACCACCGGTGGTGATTGAAGACATCCCCCTCGACGACCCCGGCAGTTATCGGCTTTTACAGCGCGCCGAAACCACGGCGGTGTTTCAGCTCGAGTCCCGTGGCCCTGTTCCGCCCCGGCCCCCTGCAGTCGGGCATGGTCGACGATTTTATCAACCGTAAGCACGGTCGCCAGGAAGTGGCCTATCCCCACCCCAAATACCAGCACCCCGATTTAAAACCCGTGCTCGAGCCGACCTACGGCATTATTCTTTATCAGGAACAGGTAATGCAGATCGCCCAGGTGCTCGGCGGTTATTCGCTGGGCGAGGCCGATATGCTGCGCCGCGCGATGGGCAAGAAAAAGGCCGAAGAAATGGCCAGACAGCGCCAGCTTTTTGTCGACGGCGCGGCCAACAATAATGTCAGTAATGAACTGGCAGAAAACATTTTCGACTTAATGGAAAAGTTTGCCGGCTACGGTTTCAACAAATCTCACTCCGCCGCCTATGCCCTGCTCGCCTATCAAACGGCGTGGTTGAAAGTGCACTACCCCGCCGCCTTTATGGCCGCCGTATTATCTGCCGATATGCAAAACACCGACAAAGTGGTGACCTTGATCGACGAGTGCCGGGCAATGGAGCTGGTCGTTACCCCGCCGGACGTCAATATCGGGCAATTCCAGTTTTCGGTATCCCTCGAGTCTGTCGTGGTTTACGGGCTCGGTGCCATTAAAGGCCTGGGTGAAGGCCCGGTAGAGAGTATTCTTGCCGCCCGCAGCAGTGGCGGCCCCTTCAAAGACCTCTTTGATTTTTGCACCCGCATCGACGCTCGCAAAGTCAACAAACGCGCCCTTGAAGCCCTGATTCGCTCCGGTGCCCTCGACAAAATAGGCCCCAACGATGACCCCGGCTACAGCCGTGCGGTGATGCTGGCAGCAATGGAAGAAGCCGTGAAATTGGCCGACCAGCACAGTAAAAATGCCGCCAGTGGCATGGTCGATTTATTTGGTGCCACCCCCGCCGAAAGCGCACCGGAAATCGGCTACGCCGCTTTCTCGCAGGTGCGCCGCTTCCGCTTGCGCGATCGCCTACAGGGCGAGTGGGACACCCTGGGGCTCTATCTCACCGGCCACCCCATTGAGGAATACGTGGGCGAGCTGAGCAACTTTATTAGCTGTCGCCTCAAAGCGCTGCAACCCTCGAGAAGTGTACAAATCGTTGCCGGCCTGGTGCTCGACATTCGCACCATCAAAACCAGTCGCGGCGTAATGGGCGTGATGATCATCGACGATGACACTGCCCGCATTGACATCACCATTTTTTCCGAACAATACGCTGCCTGCCGCGACAAAATCAGCAAGGGCTCCATGGTCGTGGTCAACGGTGTACTCAGCGAGGACGAATACAGCGGCGGCCTGAAAATGCGCGCGCAGGAAGTACGCACCTTAATCGAAGCCCGCCAAAGCATGCTCAAGGGTCTCGCCATCGACCTTTCTGGCAGCACCATGACATTAGCGACCGTCGACAACCTCGAACAATTACTCAAGCCCTACAAAAGTGGACAATGTGGCGTTAAAGTGAAATATCGCTGCCGAGGTGCGGAGGGTGAGTTCGCCCTGGCTGATGAATGGGCGATACAGCCCGAAGACGAACTTCTGCATCACCTGCGGGACAGCTTCGGCGCCGGCAATTTACAGCTGCTCTACTAACACAGCAAATACAAAGCCGATAAAGAAATTGCCGCAAAGTATCAGTTCGATGTTTCGATTAAATGAAGTATCTGTATAATTTGGCCATCTATCTCGACGGCCCCTCACGGCATAAAGCAAGCGGAATTAAAGCAATATGAATCTTGACTACCTGGACTTTGAACAGCCCATCGCCGAACTCGAGGCTAAAATCGAAGAGCTGCAATTGGTCGGCAACGACAATGAGCTGAACATTGCCGATGAGATCAAAAAATTACGCGGTAAATCACTAAAGCTGACCGAGAGTATTTTTTCCTTGCGTCCCTATACCAAAGACTACATTCCTAAAATCTTCACCGAGTTTGAAGAGTTACACGGCGACCGCCACTTTGGTGATGACAAGGCCATTATTGGCGGTGTCGCAAGACTCGACGGCAAACCGGTGATGGTCATCGGTGAGGAAAAGGGTCGTGGCGTCGCTGAAAAGGTCGAACGCAACTTTGGCATGCCCAAGCCCGAGGGGTATCGCAAAGCCCTGCGGCTGATGGAAATGGCTGAGCGTTTTAAAATGCCCATCCTGACCTTCATCGACACACCCGGCGCCTACCCTGGCATCGACTCGGAAGAGCGCGGTATTAGTGAATCTATCGCCCAGAACCTGGCCGTTATGTCGCGTTTGAAAACGCCCATTATCGCCACGGTTATCGGCGAGGGTAGCTCCGGTGGCGCCATCGCCATTGGTGTCAGTGACTGGCTGAATATGCTGCAATACTCGACCTATTTCGTTATCTCACCCGAAGGCTGCGCCAACATTATCTGGAAAACAGCAGAAAAAGCCCCGTTGGCTGCAGAGGCCATGGGCGTGACATCGAGTGTTCTCGAAGAGTTGGGTATTGCCGATGAGACTATTCCCGAGCCCCTCGGCGGCGCCCATCGTGATCTCGACACCATGGCTGAAACCCTGAAAGGGCGCTTAATTGAACAGCTCGATCGACTACAGGGTGAGCCCCTCGACCAACTAATCGAAAATCGCTTTAATCGCTTAATGTCTTACGGCAACAGCTAAAAATCACCAGTACAGCAACAAGCAGCAGCTCCGACGATCAAACTATCGATTAAGCTATTAATTAAACAAAGGGGGGGGGCTGCTGGAGGGCCTGCTGAAAAAATCTCGCTGTCATTTCCACGCAACCAATCCCTAAGCATTCACTTACAACACTGACATACTATAAGGCGTGGTCAATTTAATGCGCCACTGCGGTTGGCCGCGATACTTCGCCCCATACACCCAGCCCTCGATTTCCAGCTGTTTACCCCGCCAGCCGCTAACCATTGATTTATCAAAATACGGCTGATTTTCCGGGTAAATCACCGCCACAAAACCATCGTCAAAATTAATCCACCAGGCTTTGGCAAAACTGACCTTGCGCACAATGCCGCGCACCCGCTGATAACCACCCTGCACAATGTTTTTCGTGGCAATCGATTGTGCCAGTGTGCTGCGCCACAAACCTTTACCCTGGCGCCGGGCGCGTTGTTCGGCTGCGGCAAAACAGGACGCCAGACCGGTATTGGGCGGCACGACCACATGCCAGCCCAGCCCCTTGCTCAGCAACGTAGCGGAGAGGCTTTGACCATCGACGAATATATGCCCCAATGTTCGGCCGTAGGCATCACTCTGCTCTCGACCGAGGTAAAGTCGCACACCCTGCTGCCGAGAATTGCCAGCTTGCACTGCGCTTTCAACTGCACTTTGCACCGCCTGTTTAGCCGCCAGCGCCAGAACTTCATCGGGCTTACCTTTGCGGCCGCGCTCCGGCGTATTGACGCCAATTAAACGTATTTTGCGACCATCTCTTAAGGTGAGCGTATCGCCGTCATAAACAGTTTTAATAGCAACGCTTTCACCTCGGCCCCGGCCAAGGTCGCTAGCTCGACAACTATCGGCTAGAGAGGTATTTGAAGTAAATAGAGAGAAAGAGAAAATTGAGACGAAAAAAAATGCGCTCCGAGTATTAACCCTGAGCGCACTCTTCATTGGCTTGTCAGCCAGCTGGCTAAATTTACTTTTTGCCGCTGCTGATACCGCCAAAACGCTGGTTGAAACGGTCAATTCGACCACCCACGTCCGCTGTCTTCTGCTTGCCCGTGTAAAAGGGATGGCACTGTGAACAGACGTCGAGGTGAATTTGACTCGTCAGTGTTGAACCAACTTCAATTACATTACCGCAGCTGCAGGTTGCGCTCAGCTTGCCATAAGTAGGATGTATTTCAGCTTTCATTTTACTTGCCTCATTGTTGCAGGGTTGTTGCACACCGCCACCAAAGCTGTCGCCAACCATAACTTGCTAAACATTCACTAAGTCTTAACTAATTATTAGTAACACTCATTAAATAATAGCGCGATCATAGAGGGCTACCTTGTCCGGCACCGCATGCAGACTTGCAGGAGCGCGCATATTACCAGAAAAGCTACGTGATTCAAGCATAAAGCCAACGAGTTTCAAGGGCTTACTTATCTCAGGGTCACTAAATGACCACAACCAATCTGCCGATTGCACAGTGGCCCACTTCACCGGACAATAGTCCCGACAAGACACCGGCCCCAAGTCTCGATTCGCTTCAAAAATCACAGCTGAGTTATCACCCAAAAATGACAGATACGCTATTTTATCAAGTTGCCGTGCAGTCGCCACTGCGCCGCTTATTTGATTATCTGCCTGCCGTCGATGCTGACTCAACCCTCGAACCCGGTGTGCGCGTTACCGTGCCCTTTGGCAAGCGCGAGGTGACCGGTATTGTCGTATCCAGCACCTCAAACAGCGACTATCCGGTCGACAAGCTAAAACCCATTACCGCCGTACTGGATAAGGCCTCCCTCTTGCCGCCAGTACTCTTCGAGGTTTTACTCTGGGCCGCTCGTTATTATCAACATCCCCTCGGCGATGTGCTGGCCAGTGCCCTGCCGACCTTGTTGCGCAAGGGCGGTGACTTACCCCAGCAAAACTTCTGGCGCTTAAGTACCCACGGCAAAGGTCTACCCGATGATGCCCTGCGTCGCGCCCCTAGCCAACAGGCCCTCTTGCAATTACTGCAAGTGAACCAATGCCTCAGCCGAGAGGCACTCGCCGCCGCCGGTATTAGCACCGCTACGATCCGCAGCCTGAAGAATAAAGAACTGATAGAAAACTTTAGTAGCACAATATCGGGCCAACTCTTTGACCCCGATGGCGAGATCGACATTCTTGCCGAAACACCACTACACCTATCCGACGATCAGCAAAAGGCCCTCGAACACGTCGAGTTTCACGCCTATCACAGCTATTTAATCGACGGCGAAACCGGCTCGGGCAAGACCGAAGTTTACTTGCAGGCCATCGCCAAGGTATTGCGCTATTCAAAACAGGCACTGGTATTAATCCCTGAAATCAATCTCAGCCCACAAACCCTGGCCCGCTTTCAAGCCCGCTTTAATTGCCCCATCGCCCTCATTCACTCGGGCCTCAGTGAGCGACAACGACTGGAGGCCTGGTGGGCAGCAGCCAGCGGCAGTGCCGGTATTATTATTGGCACCCGCTCCGCCGCCTTTGTGCCGATGAAATCACCCGGCATTATTATTGTTGATGAAGAGCACGACAGCTCCTTTAAGCAGCAGGAGGGCTTTCGCTACTCGGCCCGCGATGTGGCGGTGATGCGTGCCAATCGAGAGAACATTCCCCTGCTACTCGGCTCGGCCACACCCTCCCTGGAAAGCCTGTACAACTGCCAACAAGGGCGTTATCGCCACATTGCAATAAAGGGCCGTCACGGTGGCGCGGTGCAGGCCGCCTGGCAATTGGTGGATATTCGCCACAGCCAGCTCAACACGGGGTTTTCCCAGACGGTTATAGAAGCGATTAGCACCCAGTTGGCAGAGGGCAATCAGATTCTCGTATTTCTCAATCGTCGCGGCTTTGCACCGACATTGATGTGCCACGACTGCGGCTGGGTCGCCAACTGCAAACACTGCGATGCCCACCTCACCGTGCACACCAACCGGCCGGGGTTGCATTGCCACCACTGTGAATCACGCCAGGCCCTGCCATCGACCTGCCCCGAGTGCAGCAGTCAGCAACTGAATTATCTGGGCCAGGGTACTGAGCGCAGCGAGGCCACCTTGCAGGCGCTATTCCCCGAAACCACCGTGCACCGTGTCGATAGAGATTCGACGGG
>CAYWXW010000079.1:0-15168 GCA_964462265.1 uncultured Porticoccaceae bacterium | reverse complement strand
ATGGACGCAGGTTTCACTGGCTTCCTTGCCTGCCTCTGCGGCGCTGACACCGTCGGCAATCACCGCCACCGCACCCTTATTGGTCAATGTCAGTCCCTGGGGAATGCGTATGCCAAGAGCATCTTCATTTTGGGGCTTAACACCGGCCACCGAGTGCTGGGCCACGGTAAAACTTAGGTGTTCTACGGACTGCTCTGACATGTGACCTCGTGAGATTCTACAGGTGAGCTTTTTGCTCTTGTTGAGTTAGCGCACTTCAATCAGCGCCACTGTGCCGGCGGACATAATTCTAGCTATTGTACCTTTGGCTTCGTTGAGAAACATGGCGAAGGCAATGGTTAAAAAGGCAAAAACAGGTTTAGGCAATAATTGAACCATTGATCGGAACACCAAAAACAAGCCTTTGGAGGGCCTGGCGATGACTATGGTATACAGCGTGCAACAACACTTACACAAAGTCGGTGTCGACTACGATTTGCTGGCCCACCCGCATTCTCACTCCAGTCTGCACACAGCTCATATGGCACACCTACCCGCCCGTCAGGTGGTTAAAGCGGTGCTCTGTCACGATGGCGAAAACGACCTGCTCTGTGTCATTCCCGCCTCACACCGTATCGTCTTTCATTGGCTCAATAGAATGATGAACGGAGAGTATCAGCTCACCAAAGAAGCTGAACTAGAGCGTGTTTTTGATGACTGTGAACCCGGCGCGGTGCCTGCGCTGGGGCAGATCTATGGCTTTCACGTCATTTGGGATGAGTGTTTGCAGGAGTCGGACAGCCTCTATCTTGAAAGCGGCGATCACGAGCATTTAATTCACCTCAATCACGGCGCATTTATGCAGTTGATGGGCTTGCAGGAGCATATGACCATCAGTTGCCCTGAAGAGGAGTACGCAGACCAGTTGAGGATGTAATCCCCAGGGGTCTTTCAATAAACGACTTCTGTTGCAAACAGCTTGTAGCATCCTTATTGAAAGGCCTTGCCTTGCAGCAGCCCTCCTTCCCCCCACCGACATTTACTCAAAAAACAGTTTTATTGATAAGGGCTTACCTTTATTGTTATGGAAGCTATGTGCTTATAAAAACAATAATGCGCTCCACCCTCACCACTGTACTAATCACCCGACTATCAAGAGTATAGGGTCGAATAGAGGGCTGAGCCAAAGCTGGAGGTACGGCCTATGCAAACCCAACTGGCGAAAAAGCTCGGTATTGATTTTCCTATATTTGCCTTCACCCACTGTCGCGACGTGGTTGCCGCCGTCACTAATTCCGGTGGTATCGGGGTGCTGGGTGCCACCGGCTTTACGCCGGAACAACTGCATATAGAACTCGACTGGATTGACGACAAAGTCGGCGACCGGCCCTATGGGGTCGACGTTATCATCCCCCGCCGCTTTGAAGGCCGTGGCGAGCGTGATATTGAAAAACAAAGAGACCTGGTGCGCGCTGCTATTCCCCAGGGCCATCGCGATTTCGCCCGTCAGTTACTCGACGATGCCGGTGTACCGCCCCTGCCCCCCGGTAAAAAGCTCGAAGACCGGCTGTCGATGACCGATGCCGTATCGGCTCCACTGGTCGACGTGGCACTGGAGCATAAGAATTGCCGGTTAATTGCCAATGCCCTGGGCACACCACCGACCGATGTCATTAAACAGGTACAGGATGCCGGCGTGATGATTGGTGCCTTGTGTGGTTCACCCAAACACGCGCAATATCATGTCGATGCTGGCCTCGACTTTATTATCGCCCAGGGTGGTGAAGGTGGCGGCCACACCGGCACCATTGGCAGCCTTGTGCTATGGCCCGAGGTGATCAAAATTGCGGGGGATATTCCCGTGCTCGCGGCGGGTGGTATTGGCAGTGGCCAGCAAATGGCAGCGGCTCTTGCCCTCGGTGCTCAAGGGGCATGGTGTGGTTCGATTTGGCTGACCACCACTGAAGCGGATACATCCGAAGCCGCCAAAACGGCGATGTTTAAAGCCGGTTCGGCAGACACCGTGCGCTCCTGTTCCTTCACTGGTAAACCCGTGCGCATGCTGCGCAATAGCTGGACTCAGGCCTGGGATGCACCGGGTAATCCGGCCTCCCTCGGCGCGCCTATGCAAATGATGATGGCCGGTGAGTCGGTAGTACGAATGAATCGCTTCCCCGATAAATTTCAGGACTTTTTCTTTAACCCTGTTGGGCAAATCGTCGGCAGCATGAATAGTACTATCAGTGCTCGCGACCAGGTAATGGCCATGGTGCATGGCTACCTCGAAGCCTGCGAGGCGCTGAACCGCCTCTTGCCCGAAGCTTAGTTTTCGTCCAGCCCATCAACAAGCCTTGCCATACCGGGCTGTTTACTGGTCAAATCCCTCTGCAAATTTATCGCTGCCCCAATTAACTACGAGCCAACTCAAAGCCAAATACGGGCCAACAATTCACTTTAACCAACAATTAATACAACTAACTGGAGAATATTATGAGTAGAGGACACGCACTGGTAACCGGCGCAATTGGCGGCCTGGGTACGGCCATTGTTAAACGGCTGATTGAAGCGGGCATTCCTGTCATCGGCACCGATCGCCGCGTCACCGATATCGACCCCTGGATAGAAGCTGAACTCAACGACGAGCAGAAGGCCATGTTTACCGGCTACCCCCTCGATGTTGTTAAGGAAGAGCAGGCCGAGGCCCTGGCGAACAAATTGGCAGAGGATGGCATACACATCGCCTACCTCATCAACAACGCCGGTATTCAGGGCAACGCTAAACCCTGGGAGCTAGACTCTAAAACCTGGGACCGTGTAATGGCGGTCAACGCCAACGGCACCTTTTATTTAACCCGTGCTTTCAGCAAGGCCATGGTCGATAAAGGCTTTGGTCGCGTGGTTAACTTTGCCTCGATGTATGCCTACCACCCCGGTGTCGGCCAGTCGCCCTACGCCGCCGCCAAAGCCGCCGTTACTGGCTACACCCGTTCTGTGGCGCTGGATCTGGCCAAGCATGGCGTTACGGTTAACGCCATCGCACCGGGCATCATCTGGCACGAACGCCTGCGCGGTGTCCTGCCCCAGGAAGAGTTTGACAAGATGGCGGCAAAAGTACCCGCCGAGCGCGTCGGCAAGCCGGAGGAAATCGCCGGCGTAGTGAATTTCTTCTGCTCGGAAGAATCCTCCTATGTCACCGGGCAAACCCTCCATGTTAATGGTGGTCTCTATTTACCGGGTTAAGAATTTACCCGGTTAAAAAGTTTACCGGGTTAAGAGCTTACCCGGCTAATCGTTTTTTTAAACAATTAGCTCCGTACCCCGGCCGGACGTGTATAACTATCGAGCACGCGAATATAGTTCGCCCGTTCATAGGCGTCGGGGTCAATGGCATGGCGCTGGCTAACGCTACCCTTGAGTTGCTCCACCGACTCATAGTCGCGTGTTTCAAGCCAGCGCTCCATCTCTGCCAGCACAGTCGCGATATGAGCGTGACCCTGCTGCAATAAAGCACTGCACATGTGGCAGACATCGGCACCTGCCAGCAGGGCTTTAAGTACATCGTCGCTGCTATGCAGGCCGCCCGTAAGCCCTATTGAGCAGCTAAGCTGGCTGCGCAAAATACCCGCCCAACGTATGCGTGAAAGAGACTCCTGCGATGTTGATAGCTCCAGGCTTGGCAACACCTCCAGCGTATCAAGGTCTATATTAGGCTGATAAAAACGGTTAAATAGACCAATGCCCTTTGCCCCCGCCGCTTCAATACGCTGCGCCATATTCACCAACGCACTAAATTGCTCGGACAATTTCACCGTGACGGGAATAGACACCTGTGCCAGCACCGATTGCAGCACCGCAATGTAACGCTCTTCAACGCGCTGGGCTGTATCCTCGCTATTGCTGGCGATGTAATACATATTTAATTCCAGGGCATCGGCCCCCGCCCCTTCCAGCGCCCGAGCATAATCTACCCAACCGCCGTCACTAATGCCGTTGAGACTGGCAATGATGGGAATTTCCAGAGCCGCTTTTATGCGTTGTAGCTGTTCCAGGTAATCATCCTGATAGCTGAGGTAGTCGTCGGGAATGGGATGAAAACCATCCGCCTCACCGTGGCCAATCGATTGCTGGTGGAAGAAGCGTTGCAAGTGCTCACCCTCATGCTGAATTTTCTCCTCGAATAGCGAGTGCATAATTAACGCACCCGCACCGCCATCCTCTAATTGTTGAGCACCCGCCAGGCTCTGGCTCAAGGGCGAAGCGGAGGGCACGATGGGGGTTTTTAGTGTTAAACCGAGATACCTTGTACTCAAATCCGGCATCGTTATTTCTCCACTTTTTGAGTTGCTGCCCCGGCCTTTGTGGCCGCCACGCTAGTGCCATCACTCCAGTCGAGCCCCGCCAATTGCTGGTAGTAATTAAAGCGGTGATTCACTTCTTGTTGAGCCTGGGTGAGAAAACCTTCGGCAGCTTCGGGATGGGTGTGCCAGAGCATGCTGAAGCGGGTTTCGCTTTCGACAAACTGGCGATAGGGAATACTCGGTGCTTTTGAGTCGAGATGCAGCGGGTTTCTGCCCAGGGCTATCTTGCCCGGGTCAAAACGAAACAAGGGCCAGTGACCACTTTTAACCGCCAAATTTTGCTGGCGATGATTATTCGATAAATCAACGCCGTGAGCGATGCAGGGTGAGTAGGCAATAATAATGGAGGGCCCCGGGTGGGCCTCGGCTTCGAGAAAAGCGTGTAAGGTTTGGGTATCTTTAGCGCCATAGGCAACGTGGGCGACATAAACATTTTCGTAGTCCATGGCCAGCAGTGCCAAATCTTTTTTCGCCGTCGCTTTACCGCCGGAGGAAAACTTGGCAACGGCACCGCGGGGTGTTGCCTTGGAGGTTTGCCCGCCAGTGTTTGAATAAACCTCTGTATCGAGCACCAGAATATTCACATCGCGACCGCTGGCCAGGACATGATCGAGGCCGCCGTAGCCGATGTCATAGGCCCAACCGTCACCGCCAATAATCCAGACACTTCTGCGGCACAGGTTTTCAGCCAGCTTGAGTAAGCGCCCCGCTTTGCTGTCATCAAGCGTTGCCAGGTCTTTACATAACAGCTCTACGCGCTGGCGCTGCTCGTAAATGCCCGCCTCGTCGGACTCATCCGCCGTTAATAGTGCCTCAACTAATGTCGAATCGAGCTGCTTTTTAAGGGCTAATAATAATTCAACGGCCTGCTCGCGATGCCTGTCGACGGCAACCCGCATACCGAGGCCGAATTCAGCATTGTCTTCAAATAGTGAATTATTCCACGCCGGGCCTCGGCCTTCGGCATTGGTGGTCCAGGGTGTGGTGGGTAAATTGCCGCCATAAATGGATGAGCAACCGGTGGCGTTGGCCACCATCATTCGGTCACCAAATAACTGGGTGGCTAGTTTTAAATAGGGGGTTTCCCCACAACCCACACAGGCCGAAGAAAATTCAAACAACGGATCGAGCACCATAGAACCGGGAATGGTCTTGGTCTTTAAGAGGCTGCGATCATAGCTTGGCAGTTGTTGAAAGAAGGCCCAGTTTTCAATCTCCTGCTCTCTTAACGGCGCTATCGATTCCATATTTAAAGCCTTGCGACTGACATTCGTTTTATCTCGGATTGGGCAAATATCCACACACAGGGTACAGCCGGTGCAGTCTTCCGGCGCCACCTGATAAATCATCTCCGTGCCCTCGGGATAATCTTTACTGCGTGTCGGCGCATGTTTAAAACTGGCGGGCGCATTTTGCAATACAGACAGTGGCACTACCTTGCTTCTTATCGCTCCGTGGGGGCAAACCATGGGGCACTTGCCACACTGGGTGCAGAGTTCTGCGTCGAGCACGGGGATTTCCAGAGCCAGATTACGCTTTTCATAAGCGGCGGTGCCGAGTGGGAAAGTGCCATCGGCGGGCAACTGACTGACAGGAATAAGATCGCCCCGCCCCGCAATAATTTCACCGGTAACCCGCTGCACAAATTCTGGTGCATCACGCCCCACCGCTGGCGGGATGACATAACTGGCCGTCACCGAGCCGGGGGTAGCCACTTTATGCAGGCAAGCCAGAGTTTCATCAATCGCTTTAAAATTGAGATCGACAATGCCCCGACCCTTTTTACCGTAGGTTTTTTCAACAGCCTGTTTAATGGCCGCAATGGCCTGTTTTTTGGGCAAAATACCCGATATGGCAAAAAAGCAGGTTTGCATCACGGTGTTAATGCGCTTGCCCATACCGGTGCGCGCAGCGACGGCCAGCGCGTCAATCACATGCAGGGTGATTTTTTTATCAATAATTTGGCCCTGCATTTTTTTCGGCAGGCTGTGCCAAACCTGCTCTGGCGGCTCGACCGAGTTGAGCAAAAACACTGCGCCCTCGGCGGCCTTGTCGAGCATGTTGTAGCGTTTGAGAAACACAGACTGGTGGCAGCCGATAAAGTCGGCATCGTCGTTATCAATTAAATAGCTGGAGCGAATCGCTGTGCTGCCGAAGCGCAGGTGAGAGATAGTGACTGCCCCGGCTTTTTTTGAGTCGTAAACAAAATAACCCTGGGCATGGAGCTCGGTGCTTTCACCAATAATTTTAATCGTGTTTTTATTGGCACTCACCGTGCCGTCGCTGCCCAGGCCATAAAATAGCGCCTGGAAATTATGGCGGTGGGCGTCGGTGCGAAAGTCTGGGTTCCAGCTCAAACTCGTATGGGTGAGGTCGTCGTGAATGCCAATGGTAAAGGGCGTTTTCGGGTGCTCTTGTTTGAGCTCATCAAACACCGCTTTGATCATTCCCGGATTAAATTCTTTCGATGACAGGCCGTAGCGTCCACCGCTAACAAGAGGCAACTTTGCAAAGCGACCGTCGCCACGACAAACATCCTGAGCGATAGCACTGAGTACATCTTTATAGAGCGGCTCACCATCCGCCCCTGGCTCTTTGGTGCGGTCGAGCACGGCTACTTTCTTTGTACTGCGTGGCAATGCCGCTAACAACGCAGTAGCGTCAAAGGGGCGATACAAACGCACTTTGAGCAGGCCGACAGACTCGCCCTGGCCAACGAGATAATCGACCGTTTCGTGTGCCGCCTCGGCACCCGAGCCCATTAAGACGATGACTCGTTCGGCACTGGCAGCGCCCACATAATCAAACAACTTGTATTGACGGCCAGTGAGCGAAGCAAAGGTATCCATAGTTTGCTGCACAATAGACGGCGCTTTTTCGTAATAGGGATTGACGGCTTCGCGGGCCTGAAAATATACATCGGGGTTTTGCGAGCTGCCCCGCAGCACCGGACGCTCTGGCGAGAGGCCGCGCAGACGGTGGGCGTCGATGGCCTCTTCATCGAGCAAAGCGCGCACGGTTTGCTGGGGAATATTGTTAATTTTTGCCACTTCGTGGGAGGTGCGAAAACCGTCAAAGAAGTGCAGCATGGGCAGCCTGGCTTTTAGCGTTACCGCCTGGGCAATCAGCGCGAAATCCATCACCTCCTGGGGGCAGTTAGAAGCCAACATGGCGAAGCCGGTAGCGCGGGCGGCCATCACATCACTGTGGTCACCAAATATTGACAGCGCCTGGCAGGCCAGTGAGCGCGCGGCAATATGAAACACGGTGGGCGTTAATTCACCGGCGATTTTATACATATTGGGCAGCATCAAAAGCAAGCCCTGGGAGGCGGTAAAAGTGGTCGCCATAGCGCCACTTTGCAAAGCGCCGTGAATAGCACCGGCGGCACCGGCCTCGCTTTGCATTTCTATCACCTCGGGTACCGTGCCCCACAGATTGACTTGCCCCTGCGACGACCACTCATCTGCCCACTCCCCCATCGGCGAGGCGGGTGTAATGGGGTAAATGGCGATGACTTCATTGCACAGGTGGGCAATGATGGCCGCCGCCTGGTTGCCGTCGATGGTTATCAATTCGCTAGCTGGCGTATTAATACTTACAGCTTGTGCTTCACTATTCATGCTTTGCTACTCAGCAGCTTTACAGGCATTGACCTAACTCCTTTAACTAGGCTCCTTTAACCAGGCTTCCTCAACCAAGCTCTCTTAACCAAGCTCCCTTAAGCAAATGCCCTTAACGGGTTTTTATTAACTATTTCATCATAGGCTTGAGTGGAAAAACCCTAATTGATTCAAGTCACTTATCATCTTAGTGTAGGTTAAATAAGAACCTTGCGAAGGCTCTTAACAAAAGCCCGCCCGGCTGGGGTAAAGCCAAACAGTAATACCCGAGGTTTAACGCAACGGGTAAAGCGTTTAGCGCAACAATTTAAGAGTCAGGGTTAAAATAAAATGAAAGAAGTCACAACTTGTACGGGCTAATGATACTAAGCTATAAACAAATACCGTTGATAAAAATCTTAGTCAGCAGGCATTGAAGTCGAGCAAAAACCATAATAAATAACACGGGGATCTATCATGGCAAATGAAACCGGCGCGGGCGCCCTCTCTTTCACTGAAAGTGTTAATCATATGGCGGATAGAGCCTTTGATGTACTCAATATTGATCCGGGTATTGCCGCTGCCATAAAGGCCTGTAGCGCAACATTGGAAGTTAATTTCCCGGTGGAAATTAACGGTAAAATTGAAGTCTTTACCGGCTGGCGCTCAGTGCACAGTAGCCATCGCCTGCCATCTAAAGGGGGTATCCGCTACGCCACTATCGTCGATCAAGATGAGGTGGAAGCCCTGGCGGCACTGATGACTTACAAGTGCGCCATTGTCGACGTGCCCTTTGGTGGTTCAAAAGGGGGTCTGCTGATCGACCCCAGTAAATACAGTCGTGACGATATGCAAAAGATCACTCGACGCTTTGCCCGTGAACTTATACGCAAGGGCTTTCTCAGCCCGGCGACCAACGTGCCCGCCCCCGATATGGGCACCGGCGAACGTGAGATGGCCTGGATTGCCGACACCTACAAGCACCTCCACCCAGAAGATGTTAACTACACCGGCTGTGTTACTGGCAAACCCGTCGCCCACGGTGGTATTCGCGGCCGTGCCGAGGCCACAGGGCGTGGCGTGGTCTATGTTATGCGTGAATTTTTCCGCCACCCCGACTGTGTGGCTGACGCGGGCTTTACGGGTGCGCTCGGTGGTAAGCGCGTGATTGTGCAGGGTCTGGGTAATGTCGGTTTTCACGCGGCAAAACTACTGCAGGAGGAAGACGAATGCCTAATCATAGGCATCATTGAAAAAGATGGCGCACTGGTCAAAGAGGATGGCCTCGACATCCAGGGCATTCGCGACTACATCGTCGAACACAAAAGCATTATCGGCTACCCCGATGCTAACTTTGTTGCCGATGGTCTTAGCCTGTTTGAAATGGATTGCGACATTTTGATTCCTGCCGCTATGGAGGGACAAATAACACCTGACAATGCCGATCGAATTAAGGCCGCACTCATCGTCGAAGCCGCTAACGGCCCCATTACCTTTGAAGCGGACGAAATACTGCGCCAACGCGGCGTCGCCATTCTGCCTGATGCCTATGTTAACGCCGGTGGTGTAACGGTTTCCTATTTTGAATGGGTGCGCAACCTCGCCCATATTCGTTTTGGCCGCATGGAGAGACGCTACGACGAAATGCGCGGCGGCCATATGCTTAGCGCCATTCAAAGTATGACCGAGCAGCCCATTCCTGAGTGGATACAAAAAGAATTGAGGCAAGGTGCCGACGAACTGGATCTCGTGCGTTCAGGCCTCGATGACACCATGCGTTTGTCATTCCAGCAAATTAAGGCGGTGATCGACAGCAATGATAAAGTCAATGATTACCGTACGGCCTCTTATGTCGTGGCCATCGACAAAATATCCCGCTCTTATCTGGATATCGGTGTCTATTAAAAACACCTAAGACTGAGTTCGATCAGCTTTTATAAGCTTTCTCTTTTCGAGGACTTTAAACTCGCGCTCATCCCTACTATGCTGGCCTACACTAAGAACAAAAGGGCCAGCCATGACTACTGAATCTTCCCCATCCACTTTGCTATGCCGACAGCTATTTGATCGGGATAGCTTTACCTATACCTACCTGATCGTCGACACCGCAACACATGAAGGCGCGCTGATTGACCCGGTGATGGAACAGTTCGAGCGGGATTTACAATATGTTGAAGAACTTGGCATTGAGCTACTTTACGTCTTCGAAACCCATGCCCATGCCGACCACATTACCTCTGCCGGCTTATTGCGCCAGAAAACCGGGGCCAAAATTGTCTTTAGCAAAGACGCGGGTATCGAGGCCATCGATATTGCTTTGGAGGATGGCGATGAACTCAGGCTCGGCAACTACACCATTAAAGCCCTCGCCACGCCCGGCCACACCAGCGGTTGTATGAGTTATTACATTGATGACAAGGTGTTTACCGGTGACACCCTTTTGATTCGCGGTTGTGGCAGAACTGATTTTCAGGAGGGCGATTCACAATTGCTCTACAACAATGTGAACAATAAGTTGTTCACCCTCCCCGATGACACCGTTGTCTACCCCGCCCACGACTACAAGGGCCGAACCAGTTCCAGTATCGGTGAGGAAAAGCGCTGGAACCCCCGTCTGGGTGGTGGCCAAAGTGCCAGCGATTTTATTGCTATCATGGACAATCTCAATCTTGATATGCCGAAGAAAATTAACGAGGCTGTACCCGCCAATGTCAGCGTCGGCGTCGATTACAATCCGCGACGCTATGTTCACGAAGATTTTTCAATGAGTGATTTACACAGCGCCTGGCAGCAACTGGGCGACAATGAAGTGATTGTCGACAACCGGCGAGCTGAAGAGTTTGGGGAAGGACATGTGCCCGGTAGCCGCAATATCCCTCTGGGTACCGAAGGTGATCATGCCGAGGAATTAAAGGCCTACAGTAAGGTGTATATGTACTGCCGCTCAGGACGACGGGCGCAAACGGCCCTGACGAATCTATCGCTTATGGGGGTTAACAACCTGGTCTGTGTCAGCCACACCGGCATGCCCAACTGGATTGCTGCGGGTTATCCCGTAGAGCGTTAACACGGGATCTGCAATTCAAGCTCAGTAATTCAAACTCAACAAAAAGAAAGCACAAAAAAAGGGCGCCCACTAAGGCGCCCTTTTTGACAGCTGCTGGATGCTAGCTCTCAAGTTCATCGCTGGCATCGGCAGCATCTGCTGCCACGTCAACTTCCTCAGCCTCTGGATCACCGAGTAATTGCAGGCGAATATTGTCTTCAATCTCTGTCGCTATTTCAGGATGTTCACGAAGGTAGATACAGGAATTGGCTTTACCCTGACCAATTTTGTCGCCTTTATAGGAATACCAGGCACCGGCCTTATCAACAAAACCGCATTTAACGCCAAGGTCAATAATCTCACCTGGGCGATTGATACCAATGCCGTAAAGAATTTGAAACTCGGTCTGGCGAAAGGGTGGCGCCACTTTGTTTTTGACCACTTTTACACGGGTTTCGTTACCGATAATTTCATCGCCATCTTTCACCGCACCAATGCGGCGAATATCGAGACGCACCGAAGAGTAAAATTTCAGCGCGTTACCGCCGCTAGTCGTCTCTGGACTGCCAAACATAACGCCAATTTTCATGCGAATTTGATTGATGAAAATGACCAGGCAGTTTGAATTTTTAATATTTGCGGTCAACTTGCGCAGGGCCTGAGACATCAGCCTGGCCTGTAAACCGACGTGGGTATCGCCCATATCGCCTTCAATTTCAGCCCGTGGTGTCAACGCCGCAACAGAATCGATGACCAGCACATCAATGGCGCCCGAGCGCACCAGCATATCGGTCACCTCAAGGGCTTGCTCACCGGTATCGGGCTGAGAGAGCATTAAGTCATCAACATTCACACCGAGCTTTTCAGCGTAACCTGGATCAAGAGCGTGCTCAGCATCAATAAAAGCGCAGGTGCCGCCTAGCTTTTGCGCCTCGGCAATAACCGACAGGGTTAAGGTGGTTTTACCCGAAGACTCTGGGCCGTAGATTTCGACCACGCGGCCCTGGGGCAAACCGCCAATGCCAAGGGCGATATCGAGCCCCAGAGAGCCGGTGGAAATTTTGGGTATGGCGACGTGCTCCTTATCACCCATACGCATTACAGTACCCTTGCCAAACTGTCGTTCTATCTGACTCAGTGCCGCCTGTAGTGCTTTCTCTTTATTGGGATCCATCGACATCGCTTTATACCTCGCTCAACCAGTGTCATTTACTGTGTGTATTTACTACCAACCATTTACTACCAACCTAAGGTGCCATCGTAGCAGGGCAATGCCTCTCCTCCAAGGTAGTGAAGCCAGCTTAAAGGAAAAGCGGATAACTGTATAGTCATACAGTGAAATATAATCGAGGCTAGTAGTTGACCTTGCTGACAACAGCCGATAATTTGAATAGCGAAGCACGCTAACAAGAATACGAAACCAACAGCAGGTTCACTATGAGTAACGATGCCATAAGACCCTTCGAAATAGCCATTAGCGACGAAGTCCTCAATGATTTAAAACAACGGCTGGCCAACACCCGCTGGCCCGAAAAAGAAACCGTCAAGGATTGGTCCCAGGGCATTCCCCTGGCGTATACCCAGGAGGTTTGTGACTATTGGCTCAATAGTTATGACTGGCGCGCCCGCGAGCAACTACTCAACAAATACTCTCAGTTTATGACCGAGCTTAATGGCCTCGACATCCACTTTATTCACGCCCGCTCGGCTCATCCCGACGCTCGCCCGCTGTTAATGACCCACGGCTGGCCCGGCTCCATCGTCGAATTTCAGAAAGTGATTGGCCCCTTAATTGACCCGCTGGCCCACGGTGGCAATACTGAAGATGCCTTTCATGTCGTGTGCCCCGCCCTGCCGGGCTATGGTTTTTCGGGCAAGCCAAGCGATACTGGCTGGAGCATTGAGAAAATTGCCGAGACCTGGAATCAGTTGATGCTCAGACTCGGCTACGACGAGTATTTCGCGCAGGGCGGCGACTGGGGTGCTGCGGTAACGGCGGCTATTGGCATGCAGAACCTGGGTAACTGCCAGGCCATTCATCTCAACATGGTGATTGTTGAACCCGATCCGGCGACAATGGACGATTTAACACCGCTTGAGCAAAGTGCTCTGGCCGGCATGCAACATTATAGTGATCACGACTCGGGCTATTCGAAGCAACAAAGCACCCGGCCCCAGACCGTCGCTTACGGCTTGAGTGACTCACCGGTGGGACAAATGGCCTGGATACTTGAAAAATACTGGGCCTGGATGGATTGCGATGGCCACCCCGAAAACGTGCTGACTAAAGATGAGTTGCTCGATAACATTATGCTCTATTGGTGTAACGCCAGTGCGGCCTCCTCCGCCCGCCTCTACTGGGAGAGTTTTAACGATCTATCGCGGGACGAAATTATTCTGCCCACCGGCTGTAGTGTCTATCCGAAAGAGATATTTCGCGCTTCACGGCGCTGGGCCGAGCGGCGCTTTAAGAACTTGATTCACTGGAATGAGTTAGACAAGGGTGGGCACTTTGCCGCCTTTGAAGTACCAGAGACCTTTATCAAAGAAGTACGCAACTGCTTTCGTCAACTGCGTTAAAGGGCTTCGGGGAAGCCTTGCAAGCTTTTGAGCTTGGCAAGGCTCCCTCTGTTTACATTACCTATGCCACTGGCTGTAAATAGGTTGCGAAAACCCAACCATCAACAAAACCATCGCCGTCGAGGTCGACTTCGGCCCAATCACCCCTGCGCTGCATGAGGTAAGCCCGACTTCCCATCGCCAGCATGGCATTAGAGTCAAACTCCAGGCCCGGCCCGCTGCGCAAGCGCAAACCGCCACGCGCGGTGACACTGTAGTAATTAGGCTCAAGCGGGGGCTCAATACGCTGCGCCATAACGAGATGATCAGCACTTGGCGCCGCACCATCATCAGCCAGCCATAGCTCGCCCTCGGCCGCACGACGTCTCACCAAACCAGCCAATGTCCGCTTACGCCCCGTTGCCGGGTCACTGGCTTTTACCCAGCGGCCAAGCTCGGTGGGCACCGCATCGTAATCACCGCGATTGAGCTTTTTTAGTAAAGTACTGACGGCAAGATTGCCCGCCCCACAGTTGAAGGCAAAACTGGCAAGCGCCGCAAATTGATTGTCAGAAAGGCTGACATTAACCAAACGCTCGACACTGGCACAGGCAGACTCCATATCGGCGCGCAACAGCTGCTCTGCCGTGGTTTTATTAATGCACTGCCCCTGCGTAACATCGCCACCTGTATGCCCATAGCCGATGGTCAGTACCCCCGCAGGGCAAATATAGGCGCTATCTTCAAAGCCCTCAAAACTTTTGACCAGCTCGAGGCCTGCTTGATTAATTTCCCGAGACATCCTTTTCTCCTTTTATTGTTAAAACTCTCTTTATTATCGGTCAGGCCTGTTTAAACGCAAGCAGAAAAAAGCTCCGGAAGTTTCCCGCCCGGGTTTTTTATATAAGACAAAAACTATCAGTAGGACTTTGGCAAACCCATAATGTGCTTGGCGATAGTGTTAAATAGCATTTCACTGTTCAGTGGTGCTGTATTAAGCAAGTGCGTAACAGGGTAAAGATCAAAATTCCGTACTCTTTAGTGAAGCCATTATTACCATAACAAACAGGCTGTACTACTCTATCCAGGAGTTTCTCCATGGCTTGTTTAAATCAATCACAGCTCTTGTTAAGAGACAAGCTCATCAGGATAAAAATCTGGCAATGCATAAATCAGAAGTTCATGCTTATGGCAGTACCATAGGCTAGTTAGCCTGCGTTTTAATAATGTTATCCCGATAAAGGCAGTCAATTTCTTCAGTGGAATAGGCCAAATAATCCGACAAAATTTCGCGGTTGTGTTCGCCCAGATTAGCCGCTTCCAGCTGTAGGTCATTGGTAAATTCCGAAAAGCGCAAGGGCATACCCGGTATTTGGAATTCACCGATCACAGGATCTTTAATGGTCCGCACCGTGCCCCTCTCAATTAGGTGGGGATGCTCCATTGCCTCTTTAACGGAAAGAATAGGTGCAACGGGCACATGCTGGTCTTCCAGTATTTTAAGCGCGGCTTCATCGCTTTCCTGGCCTTGAATCCAGTCCTCAATGATTTCAACCAGCGCCTCGTTATTGACGACCCGCAATTCATTCGTTTCAAATAGGGGGTCGGTGAGAAGATCCTCACG
>CAYWXW010000078.1:0-15228 GCA_964462265.1 uncultured Porticoccaceae bacterium | reverse complement strand
GCGGGCGTCGAACTGACAGCTTCTACTGATGGTGTCGATGGCGCTTCTTTTGAAATGTACTCATCGTAGTCATCGACCACGTCAAAGTTGATATCGCTCACCGTATCAGAAAAAGCCAGCTGCTCTTGTTGCAGCTCGCCAATAACAATTTTTATGTCTTCCACACCCAGCTTATTGCTGCCCTCAATCCCGCCGTGCAGGAAAAGTCGACTACATACCTGGTTGATTCTGCGGGGAATGCCCGCGCTAAAGCGATAAATAACGGGATAAATCGCATTACTTATGGCCGGGTCACCCTGCCAGCCGACCTGCTCAAGACGATGAATAATATAGGCCTTGGTTTCATCTTCCTTAAGCTGCTCCAGATGGCAGGCGGCCACCAGACGCTGGTGTACCTGCTCCATTCCCGGCCCCTGTACCAGGGCGCGCAGCTCTTCCTGGCCGAGTAGAAAGATCTGTAACAAGGGCTGATTATTTAATTGTAAATTAGTCAGTAAGCGCAGCTCTTCGAGTGCCGAGGTCGATAAATCCTGAGCTTCGTCAATAATCAATAGAGCCCGACGACCATCATTTTGATGGGACATCAACAGCTTATCCAAACGCTGTAGGATGGTGGCTTTATCCAGGTTTTCAGTCTGCAGGCCAAAGGCATGGCCCACCATGCGCAGTAAATCGGACGCCTCGAGCTGGGTGCTCACCAGCTTTGCCACTTTAGCGCCAGAGGACGAAAGTGTATCCACCAGATCATTCACCAGGGTCGACTTGCCCGTGCCCGGTCTGCCGGTGACCATCACAAAGCCTTCAGCGCGCTCAAAGGCGTACTGCATATAGGCCTTCGCCTTGGCATAGCTTTGATGATTAAAGCAAAAGCGATGATCGGGGCTGAGGCGAAAAGGCTCAGCTTTGAGGTGGTAAAAATGCTCGTACATTATTTTTTTTCGTCCCTACAAACAAACTGTCGCTACGATAATGATCGTTTTAATCAAGTTCGCGATAGCCATAATTAAAGTGCGACCCTAGCACTACTTCGCTTTATTTTCAGCGATTAGAGCTTCAATTGTCGGCCTGTTTTCAACTTTCTTTTCCAGCCTTCGCGCATTGATGGGCGAGATAAAGGCCTTATGAAGCAGGTGTGGAATTAAAAGATGAAAAGGCATACGCAAGTAATGAGAGCGAACATACAACAGCCACTTGGCCAGGCCGGTGAAGCGATCAACACACATGGGGTGATCAGCAACCAGGGCTCGCTCAAAGAGCTTATCCATACAAAAAGCCAGAGGTCTGGCGGGGCGACCCACCTGAGCCGCCTGCACCATCACTGATTCAGGTATGGGCGTTGCAAGCAGTCGCTGACAAAAGCGCAAGGCGTAGTACAGGGGACGGGACAAATCCATGACTTCACCCCGTAGCACCAGCCGCTGCCAAAAAGCCTCGTCTTTGGAAAAGTGGCGCAGCAAAGTATCGAGATCGACTAAATCTCGCGCCCCGTGCTTAAACTCATCATCTTGAAATAAATGGGTCGCACTGTGCAGCACCATATCTTCGGGGCACAACACAAAAGCATTGGGGTAGCCCTCGACGGGCACCGCTGCTGCAAATAGCTCGCCTGAATTCGGCTTTAAGCGTGCCGTTTGCGGCAAAATAGCGTGGTGAAGATCGAGCAGAGTGTGGCGCTTTAGATGCTGCAAAGGGGGCAGTTCATGCATCCATTTGCGATAGTATTTGTCGTCGTAGCTATCGGCCGAAGCTATCCAGGCCTGAACCTTCAACAGTTTCTCCGCCTCATCTAAACAATCTTTGGCAACCATCAAATCAATATCGCTGAACACTCGCCCAGCTGCAGCGGGAAGATCCGCCAGCACATAAGCCGCACCCTTTAACACTACTACAGGGGTTTCAAGTTTAGCCAAAATACCCAGCAAGTTACCCAATTCAAAGCGCACCATGGCGCTGTGCCTACGGGCAACGCGACGGGCACTGAGCAAGTGCGGGCGCACCGGCAGGGGCACCGCATCAAACAACTGGTGCTCGGCAACCAGCTCATAGACCCGGCCCAATAAATCGGCATTGCGCGCCTGACGGATAAACACATCCCAGGTCTGCAAGTCTAAATCCACCATTTGCCGTGGATTAGCCAGCAACGAAAATAGCAGTAGCGCCTGCTTATCCATCGACAGCAGCCATTCTATTGGCAAGCGAGCCATCGATTTCTGCTGGTTTAGCACTTTGATCAATCAGCCTTTCAAGTTCTGGGATCACATCATCGAGATCGGAGTAACTCAAGTCGTAGCAGTCGCAGTTGTCGAGCACTTGCCTGAGTGCCTGAAAGCCAAGTTCACCCAGTATATTAAAGTTAAACGACTGGTCTGCCAGCTCCATAAAAGAAGCCGCCTTTTGCCGTGGCGTAATCTGCGTTGACGCACCGGGCGTGTATTTGGGGAAAATAAGCAAGCGAGAAGCCGCGGTCTCCCCACCTCGTTGCACGCTCTCTTGGGGTGCCGCCATATGGGCGACCGTACCTTTGGCCGTGTCGTAGGCTGTCGGCCCCATCACCTGCTGCGGGGCAAATTTGCGAATCACCTCAATCGATTGATTTTTAAGGCTAACGGGCCGTGGCAGGGCTATCACCTGCCCCGGCTGCTCAAGCGAGATTAAAGCCAACTCATCGGTTAGCAAACGCCAGCCCCTGGCAGCCAAACCTGCACATAAGGTGCTTTTACCCGCGCCCGGTGGCGCGGGCATAATGAGCGCCAAGCCCCTTCTTTCGACCACGGCGGCATGGACAATCAGGTATTGATGGCTCTGAGCTGAGACACACCAGTTGAGTCCCCATTCAAACATGGCAAAGCTCTGCTCCAGCGGCAAGGGTTTAAAGGGGGTGCGCCCATCCTGAGTGAAATTGGTCTGAGGGCGAAACCAGCGCCGTAGACCAAAAGGCTGATCCAGCCTGACATGGAAGTCGGCAAAGGGCTGAGTCGAAACCGAATAGGGGCCGTACATTAGGCGGATATCGGCAGCAAGTTTATCAAGAGAAGATTGCAGGCTTACGGTAAAAGGCCCAACCTCGAAACGCAGGCCAGAAGCTGCAATAAGACTCTGCAAGGCCTCGACAGAATAGTCAGAAACAATCACGAAAGGGTCTTTTCGATAAGGCCGAGTTGTTCGAAATGAATTAAGAAGTTAGTTCTCAAATGTGCCTGTAATTTTTCTGAGGGTTCTTCATCGGGGAATAAGCGCTCTAAAATTGCTGTCTCTGAAAAAGCTCCCTCCTGTAGGATCCCTAAAACTGACACCCCCAGTTCACTTATACAATGGGAGTCGCCTGATCCCACCTGATAAACCACGGCATTCTCTTCATTGGGCCAGCTCGCCAACAACAACTTATTGCTTTTATTCACAAACCAGCTAGCTACAAACATAAAGCCAATCGCACAACTAAAAAGTTTACCACTAGGATTAGAGAAGGTTTGTACACCAAGGCTGAGCGTTCAAAGCGTCATCAACACTACAATGTCCCGGTGTTACAGTGTCCGTTACAGCATCATATGCCCCCGAAACCCAATCACTTTTCTGGATACAAGTACCAGAATTTACATCGAATTTTTGATTCCCTGCGCAGGAGGGAATACAAGTACCCTCAGCATTATTAAGGAATGCACCTGTACAAAAGCCATGCGCATTCATCGCGCAATCTCGCTCATTCATTAAGGACAAGGTTTCATGCAATTGAGCCGCATCAATTGACTGCCCATTTATGTCCCACGTACCACCACCGGCAACAGCACAGACAGCGGCAATAATATCGCCAGGGCTCGAACCGTAAGCAGGACTCGCGCTAGCATTTAACAAAGCAGCAACCCAGTGCGCCTGCCAAGCGTGATTAATCGTTGCTCCATCTTTTTCGGCCAGGATTAATAAATCCATCATTGTCGGTGTATCGAGCAAATCAGGATCTCCATCCGGGGCCACACAACCGAAAGCAGCGTAAAAGGATGTTCCGCCTGCCGTACTCCACTCCTGACACTTCCCGCCGTTATTCCACGATGCGCAACTACCCGGCGAGAAATTGGTGTTCACAACCCACGCTGCCGGGTTATTTTTCCAAAACCCGGGAGTGCAGCCCATTCCATCGCCGCTACAAGGGCCTGGCACCCCACCGGGGCTGGACACATTGCCAGAGGTCAAACCGGAGATTGAACAGGCTACCTGACTCCAGGCAGGCTTGCTGAGCAGTGACATTAAAACAGGTGACGCCATGGCCGCCGTGGTGAAGCCGCGTCGCCCCTTGTCAAAGCTTGGGCCTACAACTTTCTCACCAATGGCCTTTTTCTTGCCACAGTCACCCTCTTCAGGTGACAAATTATCGTCTTCTGGAACGCCCCATCCACCACACATTCGATATCTCCCTGACAGAAAAAGTAGGCTAAAGCCTCAACTGTTCGTTTTGTAAATCAACTATTCGCTTTCAACATTGCTGGCAAGCATTACTTTACCGAGTAAAGCTTGTACAGGCGCAAGTGTAGCACCACAAAGCCACAGCCCGGATCAGTTTATCCCCAAAGTACGTCCGCTTGTCGGAAAATAAACACTAAAGGTCTCAGACAACGAACCAGCCGCTTGTAAATTCTACTGGCTTGTGCATTGCGTTCTTTTAACAACCTAACATTAAAGACGCCATAGCTCTATCGTGGTGTCGTCATAATCCTGCCTATTAAGAACAGATTTAATATCAACAAGCAGCCCACCACTCACCAAAAGTTTAGCGAAATCATCTACAACAAGACGCTTATACGCATCGTGGGCAACAGCCAAGACCACTGCGTCAGCTTCGGGCAGCTGATCCCAGGGAGCCAGTTTAACGCTGTACTCCTCTAAGGCTTCATCACTATCGGCCAGAGGGTCGTGAACAGACACATCGCAACAGTATGTTTCCAGCTCATGGATAATATCGATGACCCTGGAGTTTCTCAAATCCGGGCAGTCTTCTTTGAAGGTCAGACCCAGGACGATGACTTTGGCACCATTCACTTTGCGGTTGTTTTTTATCAAACCTTTAACCGTTTGCTCGGCAATATATTTACCCATGCCATCATTGATTTGGCGTCCCGCCAGGATAACCTGGGGATGATGCCCTGCCGCCTCTGCCTTGTAAGTCAGATAATAGGGGTCGACGCCAATACAGTGCCCGCCAACCAGACCCGGACGAAAGGGTAGAAAATTCCACTTACTGCCAGCGGCCTCAAGAACGTCAAGGGTGTCGATGTTGAGCTTGTGGAAAATCAGCGCTAGCTCGTTCATCAAGGCTATATTTAAATCACGCTGGGTGTTTTCGATAACCTTAGCTGCTTCACCAACCTTGAGGCTGGCGGCGCGGTGAACCCCAGCATCAACCACGCGCTCATAGAGGCTGGCAACCCTATCGAGGGTTTGCGGGGTATCCCCGGCTACCACTTTGACGATGGTTTCAAGACGATTAACCTTGTCGCCCGGATTGATTCGCTCCGGCGAGTAGCCAACAAAAAAGCCCGGCTCTTCAGAGTGTTTATCAGCATCAGGCCCGCCGAGCCATCTTAGCCCCGATTGCTCTTCGAGAATGGGTATACAAACTTCTTCAGTACACCCGGGGTAAACGGTTGATTCAAAAATGACAATTGCCCCCGGCGAGAGATTAGCCCCAACCGTGCGAGACGCCCCCGCTAATGGCCCCAAGTCTGGCCGACGGGCTTCATCTATTGGGGTTGGCACCGCCACAATAATCGCCTCAGCTTCCGCCAGGCGAGCGGGGTCATTGGTAAAGTCTAACTGTGCGGCAGCTTGCAGTTCCTCTTCACTCACCTCACCGCTGGGGTCTATGCCCTTGCGATAATTCTCTAGCTTACGCTGGTCGAGATCAAAACCAATCGTCGCAACCTGCTTGCCAAACGCAACGGCTAAGGGCAAGCCCACATAACCCAAACCAACAACTGCAATTTTTTTCATGCTTTTTCCTGAATTCAAATCTCGATCTTCCTTTATTTAAGCAGTCCATCAACCGGTGGTGATTATAACCACTCTTACCAAGGGCTAACACCAACAGATTGGCAAAAAGAAGGCTCGTGGCGAGCCATCTCAAATGCCTTTAACTTGTACTCACTACCGAGGCTGTTAAGCTCACATAATATCGCCTGAGCCGAAGGAACTTGTTCTTGAATATTGGATTTATAAGCTATTCTGTTGCTTTTATCGCTTTTTTCGCTCTGCTGGTTTTACTGGTCTTTTCCTGGCGCGGACGTCAGTTCGGCTCACTGGTAATCATCGCCACTACCTGCACCGCAGCCTGGGCGGGCGTTTCTGCAGTATCAGCACTAGCGACAATAGAATTTTCACCCATGCTAGTTCAGGCTTTTGAACTGGCAAAAAACAGCAGCTGGTGCTTCTTCCTGCTTAAAACGGTTAATCACCACGACACAGATAGCTCTGCCCTCGACTCGGCAACATTACAAACATCAAGCTGGAAAACACTCTTCCTCGCTGGTTTCTCGCTGGCCATTATTCTGTTGTTTGTAGCACCACTGATCACTGCTTACACGACCTTGCCTCTGTCAGTTTCTCAGGACGGCTCGCTGCTCGTGTGGATAAGCATCGCCATCGCGGGCATGTTGCTGGTCGAACAAATTTTCCGCTTTAGTGAGCAAGATGACCGCTGGGCCATCAAATACCTGTGCCTGGGTATAGCAGGCATGTTTGCCTATGACTTTTTCCTCTACTCAGAGGCTTTACTATTTAAACAGGTCAACCCTAATTTGTGGACCGCACGGGGCTTCGTGAATAGTCTGGCCGTGCCTTTAATCGCTATTTCCATTGCACGCAACCCAAAGTGGGAGCTGGGCATTCATGTTTCCCGCGACGTGGTATTCCACTCGATTACAGTGGTGGGCGCGGGTATTTACTTACTGACCATGGCTACTGCCGGGTACTTTATTCGCTACTACGGCGGCACTTGGGGCGGTACAGTGCAAATCGCTTTTTTTGTCGGCAGCGGCGTTTTGTTAGTTGTTCTTCTGTTCTCGGGAAATATTCGAGCACAGACCAGAGTTCTACTGAGTAAGCACTTTTTTAGCTACCGTTACGATTATCGGGAAGAGTGGTTAAAGTTTACCCGCACACTCGCCGCTAGTGAAAACACTGTTCCTGAGCGCATTATCCGCGCTATCGCCAGCCTGGTCAGCAGCGAGGGCGGCATTCTCTGGGCCAAACAGGACAACGGCACTTACGCCGTGCTCGCCAATTGGAATATGCCGGAACCCGACTTCACTTGGGGCAGTGAACTCGAATCAATGACAGACTTTGTGGAAACCAATGCCTGGGTTATCGACATTGAAGAGTTTCGGCAAATCCCAACGCTCTATTCAGGGCTGGTACTGCCGCCCTGGCTCACAGCCATGGAGGGTGCCTGGCTAGTCATCCCCCTCGACTTTAATGCAGAGCTCTGTGGTTTTGCCCTGATTAAACATTCTGAAATACACAAATCTCTGAATTGGGAGGACAGGGATTTGTTAAAAACAGCAGGGCTGCAGGCGGCAAGTCATCTCGCACAATATCAAACCGATCAGGCTCTACTGCAAACCCGACAATTCGATGCCTTTAATCGCCTTTCGGCTTACATTGTTCATGATTTAAAAAATATTCTAGCGCAACAATCACTTATCGTATCCAACGCCGAAAAGCATAAACACAAACCCGCCTTCGTCGATGATGTCATCTTGACCATCGAAAACTCAGTGGCTCGAATGACTGGTTTGATGGAACAAATGCGCAGTGGGCTGAGAGGAAGCCAGCCCACTGCTATCGACTTGGCACAGCTTTTGAGGAAGGTCGTCAGCAACCACTCCTCACAACTACCAGTACCTGAGCTGGAGGTTCGCACACAAGTTCCTAGCGTTTTTGCCGACTTGGATCAACTTTCTACCGTGTTTTCCCATATCATACAAAACGCGCAGGAAGCCACGGAAAATACCAAGCTTGTCGCCGTTCGTCTTTTCGAGCAGGCTGGACAAGCCATCGTCGAAGTAGAAGATAAAGGTTGTGGCATGGATAGAGAGTTTGTCCATAATCGCTTATTCAAACCCTTTGATTCGACCAAGGGTTTGACGGGCATGGGCATCGGCGCCTTTGAGAGCCGGGAATACATTCGCAACCTGGGCGGCGATATCAACGTAGATAGTACTCCCGGCAAGGGTTCATTGTTCCGCATCATTCTACCTTGCCAGGAAAGTGACCAGTAAAAATAGGGAAAATCAACTTTGAACGGAACCAGTAAACCTCTATTAGTAGTGGAAGACGATCCCGGCTTACAAAGCCAGATGCGTTGGTGCTTTGATGATTATGAAGTCACTATTAGCGGCGACAGAACCGATGCCATCAATCAATTCCGCCGCCACCAACCCGGTGTCGTGTTACTTGACCTGGGACTACCCCCAGACCCGGGCGGCGTAACCGAAGGTCTGGCCACCCTGGAACAAATACTCTTAATGGCACCCACAACAAAAATCATCATCGTCACTGGCGACAATGATCGTTCCAATGCGGTAAAAGCAATTGGTCTCGGCGCCTACGATTTTTACCAGAAACCTGTCGAGCCTGAAATACTGGCACTTGTTGTTGATCGCGCCTACCGGGTAAACACCCTTGAGCAGGAAAACCAACAACTGCTATGCGCTCAGCAAACCATGCCCCTAGAAGGCATCATCGGAGCAAGTCCACAGCTACTCAAGGTCTGCCAAACCATTGAGAAAATCGCACCATCCGACATCACCACCCTGTTACTTGGGGCCAGTGGTACCGGCAAGGAATTATTTGCTCAAGCACTGCACAGCCTAAGTCCTCGCGCCAATGAAAAGATTGTCGCTATTAATTGCGCGGCCATTCCCGACAACCTTCTGGAAAGCGAATTGTTTGGTTATGAAAAAGGTGCCTTTACTGGCGCTGCTAAGCAAACTCCAGGGAAAATTGAACTTGCCAATGGCGGCACCTTGTTCCTCGATGAAATAGGTGATTTACCTTTTGAACTGCAAGCTAAGCTCCTGCGCTTTCTGCAGGAACGTGTTATCGAGCGCGTTGGAGGCCGAGTAGAAATACCCGTCGATGTACGCATCATCTGCGCGACACACCAAAACCTGGCACAGCATATCGACGAGGGGCGGTTTCGGGAGGATCTCTACTATCGTATCAGCGAAATAAGCATTGATATCCCCCCACTCAAAGACCGTGAAGGCGACCCACTGATTCTCGCCAAAGCCTTTCTCGACAGGTTTAACCGCGAATTCAACAAAGCCATTCGCGGCTTTGACAAGAATGCCATAAGCGCTATTGAAAGCTATGATTGGCCGGGTAATGTCCGCGAAATTGAAAGCAAACTGAAACGTGCTGTGATTATGACAGAGGGTAATCAAATCACTCTCGACGATCTACAGTTAACACAAACTCGTGAAGAGCCTCTGCCCCTTAACCTTAAACTAGTAAAGGAAGACGCCGAGCGCAAGGCGATTCAAAGGGCTCTCAGCCACACTGATAGTAATGTTTCCGAAACGGCGAAAGCCCTCGGGATCACTCGCCCCACGCTTTACGGTTTATTTGAGAAATACGGGCTTAATGCTAAGTAAACTACAGACGCCCAAGTGAAATAAGAAAAACTTAACGAGAGCCTTTTTTAAACAGAACTACTTCAACAGTCTGAATCAAAGTGTAGGCATCCAGGAAGAGGCCGTGATTTTTGACATAATATAAATCATATTGAAGCTTAGACATCGAATCTTCAGCCGACGCGCCATAGGGATAGCACAACTGAGCCCAGCCTGTTATTCCCGGACACACCCTGTGCCGCTCCTTGTAAAGAGGATTGGTCTGGCACAACTCTTTGACAAACTCAGGACGCTCTGGCCTGGGGCCAACCAGGCTCATTTCTCCCACCAGTACATTCCATAATTGCGGTAGTTCGTCGAGCCGATACTTGCGAATAAAAGATCCAACGCTTGTAATTCTAGGGTCTTCCTTTTGCGCCCAACGCGCTACACCATCCGCCTCAGCATCCGTTTTCATGCTGCGAAATTTATGTACATTAAAACACTGCCCATTGCGACCAACGCGTTGCTGGCTATAAAAAACCGGCCCCTTGCCACCGCTCTCCAACAATATTGCCAGGGCAGTCAGCAGCATAAAGGGCGCACTGAGGACAAGAAGGAATACGCTGATAAAGACATCGAAACTGCGCTTAACACTAGAACGAATAAAATTACGCTTAAACCCACTCGCATGAATAAGCCAGCTGGGCTGAACAAGCTCGAGTTGTATGAGTGCACTCTCGCGTTCAAAAAAATCAAGCGTATCGGCAATATCGATTCCACTCATGCGGCAATTTAACAGATCATCTGTGGGCAAACTCTGACGCCGATCATCAAGGGCCAAAACTATCTCATCGATATCATTTGCCAGAGCATAGGCACACAAACTTTTATCAAGTTTAAGGATACGGCTTTGATCGACCTGGGAAGCTTGACCTGATCCCGATTCAACAAAACCAACCAGATGAAAGCCCCGCATATCTGCTTTACGGCGCAACCTATCAATAAATAAAGCATTTTTCCCGGCACCCACGACCAGAACCCGCCGTAACAAAACGCGACCATCAACGAATTTGTAAAACAAAGCACGGATTAAAGACAGACTAACAACCGAGGCGACAGCGCTAGCCTTCAGCAAGCCATCTGCAACCGCGAGTGATGGAACAAACTGATAACACATGCCCATCGCGATAGCCGCCAAAAACAAAGCCGCTATCAAGCGTATAACCAGGCCCGACAACCTCTCTCGTTGACGCGTGTCATACAGGCCCATAGCCACCATAAAAAGCACGAAGACGACAGACATCAAAGCAGTTTTAGCCCCTATCTCTAAGGTCGAATGTCCAGCACTTTCAATAGTGACAGCGATGAAATAGCTATATATCGCCACACTAATTGAAAAAATGACCACCAGCTCAAACAGGGCCAACAACAAAAATTGCATATGGACGTAATGGCCAAATAAACGGAACTTCCCCGTCGCGCCGCGAACGCGGGGTAGCTTAAAACCACCAGCGCCTTTTGTACCTATCGACAGATCGTCGAAACCTCTTTTAGTGATCGCTCCTGCATCTACCTTGTCCATCCACTTAATCCTTTCGTCTGCATTTATACGCCAACTAAATAGCTGGCAACGCACTGTGAATTCTTACCATGATCCAACCTGAAAAAAAAAGTACTCTTCAAAAAGGCACTCTTCAAAATTAGGAATGGGATTGTCGTACAACTCCTTTTTGGATGAGAACAAGCCAGCGATTAGCGGTCACAACCCCTGATTAATGGTCAGATCAAAGCAAAACAAACTGCTGGAAGCCCCCTTAGCCGATTCATCCGGACATACCCGCCCAAATTAAACAAGTGTCGCGACTATAAGGTATTATTAAGGCAATCTAAGAACCCCCAGCGGTGAGTAATGGACGCCTTATCACAGACTTTTGTTTTTGAACAAATCCATATAGAAGTCGCACGCAATGCGACCGATGATTTCAACTTGTTCCACGATAAAATGAAATGGCAGTGCATCCGTAACAACCCTTTTGCTGGCCCTATCGTCCTTGGTTTTCAGCTCGAAGCCCTGATCGAACAAAAAGTTGAACTTTTCCGCAGCACTCAGGGTGAGCACGACATTATAGACCAGTACAACTTGCGATTCAGCAACTATGAATTCACCTTCGCCAGCGCCATTAAACCGGGCTGTAGCGCCAGCATAGAAATAAAGCCCCCCCGCCTCAAGCAATGCGCCAACACAACCTTAAGCCGCCGGGTTTGCATCAAAACTGCAGAGGGGATCGCTCTCATCGGTTACAAAAGGGAATCGCAATTACCTCTGTATTTGACCGAGTCGAATCTCCCGCTCTGGGCAGACATCAAGTGTGCAGCTGATAGATCCTATCTGCAAAACACGCCGTTCTTTCTGAAAAAGAAGTTCATGAATACCAGCAATGCAAAGAACTTCCTCACCGGCTCCCTAGTGGAGCAAACGAACTACTTTGATGAACTCGAGGACATAGCCCACTTTCCTGAAATGTTTCCGTGCAGCCTAATTTCGTGCGCCTTGCTTGAGCGCGCCAAGTACGACGGCCATGACTTTAAACAAAACCCTATGGTTTACACGACGCACAAAATTTGTGTTGACCGCTATCAGCTCAGCGAGCTGAAAAGCAATGACGCGTTATATATTTTGATCGGCACCAGGCATTCTGAAAGCGTTAAAAGAAGCCCGTCACAGGTAAGCTCCCACCACTACGAATGCTACGGGCTATTGAGAGGGGGCATCTTATTTAGGGCCAGCATAGATTTGATGCCCCTGGATGAAATAATCAACCGCAATACCAGTTCAGCCTAATTTTTGTGTAGTACGGAGACTAGAGCCCCCCTGCGCTGGCGAACTCGTTGGATGGTGCTCGAAAAAACCGCACCATATCATCGCCATAATCCAGCCCACCATTCGCCCTGCGCATCTCTAGCACTCTGCGTACTTCAGACTCCCTGACCTGGGCCCGTTTGGCTATCTGCTTGGTATCTATCTTTAAAGTGCGTGTCGCTGAAGGCTCTTCTTCGGTTTTTGCCGAATGCCAGAGCTGCTCCAGAGCAAAGCTTACCCGACTAGTCTGCGGTGCAAATTGTTGCACCATCGACAAATGCTCGGTTTCTCGTATCATATGGGTAAAGTGCTTAAGCAGTTGATCCAATTTTTGGGGATCGTTGTGAATAATATCGAGCATATGGCTTCGTTCAATAGCAATGACCTGGGTATTCATCGTCGCAGTGGCCGTCGTCGAGCGCTGTTCATTATCAAAGACGGCCAGCTCTCCAAATAGCGCCCCCTGACCGACCTGAGCAATAGCGATATCCTTTTCATTCGGCCCCTGCCGAGAAAGAGTAATGCCCCCACGCTCGACAGAATAAATCCTATCTGCCTGGTCATTTTCGCGAAACAACACCTCACCCGGGTCGAGCAGCACGGTTTCAAACTGCGCGCAATAATTGTCCTGCCAGAAGTGCTCTACCGTGGGCTCACTTTGCCCAAATGCCCAGGTTAAAACCTCATTAAAAGGAGCCATCATTGGGACTAACTTATCGCCGACAGACTCCACCCACTTCTCAGCAGCAATCGACTTAAAGCCAAGTCGCCCATATAAAGAAAAGGTTTCTGCACTGGCGGCACCAAAAACGTGAGTTGCCCCCCAGCCGCGCATCACCGCAGTGGTAGTTTTGAACAGGGCAAAAATCACATTGCGCTTGTGTCTCCACTCCTTGCGAATCGCTAACATACTGCCACTAACGATACACGGGACAGCCCCACCTCCTTCACAAACCGCTGCGATACCAGCCCTCACTTGAGCAAAGTCGAAATACTTCTCCGGTGCCAAACCAATAGCAGAATCTCTATTGACCCGAAATGAAGCTACCGCCGTATCGCCGTCATAAGCAACGACATTGGCAACCTCTGGTACAGCATCAAAGTGATCGACAATGCGCCCATCACTGGTTGCGCGTTTTTCAGAAAACTTATTTCGTTCACTCACATAGACGTCATAACGAAGCCGATACACATCATCCAGCTCTTTCGCTGTAAGGGCGACTTTCAGTTTAATCGGCACGACCCACCTCTTAAAGTAAGGAGATTAAGACAAGAAAAAATTGGGCCTAATGATAAAGGCTCCATAAAAAACTCAATATTCCCGTACACATCCCTGTAATTGACAAGAATCAAGCCCGTATGGAACATAAAAGCCATCAGCGCAGCCCTAAAAAATCACCTAATCATAAATTAAGACCGCTAGTCTGCGAAAGATAGACAAAGAGCCTTTAGATTTGTTCCGCGATTGCCAAACATTATTTATTCCCAGCAAGTACCAAGTTCGGTCTATCGCCTCTTGAGGCTACTAGTGAAAACATCAAGAACAGCAAAACACAATGACAGATAACTATTGCGGAACAGCTACTCCCACTACAAGCCCGGGCTAATCCTCACCATCAACGCTTCAGCCTCGTTCCTTTCTGGGAAAGGCTCCTGTGTTTTGAGCAGACGCTTTAATTCACTGAGGCCACTACTCTTTTGACCCGAGGCCAAATTAATCAGCACCCGGTGATAACGCATCGAAGAATCATCCGGTGTCTTGCCAAGTGCCTTGGCAATGGCATTTTTTGCCTCTTTAAGCTGACCGTCAGCCAGCAGCGCCATGGCCAAAGTATCTTGAACAGCCGCCGACTCACCATCAATCTCTACTGCACGCAGGGCATAGTTAACCGCTTGTTTGGGTTCGCTATCGCGTAAAAACCAGGCCAGGTTATTCAGGGCAATCAAGTTATCCCTGTCATTATCGAGTACTTGGCGGTACTGGGTAATGGCCGCCGCCGTATCATTCATCTTGATCTGCAAATTAGCCAATGCCAGACTAACAGACACATCACCGGGGTGATCGGTGAGCCAGGATCTATATAAGCCTAACGCGCCATCTTTATCATCCCGAGCCAACTTTTGCCCAGCCAAACCAAGCAGAGTCGAGGTGTCAGGCCGTTGTTGATAGGCCTTTTTATAGACCGCTAGAACAGCCGTCTCATCACCCTTTAGCTTGGCCCTGGCAATTTGTAGTTGCCATATCACGGGGCTATCTGGTGCCAGTGCTTCGAGCTTCCCCAATTGCTGCACAAAGGCCTCATTATCCTTTTGCTTCAACAACAAGCGAGCCAGCGCTACTCGGGGTTCAATATATTCAGGTGCTAGCTCAATCGCCTTGCGCAACGCGGCCTCTACATCCTGATGCCGACCTGCGCCTTCATAGGCTCGCGCCAATAAATAATGCCCCTTGGCAGCATTGGGTTTGAGCGACAACAGCTTTTCGAAGCTAGCCTGGGCACTGTGGAAATCCTCTTGCGCCAATTGAGCTTGCCCCAGAAGATGCAAGACCTCCGGATTACCCACTCCCACATTCAAACCGCTCAACAATACAGCCACTTTTTCAGGCCGGCCTTTGGACAAATGATAGCGAGCTAGTACTAGGCGAGGCTGATAAGCCTCCGGATTAGCCTCCATCCCCCGCTCCAAATAACCTAGCATCGCCGCTTCATCGCCGTCCAATTGCTTTAGGGCCGCCAATTTCAACAGGGCAGGCAAATTGTCTTT
>CAYWXW010000077.1:0-15263 GCA_964462265.1 uncultured Porticoccaceae bacterium | reverse complement strand
TCTGACGGTTACGGTGGTTTGCCACTTTATGCTCGACTTTGCCCTGCCTCGGCTATAAATATGTAAAGCTGTATATATGAGCGCTTTATAGATGAGGATAGGGAGCGAAAAATACTCAGCTTCATCCTAGATTTGCAACATCACCGGCACCGGTATAGGCGGTAACAGCTAATGAATAAACTACCCCTGGCTTTATTAAGTCTGCGTCTAAGTATCTTCATCGTAATGCTAATGTGGACACTCGATAAATTTTATAACCCGGCACATGCCGGTGGTGTGTATAAAAAATTTTATGGCATCAACAATGTTGGCGAATCGGTCATGTACTTGTTGGCTGGCGCAGAAGCATTACTGCTATTCGCCTTTCTCTTTGGCATTAAGCGTACGCTTTCTTACGGCTTGGTGATGGGGCTGCACGCCGTCTCAACCTTCTCTGCCTGGCAGCAATACAGCCACCCCTTCGAGGGGCCAAACTTATTATTTTTCGCTGCCTGGCCGATGCTCGCCGCCTGTTTCACCCTGTTCTTATTTCGCGATCAGGACAATCTACTCAACATTCAAATCCGCCTCAAATAACACAGGCAAATTGGGCTCGATGCCGACACCTATCCTCGGGCGATAAAAGGCATTCTCTATCGGGCTGCAAACCGTGCAGAGGTACCCACCTAGCTACTTACCTATCCACCTACCTACACCAATAACTGATAAGCCTCATCACCAACCTGCTTTAAAAATTGTGGGTTTTCAGGGTCAAGCTCAAGCTTTTGTTGTAGTGTCGCAATGTGAATATCAACGGCGCGAGTTTCAGTATTGAGATAGCGGGGATAACCCCACACCTGGTTAAGCAGCTCATAAGATCCAACAATTTTACCCCTATTTTCGTAGAGGTATTCCAGCACTCTCATTTCTCGAGGTGTGAATTCAAGTTTACCCTGAGCGCCATGCCCCGATAAAGTCGCGCAGTCAATTTCTATATTGTCAGCAAACTTTATCTGGCTTTTAGACTGACTTTTGTTTTGCAGGCCGGTGCGGCGCAGCAGGGCTTTAGCGCGTTGTACCAGATCGGTATAAGCAAAGGGTACGCAGGTGTAATCATCGGCACCGTGGCTCAGACCCTGAACCAAAGCCCGATCATCCGAGTCGGCGGTAAGCATAAAGATCACCTGCCCGGGGTGCAGCGAACGAACACCCGCGCAGATTTCAAAAGCATCCATCTCACTCATTCTTGCGTCGAGCAGGAGCAAATCAAACTCACCACTGCGGGCTTTTTCATAGCCGCTAGCGGCATTGTCTGTGGCCTCGACATCAAAGTGGTGATGTTCGAAAACAGCGATTAGCCCCTGGCGAACATTTTCTTCGTGTTCAATGATGATTACTTTAAAGCGCTCTTCCATATTTCATTTCTCTTTTTTATTATTTTGCAGGCGGAGTAACGACCACCCACCTTTCACTGACCATTTATTCGGGGCTCGGGTATTCCAATACGTCACAAATATGCTTGAGCTGCCCTTTAATCCACAAGGGGTTAATTGCACCCCAGTCGTTGATTTTATAAGCACCATTTTTTTTAGCACCGACAAACTCACTGTTAATCGCCAACTCTTCCAGTGCGGCAATGGTGTCTTGCGCCGTGCGGCGTGGCATGCCGGTGAACTGGATAATTTGTAGCACCGTGTTAATACCTGAGCTAATCAGCTGGGCGACATAGAGACGGCGGTAGAAGCTGGTTTTTGTTTTACTGTGTGTCATAGTGTCCTGAATTCAGGCTCTTTAAAAATCACTTTACCTGAGTTTAAAGCATAAATGCAAAACCCGGCGGCAATATCAACTGCGGCCGGGTTTTGTCATTGTAGTGCTAGTCCTAAATCAAACGGCCTTAAATCAAATGGCCTTAAATCAAAGCACTACATTAAAGCGTCGCATCTAGCAAAGCATTAAGCGTGGCACTGGGGCGCATTAGCTTTTCAACCTTGGCATCGTCTGGTTGGAAGTAGCCGCCCATATCGACAGGGCTACCCTGGCAGGCGATAAGCTCATCAACAATTTTTTGCTCGTTAGTTGTAAGACCTTCGGCCAATTTGGTAAAGCTAGCGGCCAGCTCGGCATCTTCCGTTTGGGCAGCGACGGCCTGAGCCCAGTACATGGCCAGGTAGAAGTGACTGCCTCGGTTGTCGAGCTCACGCACTTTACGCGATGGTGACTTGCCATTGGCGAGGAATTCGCCGGTGGCCTGGTCGAGGGTTTTAGCCAGTACAGCGGCTTTTTTATTGCCGGTTTTAATAGCGAGATCTTCAAGAGAAACGCCAATTGCCAGAAACTCACCGAGAGAGTCCCACCGCAGGTGGTCTTCCTCTTCAAACTGCTGAACGTGCTTGGGTGCAGAACCGCCCGCCCCTGTCTCAAACAGTCCGCCACCGGCCATCAGTGGCACCACCGAGAGCATTTTGGCACTGGTGCCCAGCTCGAGAATGGGGAACAAATCCGTCAGGTAGTCCCGCAGCACGTTGCCGGTCACGGAGATGGTGTCTTTGCCCTGCTTGAGGCGCTCCATGGTGTAGCGGATGGCGCGGTCGGGGGAGAGGATGGAAATACGCAGACCATCGGTATCATGATCTTGCAGGTATCTCTCGACCTTTTTAATCATTTGCGCATCGTGGCCACGGTGCTCGTCGAGCCAGAAAATAGCGGGCATGCCACTGGCACGGGCGCGAGTAACAGCCAGCTTAACCCAGTCCTGAATCGGCGCGTCTTTGGCCTGGAACATACGCCAGACATCGCCGGCGTCAACATTTTCGTGCTCTAACCAAACTTTACCTTCACTATCAACTACACGCATGGTGCCGTCGGCTGGCAGGGTAAAGGTCTTATCGTGGGAGCCGTATTCTTCCGCTTTTTGCGCCATTAAACCAACATTGGGCACGGTGCCCATCGTAGCGGGGTCGAAGGCGTCGTGGTGCTTACAGAAGTTGATCACTTCCTGATAAATCGTGGCATAGCAGCTATCGGGAATAACCGCTTTGGTGTCTTCAAGCTTGCCGTGGGAGTCCCACATTTTGCCACTGTCACGAATCATTGCCGGCATGGAGGCATCGACAATAATATCGCTGGGCACATGCAGGTTGGTAATGCCCTTATCGGAGTTGACCATCGCCAGCATGGGGCGAGTTTCGTAGCACTGGCGCAGGTCTGCTTCAATTTCAGCGCGCTTTGAATAGGACAGTTTATCGACCTTGCGCAGAGCGGCACCGAGGCCGTCATCGGGATTAATGCCCAGGCAATCGAGTGTTTCGCCGTGTTTTTCCCAGGCATCTTTAAAGTAAACGGTAACTGCGTGGCCGAAGATGATGGGGTCCGAGACTTTCATCATGGTGGCTTTTAAATGCAGGGAAAACAGCAGACCGGCCTTGCGAGCGCCTTCCATTTCCTCGTCGAGAAACTTACGCAGTGCCTTGGTGCTCATAAACTGGGCGCTAACAATTTCGCCATCCTGCACCGCAACTTCTTTTAATACGCTAACCTTGCCGCCCTTCTCATGCAGCTCAATTTTTAGCGTGGTGGCTTTATCCATGGTGCAAGAGATGTCACTGGCATAGAAATCGCCACTGCGCATATGGGCGACGTGGGTTCGCGAGGCCTGGCTCCACTTGCCCATACGGTGGGGGTTGTTGCGCGCATACTCTTTAACGGCACCGGGGGCACGACGATCTGAATTGCCCTCGCGTAGCACGGGGTTCACAGCACTACCCAGAACACCTGCGTAGCCTGCCTGAATCGCACTTTCAGCATCGTTGCTCGGGCTTTCCGGGTAATCGGGGATATCGTAACCCTTGCCTTGAAGCTCGGCGATAGCGGCCTGCAACTGGGGGATAGACGCACTGATATTGGGCAGCTTAATAATGTTGGCGTTGGGATCCTGAGTTAACTCGCCCAAAGCTTTCAGAGCATCGGGGACTTGCTGCTCGGCACTGAGTTTTTCGGGAAAGGCCGCCAGAATTCGCGCAGCCAGTGAGATATCGCTGGTTTCAACTTCTACGTCTGCCGCTGCGGTAAAGGTATTAACGATGGGGAGCAAAGAATAGGTGGCCAATGCTGGCGCTTCGTCTGTTTTGGTATAAATGATTTTCGTCTTCGATGTGGTCATGCTTCCCCCAAATTTATTGTTTGGATGAGTATGCGCTAACTTGAGGCTAGCCGGTACTCGTCAGTCTGCGAATTTCGCGCTGCACATACTACAGAAAGTTGAAGCAAAATTATAGGTTGTAAAAAAACAACAATAGCTAATAGCACTTATTTTAAGCTTCGCCAGAAGACAATGGCGTTATTGACTGCTTTTCTCAAGTTTAGCGGGCCGACAATACAAGCTGTTTTGTAATCTAGCTACTGACTGACTGTCAATAAGCCCAGCTTTCCTTGCCCAGGGCCAGCAGCCAGGCTGGCAAAAGCCTCTAAATGAGGAGAGGCCACACAAGAAGCGTGGGGACTATATACATAACTTTTTGTATGCTAAATTCCGCCCTGCTTTACTCGGCAGCAGAAAATCTAGCCGGAGCAAGTTAAGATCCTATTGCCATTTATAGCAATAGATTGACACAGAATTCAAGTCACTCATCACTGCGATGACAATAATCTTTAGAGGTTTCAATAATGAAAGCTAAAGCTGTAGTACTTACCGCACCCAATGAATACTCCGTTCAGGAAATCGAACTCGATCCACCAAAAGCCGATGAAGTTCGGATTCGCATGGTCGCCACTGGCTTATGCCAGTCCGACATGTCGGTTATCAACGGCAAGTTACCCATGCCCATGCCTATGGTCCTTGGCCACGAAGGTGCTGGTGTTGTCGAAGAAATCGGTGCCAACGTAAAAAACGTTGTAGTCGGCGATCACGTCATCACCTCTTTCATCCCCATGTGTGGCGAGTGCTACTTCTGCCTCCACCAGGAGCCCTGGTTGTGTACTGCCACTGACATTTTCAGCGGCATGCAGCCCGATGGCACTAGCCGTGTAAAACTCAATGGCGAGTATATCGGCTCCTTCGCAGCACTGGGCAACATGGCGGAGCAAGTGGTTTGCCCCTCCATGTGCGTGGTTGCCATCGACAAGAAATATGACCTTAAAGCTGCCGCTCTGGTTGGCTGTGGCGTAATGACAGGTGCCGGTGCGGCCCTGAACACCGCCGAAGTTAAGCCCGGCAGCAGTGCCGCTATCTTTGGCTGTGGCGGCGTTGGCCTCTCTGCTCTGCAGGGCGCCAAAATTGCCGGTGCCAACCCGTTGATAGCCGTTGACCTGAGTGACGAAAAACTGGCCGTGGCCCGTGAATTCGGCGCCACTCACACCGTTAACGCCAGCACTGACCCGGTTGCACAAATCATGGCAATCACCAATGACATTGGTGTTGACTACGCCTTTGAAGTCATCGGTTTCCCCGCTGTTGCTGCACAAGCCTACGCATCAACACGTCGCGGCGGCACCACTTGCATGGTCGGTGCAGGCAGCCCCCAGGACGAGTACAAGTTCAGCGCTCTGGAAATGCCACTGTCTTCGAAGAAGGTTTGCGGTTGCATTTACGGCAGCACCAATGCCAAAGTCGACTTCGCAAAACTGCTCGGCTTCTACGAAACTGGACAGCTCGATCTCGACCGCATGTGCTCACGCACTTACACCATCGACGAAGTTCATGAAGGCTTTGACGACCTGGTTGCCGGCAAGAATATTCGCGGTATTATTCTTTACTAAGCGATTATCAATACCTAAGTAACACGGTAATAAAAAAGGCTGCAATTGCAGCCTTTTTTATTGTCTTTCTTTTCGTACAGTCGTTTATTTGTCTTTATACTCATCAATCATGGTTTTGCACAAAAAGCCATTGCGGTCTTTTTCGCAGGGCTTTACTACAGCACCATGACAGATATCGGGTACGGGCTGGAGCATCATTTTAATAATATCTTGTTCTAGCCCAGGATTATCAGCGATCATCTCTTGTGACATATCTCGGTTACAACCGGCATAGGCGGCTTGTATCGTTGCATCACTTGAGACAGTTGCAACAGTGACCGAGGGCATTTGCTGAGAGGTATTATCGCTGCAGGCAGTCAGTAGTGCGAATAAAAACAAGGGCAAAAAAGTTGTGATTTTAAACATTTTATTGATCCATTAAATAATGAGAGCAAATTTCACATTTTAGAGGTTCGCCCTCTTCCATGAGTGTCTTTTACTCCTGCAATAGTACCCTTTCTCCGCCTGCACTCAACGTTACATTGGCAAGCACGTGACCGACAACACAGGCATTTTTGTAACCCGCCTTATGTAACAACTGGAGACAGCTTTCGACCTCACTCTCAGCGACACTCGCCAATAGACCACCGGAAGTTTGCGGGTCAAATAACAGCGGATAAAGCGGGTGATTACGCCACTGCTCTGCATTATTAATCGCACCTGCTGAATGGCTATTTTGCGGCTGCAGGCTGCTACTGATTCCCTGTGCAAAGCAATCCAGTGCACCATCGAGTACGGGTAATTGATTGAGGCTGATACTCGCCCCATGCCCCGCTGGTTTGAGCATTTCTAGTAGATGCCCTAACAAACCGAAGCCAGTAATGTCAGTACAGGCACTGGCGTTGTGGCGATAAAATATTTCACCCGCCTGTCGATTCGACAACTGCATAGCGGCGATGGCCTGGCTAATCCATTCACCCTTTGCCGCTAGCTGGGCGTGGGCGGCAAACAGTGTGCCGGTGCCAAGAGGCTGGGTGAGAATTAATTGATGGCCGATTTTGGCCTGGCCTTTTTGTAATAACTGTTCGGCTTTGCAGGTGCCATTAACCGAGAAACCCAGGCTCAACTCAGCACCCTCACTGGTATGGCCACCAATTAAGGCACAGTTATTTTCGTTAAGCACGGCCACGGCACCACTCATTATTTGTAATAAGTCTCGTTCAACAATAGCCTCCGCCCCGTAGGGTAGTGTGGCAATCGCCAGGGCACTGTGAGGCCTTGCATTCATGGCAAACAAATCACTCAGCGCATGCTCGGCGGAAATTTGGCCGAGCACATAGGGGTCATCAAGCAGGGCGCGAAAAACATCGACACTCTGCACTAATACCTGCCCGGCAGGGATTTCTATGGCACTGGCATCGTCGGGGCTATTTAAACCCAGTACCACGCCGTCATGTTCGACCGGTGCTAGTCGCTGCATGACGCGGTTTAGTACTGAAGCCCCTACTTTGGCACCACAACCACCGCAGCGCATGGCAGCACTGGTATCAGCCTGTTTTTCACCACTAATAAGCTCAGGCACCGATGGCATAGCACCACCATCATCTGCCATCGCCAGGTCGCTGAACATCGCCATAAAGCGGCGGTCAATACGGTCTTTCAAGCGCCACACCCACTTGCCACTAAAGCTGGGCATGGTGCCACCCGGCTTACAGGCGAGGGCCGTTTTCTCACCACAGGCCAGTAAACTGAGGAAGGTTTTTTGCGGGCGAAAGACCGTCAGTGATTGTTTGAGGAGTGCCTTGCGCAAATTATTAAAAAGCACCGGCCCCTGGCGCACGGCAAATACTCCCGCTCGCGGCCGGGAAAAGTTCTCTTGCTGGGCAATATCACCAGCGGCGAAAACAAAATCGTGGCTAGTGGACTGTAAATACTGGTTAACACTGATAAAACCCTGTTTATCAAGCCCTAAACCTGTGCCCGTTAGCCAGGCTGCAGCGCTGGCATTGGTGCACCAGAACAGGCAATCAAAATTAATATTTTTATTATTTTCGCCTTTCAGTGTATTGGCAGAAACAGCTTCAACACGGGTATTGGCAATAACGTCGATATTGAGACGTGCAAATAATTCACCGACCTTGCGCTGTAGTCGTGCCGGGTAATTTTCTGGCAGCCCCTCCCCTTTCTGTACCAGACAAAATTGCAAAGGCCTGTTTATCGTCGGGTCACTACTCAGGGCAAAATGCATCGCCAATATCAACTCAACGCCAGCAGCACCGCCACCCACGATGGCGATACGATAGGCCTCTGCATTTTTAGCCACACTGTCGTGGCTGCGTAAATAGTTTTTGATGGCTTGCCAACGCGGATAAAATGCGGCGATGGGCTTAACGGGTGTGGCAAACTCAGCGGCACCGGAGATGCGTAAGTCAGGGCTAATACCACTGTTGATCGACAGCAGATCAAAACCCAAAGGGCTTCTATCGGCAAAGGTGATTTCTTTATTCGACAGGTCGATACCCCTTACCGGTGCTTGAATAAAGCGCGCATTGGCGTAACGGCATAAACGCGACAAATCAATATGGGTTTCTGCCAGTGTGTAATGCCCGGCAATCAAACCCGGCAGCATGCCTGAATAAGGTGTTAACACTTGTGGTGAAATAAGCGTCAAGCGCACACCGGGCAGCGGCTTCATGGCCCACATTTTTAACACCAGGGCATGGCTGTGCCCGCCGCCAATAAAAACCAGATCTTTATAAGTGGGTGCGAGTGTTTGCATTAGCGTATGTCTGCGGTGGTCACTAAGTGGAGGCGGCGGCGCAAGTGGCGCGCCAATGTATCGACCGCCATATTCAATAAGGCTGAAGCGAGAATAAGTAGCGCGGCGCGGTCAAAGCGAAACTCTTCAAAGGCGGAATCAATATAAAAGCCCAATGTGGCGATGCCGAGAATGCCGAGTATCGCGCTCTCACGCATTATCACTTCCCAGCGGTAAAATAAAATCGCCAAAAATTGTCGGTACATTCGTGGCAATACTTCATAGGCATAGCGATTAACACCTTTGCAGGCATCGTCGCGCAAAGAGATCTGCTCACTAAAACCTGCCATTAAATGCGTGATAATGGCGCCATTGTGCAACGCCAGCGCAACAATAGCGGGCAGCATAGAGGGCCCCCAAAGTAACAGCGCAACAAAAGCCAATAGATACTCAGGCAGGGTTCTGGCAGTAATTAACAATCCAGCACTGGTGCCTCTAACAAGAGGGCCAACAAACAGGGGGGCACGAAAAGGAAAGGCTAATAAAGCCAGAAGTGCCGTGAAAAACAATGCGATTTGGCTCAACACCAGGGTATTAAATAGACCCGGCCAGAGTTGTTGTTGCCACAAAAAAACCAGCCACGAGCCAATGCCATCGCCACTAGCTGTACGTAGAGGCTGGGGGATAATATCTTCCGTAAAAAACTGGCTCATCGTTTGCCAGTTAAAACTCGCACTGGGTGGCAGGCACGCTACCGCAACGAAGAGATACACAGGTAATAAGGCTTTTCTAAACCACCAGCGCTGGCTGGCAATTAACAGTAACAGCACATAAATAAGACCGGCCGCTTCACGATAAAGCCCCTCACTCAAAGCCGTTTCGAGATAAAACCCCAGCGTTGGTAAGCCCACAAAACCCAACACCACCGTTGAGCGCAAGGCACATTCAAAACGATAACGGGTGTAATGGTTTAGTGCTGGCCAGGCCAGTGGCAGGGTCGTATAAAAAAAAGCACTCAGGCTTTGACTATTGTGCAGATTAGCGCGAGGCTGGGGTGAGGTTTCCTCAAATAATTCGCCGTACACTTTTGCCAGCGTGCCCGCGTAAGGCAGGGCAATAGCCAACAAGCCCGTGAGCGGCGACAAACCAAAACATTGAATAAAAATAAGCGCCCAAAACAATTCGTGAATAGCACGAATAAACGCGCAGAAACCCCTTACCCACCAGTGCCGATAAGCCAGCGCTAAAGCAAAGCCCGCCACCACAGCGACGGCCATGCCCTGCAAGGCGAAGCTGAGTGTATTCGCCAGTCCATTCAGTAATTCTGTATAGCTGGCAATATGCGGGCTCATCAAACCCTGCCCCATAGCCTTTAACTCTAGCCACGGGCTGGGGCTAATGATTTCAATATCGGCTAATAACAGGCAAATACCTGCGATCACAGCGATATAAAAACTCGTCGAGCGCAAAGAAAGAATGCCACTCGCAGTTTGCTCTTTATTTTTACCTAAACTGTTCGCTGACACTGTTTGCATTAGTTATACAGCTCGACAAGATCGTTCGCCTTAAGGGTAGAGCTAGGCGCATCCAGCACAATGGCACCATCTTTCAAGCCAATGATACGATCACAAAAACGCAAAGCCTGTTCAACATCGTGCAGTGCCAACACCAGGGTTGCGTGCTTTTCCAGAATTAAAGTCAGCAGTTGTTGCGCCTGATAATCATCAACCGCAGAGACGGGTTCGTCACCGAGAAAAACATTTTTCTGCTGATACAGTGCACGACCAATGGCGACACGCTGCGCTTGCCCACCTGAGAGCTGCTCGACGCGAGCGTGCAAATATTCACTAAGTTGTAATTGCCTGGCCAGATTAGCCACTTCTTGCAAAGGCCGAGACAGGGGTTTGGCTAAATTAAGCAGGTTGTACAGCGTATTGTGGCGAGGCAGGCCGCCCATATAAATATTGTGAAAAACACTGAGCATTGGCACCAGACCGTGCTGCTGTGGGCACCAGGCGACACTATTGGATTGCTGTTCACGTAGGGCCGCCAGCAGCATCGTCTTACCGACACCAGACTTACCCACCAGGGCGACACGCTCACCATGGGCAATGCTGAGAGTAATGTTTTTCAACACCACCCTGCCCTCATAGGCTAATACTGCATTGGCCAATGAAAAAGTGGGCGCCTTTACAGGGAGCGTTTTTTTCAACAAAGGGCGTTCTTACTCTGGTCCAGCCCAATAAACTTAGTCTTCATCAATAAGACCAATGGCAATAGCCGTCTTGCGGGTAGATTCATAGTCACTATTATTAGCACTAACAAAGGCACTGCGTGGAAAAGCCGCCAGTAATTCAGCCTTCTTTATCGCCAGCAACGCCGCCTTCACTTTATCGGCAAAGCCCTCGCCCCAGCGCTGGTCAACATCACCGCGAATACTCCACTGATAGTCAGAGTATGTCGGCGTCTGCCAGATAACTTGCACCTCTTTGGGGTCGACCTTATGCTCGGCAAGTGCCTTTTCCCACACCTTGTAATTGACGGCGCCAACTTCATAGGCACCGGAACCCACCAGAGCAATGGTGCGATTATGATCACCACTAAAACCGACACGACTAAAACTTTGCTGCGGAGCTTTACCCAGATAGTGGCGAATATAATATTCGGGCATTAAACGCCCAGAGGTTGAACCCTTGGCGCCAAAGGTAAATGTATGGCCCGCCATAGAAAGCGGGAACTGGCTCATACTATTATTACCGTCATCGTGCAATAAACCACTGGAGCGGTGGGCAATAAAATAGGTTTTAAAGAATTGGTCTTCGTAGCCCTGGGCAATGGCACGACTACCGGGCACTCGCTGGCGAGCCTGCACGCCAGATAAAGCACCAAACCAGCCCAGCTGCACCTGATTATTGCGAAAGGCGGTGACCGCAGCAGCATAACTTTTGACCGGAATATATTTCACCTCAACACCCAGCTGCTCTTGCAGATAGGTGGCGACCTGACCAAAGCGCTGTTGCAGGTGCGATGCATTCTGATCGGGGATGGCCGTAAAGGTAAAACTCTCAGCCCGTGTGGGGCTGACCAAACTGAAAGAGACGAGCAGCGCTACTAAGGTAGTCAATAACCGCACGAGCATTCTCCTCGAGACCTTTGCACGAGAGTTATTTTGCTCCCATGCGGCGTTGAAAAAGTGCTCAATCGGTCATTTACAACTGTAAACTCCCTTTTTGCGCGCATTTTCGCCTTGCCTGAAAGCAAAATACTCTCCCGTGAAAAGGCCTCTTATTAATAGTTAGAAGGATTTCTCAAGGAAGATTTTTTTATTAATTAGGCCATGGAATAAGCCTCCGCCCACTCTAGTAGCTCCGCCTTTGGCCCACGGAAAACCACACGGCCCTCACGCTGGCCTTGTTGGTAGTCGTACATGGGGTCGTAATAATCGGTGAGTAGTAATTCAATACCGGTGCGAAAACCATCGGCATTATTGTGTTTAATTAATTGAACTAGCGCGTCACTAAACTCGGCGTGTAACTGGGTAAAACGCTCGCCACCCAAACGCTTGCGAATGCGGCTGAGGTTACCGAGAATTTGTTCGCTAAACTTAAGCGCGCCCTCTTCCTCGCCAAACTGGGCGCTGTATTGAGGGTAGGCCTCGGTAATATAGTCAGCCAGCACAATGTCGATACGCTCGGCGATGGGGGTCTCTAACACGGCGAGGGGCGCTTGTTGCATCAGGTTTATAAAGCTCATCGGCAACGTCACGCCACCGATCATACGGCCCTCGTCCTCGGCGAAAACAGGCTCGCTATGCGCAGCTCGCTGTTTCATCACCGCGATGCTCAAACTATTTTCAAAATCAATTTGGCTGGGCTGGGGCTGTAACTGGCGGCCGAAGGCAGAGCCACGGTGATTGGCGAGGCCCTCTAAATCCAGTGCGTGGGCCAGCTCGTGTATCACCAGAGTCTTGCCCGAACCCGTGCGCCCCGACACCAAAGTTAAAGGCATAGACTCACAGTTTTGATCAAGTTCGTCGATCAAAAAACGGCGCATGGCCTTATAGCCACCCTTAATCAGTGGATAGGCCGTGCCCGCCTCAGTCACTAACTGCTGGCTAAGGCGCGAACGCAAACCACCGCGAAAACAATACAGATAGCCTTTGGGGTGGCGCTGAATAAAGTCCTGCCAGGCGGCTATGCGTTGAGCGCGAATGTCTGGTGTAGCCAACTGCCAGCCCAGTTCAATAGCGGCGTCCTGACCCTTTTGTTTGTAACAGGTGCCGACGGCCTCGCGCTGCTTATCGTCGAGCAGGGGGATATTTTCGCTGCAAGGAAAGGCACCCTTGTTGAACTCCACAGGCGCACGCATATCCATCATCGGTATGTCGTTGAGGAAGAGTTCGCGATAGTGATCGGTATCGGGGCGGGTCGTCATGGGCGGGGATTCTACCTCAGGACGCCAGCAGGGCAAACAAGCCAGGGCAAAAGACCCAGGGGATCTGTGCCTTACTCTGAAAACGCTGCCATAAACCGCTGGGAGTAGCGCTGGCGGTTATCGGCGATGAAACTTATTCTGAGTAAAAATCGCCATCGAGATTGTACTTGCGCCGATGGCTCTCTTTACGGCTTTGCGCCGTAGCGATAATCGCCAGTCGCTGTTGGTCTGTTGCCGCGTGCCAATTAAGTATTTCTTCAAGGGTGCGAAAGCAACCCATACAGATATCCTCCTCATTGAGGCAACAATTATCGACGCAGGGCGAGGCTATCTTACTCACAGTATTGCTCATAATTAATCAACCTCAAGGCTTATTTTTTTGATCATAAAAAACTGACCCGGGACACCAGGTAGGATGTGAAGGTTAAAATTTTGGACATATTCCCCACCGCCCCCTTACAGCAACCTGTCAGGGAAGGCGCTATACTTCGACTCGAAAACCATAACACACAGTCAATTCAAATAATAAAAGAGATTCCGCACATGCCTACACCCAGTACTGTGAACTTTCCCTCCCTCCAGCACAAAGTGTCGCCCGAGGAGTGGCAAGCCCGCGTAACCCTGGCTGCCTGTTATCGCCTGGTCGCCCACTTTGGCTGGGATGATCAAATAGCCAACCATATTTCTCTACGCGTGCCCGGCCCTGAGGAGCACTTTTTGCTCAACCCCTTCGGGCTGATGTTTCATGAAATCACCGCATCCAGCCTGGTTAAAGTCGATTTAGCGGGTAATATTCTCAGCGAAACTGACTACAAAATTAATAAAGCCGGCTACATTATTCACAGCGCCGTACACGAACACCGCCCCGATGCGCTGTGTGTTTTTCACACCCATTCAACATCGGGCATGGCGGTGTCGGCCCATCGCGATGGCCTGCTGCCACTGGCACAAACCTCACTGGTCGCCCTCAGCTCACTGACTTATCACGACTACGAAGGCATCGCCCTGAATCCTGACGAAAAGGCTCGACTGGTTGCCGATCTTGGCAATGAATGGACGATGATTTTACGCAACCACGGCTTGCTGACCTGTGGCATTAGTGCCGCCGATGCCTTTTATAGACTCTACTATTTAGAGCGCGCCTGCGATGTTCAGGTCGCCGCACTGGCTGGCAATATGCCCCTAATCCTCCCCAGTGAAGAAGTACAGGCCATTACCAAAGAGCAAGGTGCCCGCGCCTTTGGCAAGGGCGCCGATCTGGCCTGGCCCGCCCTCTTGCGCCTGGTCGAAAGCGAAGAAAATTCTTTCCGAAACTAATCAATCAATACCCATAATTATTTTTAATAAAAGGAAAAACCATGAAAGCACAAGCCGCCGTATTTAGAGAAATTGGTGTCGACTTAACGATAGAAGAAGTTGATATCGACGAACCTCGCGCCGACGAAGTATTAATCAAAACTGCAGCCTGTGGTGTTTGCCATAGCGACGTGCATTTTGCTAAAGGTGCCATTGCTGGCCCCGTGCCCACCATCCCCGGTCACGAACCCGCAGGCATTGTTGAAGCCGTTGGTGAGGACGTAACAAACGTTGCGGTAGGTGATCACGTCATCGCCTGTACTTCGATGTTTTGCGGCCAGTGCAAACAATGCCTGCAGGGTCGCCCCCACTTATGTATGGACCGTCGATCGTGCCAGCGGCCAAAAGGTGATACCCCGCGCATTTCGATTAACGGTGAGCGCATCACCCAGTTTGCCGATCTCTCTGCCTTTTGCGAAAAGATGCTGGTGCACAAAACTGCCGTGGTGAAAATTGACAACGAGATCCCCCTCGACCGCGCCGCACTGGTTGGCTGTGCGGTAACAACCGGGGTTGGCGCTGCACTCAATACCGCCCAGGTAAAACCCGGCTCTACCGTTGCCGTGTTCGGCGTTGGTGGCATTGGTATTTCCATCATTCAGGGTGCCCGCATCGCCGGTGCAAAACAAATTATCGCCATCGACGTGGTACCGGGCAAACTTGAAACAGCCCGCCACTTTGGTGCCACCCACACCGTGCTCGGCGGCCCCAACAGTATTGACGGCGACGCGGTGAAGGCGATTAAAAAACTAAGCAAGGGTGGTGTCGATTACGCCTTTGACGCAGTGGGCATGCCGCAATTATCTCAGCAGTGTCTTTATGCGCTTGCCCCGCGTGGGTTGGCGGTGATTGTTGGTGCGATTCCCACCGGGCAAAAGCTCGAACTCGACCCCGGACATTTTTATCTGGAGAAATCGATTATGGGCTGCTTTATGGGCTCTAACCGTTTCCATATCGACGCCTTAGATTACTTTGAATTCTATAAGCAGGGCCGTTTAGA
>CAYWXW010000076.1:0-15491 GCA_964462265.1 uncultured Porticoccaceae bacterium | reverse complement strand
CTAAAATATTCAGCTTCTTCGTTGCCAAGCTTCGCAATAGCTCGCTATTACGTGCACTTTGCGCCTTGAATCTAAAAATTTTAGCTCGCCGTCTACTTCGTCCAGACTTAATCAGGGACTCCCAAAAAAACTTCTGGAGAAAATACGATGTTTAAACTTTACGGTTTCCCGGTGAGCAACTACTACAACATGGTCAAGCTGACATTGTTGGAAAAAGGTTTTGAGTTTGAAGAAGTTATTACTCGCCCGAGTCAGGAAGAGGATTACCTGAGTAAAAGTCCAATGGGCAAGATCCCCTGCCTGGAAGTTAAGGAGGGGGCTCTCACCGAAACCAATGTTATTTTTGATTTTCTCGAAGACCTCTCCTCAGATATTCCCCTCTACCCCGAAAACCCTTATCAGCGTGCCAAGGTGCGTGAATTGAGTAAGTCGATTGAGCTCTACCTTGAGTTGGTCACTCGACAGTTGCTGGGTGCCGTTTTCTTTGGCGCCCCGGCCGACGAGCAGTTAAACGAGAAGGTGAACGTCGAGCTGGATAAAGGTGTGGCCGCGCTGAATCGCATACTCATCTTTGGGCCCTTCGCCGCCGGTGAGCAAATGACCTATGCCGACTTTATGCTCTACTACACCGTTACCCTGGGCAATATGGCGACCAAAAAGGCCCTCGGTCGAGACCTCTGTGATGAGCTACCGGGCCTCACAGCCTGGTTGACCATGATGGATGACAACCCGCTGGTGCAAAAGGTTAATGCCGACCGGGATGCGGCACTAAAAGCAATGACGGCATGAGACCTTTACTGATTGTGTTGGAGTACCCCGGACGTTGAGTGATCTCGATGAAATTGCGGCTTTTCTACCCTGTGTTACCCCCGATGCCTGGATAGAGGCCGCCCTACAGAACCAAAATATACTGCTGATTGATCACGCAAACTGCGAGAAAAAAGCCGCCAGCACTGCGCTCAATTTGATGTTCCGCTATATCGAGCAATATCAGCTACTGCACAAAATGTCGCGTTTGGCCCGTGAAGAGTTGCGTCATTTTGAGCAAGTGATCGCCTTGATGGAAACGCGCAATATTGCCTACGAGTCTTTGCCCGCCGCTAATTATGCCGGTGAGTTACGCAAACTGGTCTCGACCTGGGAGCCCATGCGGCTAATCGATATTCTGGTGGCCGGTGCCTTGATAGAAGCGCGTTCGTGTGAGCGCTTTGCCAAGTTGGCGCCCCATCTCGATAAAGAGCTGTCGGCCTTTTATCTCTCCCTGTTGAAATCAGAATCGCGCCACTTCAAGGATTACCTGACGCTGGCTCGCGAGGTGGCAGCGGCTCACAGTAAACCTGTCGATGTTGATCAACGGATTGCCGTTTTTTCAGAAAAAGAAAAACAGTTGATTGAAGAGCCCTGTGCCGAGTTTCGTTTTCACTCCGGGCCGCCGCTACGTTAGTTTTTATTCGCTAGTGTTATGCCGTCGTTAAATATCAAACGAAGAGAGCGCGAGCTCTTGGCCGTTTGAGGTGACTACCCAGCCTTTACTCCCCCAATCCCCAAGCACAATACGCCGTGCTGGCGTACCGTCATCGAGCGCCAGTTCGTGGCAGCAGGGTCGATGCGTGTGGCCGTGAATCATTGTCCTTACACCGTATTCTTTCATCATTGCCGTCACGGTGGCGGGGGTGACATCCATAATACTGGCGCTTTTATTACTGTTAACCGCCATGCTTTTTTCACGCCCCTTAATGCCGATATTCTGGCGGGTTTTTAGCGGCAGGCGTCGCATAATGGCGAGTAACAAGGGGTTGCGGATAAGACGGCGAAACTTCTGATAGGCGAGATCATCCGTGCAGAGGGTGTCGCCGTGTAGCACCAATGCCTGATCGTTATCGATAGCAACCAGAGCGTGATCTTTTAGCAGGGTGGCACCCGTCTCGCGAGCAAAGCGCTTGCCAATGGCGAAGTCACGATTGCCGTGGAGGAAATAAAGCCGGGTGCCGCTGTCGGTCAGTGTGCGCAGGGCACAAATCACTTCTTGCGAGAGTGGGGCGGGGTCGTCATCGCCAATCCAGGCTTCAAACAGGTCGCCGAGAATATATAGCGCGTCGGCCTCGGCGGCGCTGGTTTGCAGAAAGTGGAAGAAGGCCTTGTTGACCTCGGGCCGCTCGGCGCAAAGGTGGAGGTCGGAAATAAAGAGGGTGGTCAAAGGGGAAGCCGCTCAGCGAATGTGAAACAACCTTCCCCGTTCAAGTTAAAGCTCAGCGTAGGCGTCAGAGATAGAGGTTTTCTCGATCACGACAGTCTCTGTCGGTACATCTTGATGAGGGCCGTTGTTACCGGTGGCCACGACTTTGATTTTGTCGACCACGTCCATCCCGTCAACGACTTTACCAAATACCGCATAGCCCCAGCCCTGAGCGGTGGGTGCGGTGTGGTTGAGGAAGTGGTTGTCGGCAATGTTGATAAAGAACTGTGACGAGGCGGAGTCGGGCACCATGGTGCGAGCCATCGCCAGGGTGCCGTTGTCGTTGCTGAGGCCGTTGTCGGCTTCGTTCTTGATGGACTCGCGAGTGCTTTTTTCGCTCATGTCTTCGTTCATGCCGCCGCCCTGAATCATAAAGCCGGGGATCACGCGGTGGAAAATAGTACCTGCGTAGAACTCATCGCGACAGTACTGCAGGAAGTTGGCGGCACTGATCGGCGCCTTGTCAAAATCCAGTTCAATGGCAATATCGCCGTGGTTGGTGTGAAGAGTAATCATATTTGGGCCTGCACTATGGGTTGACTGGTGGGTGGACTGATGGGTGGATTAGTAGTGGGGTGGAAACTACTTAAGGGGGCGATAATAAGGGCTTTGCTCGAAGATTGGAATAATCGGTTTATCAAAGCCGGCTGAGGCCGTTATAATTCGCGCCTGTTTTAATTAGGCCAATTGCTGCAACGTTACTGCGGCTGTTTTTCTGAACCCGCAAACGATTCATTTTTTCCACTAATTGATGACTAATAATGGACGATTCTAGCCCCACCGATAAGCCGCTCAACTTTATTCAGCAAGTGATAAAGCATGATCTGCAATCTTCAGTTACAAAGGAAGTCGTCACCCGCTTTCCGCCAGAGCCCAATGGCTATTTGCACATTGGTCACGCCAAGGCGATTTGCGTTAATTTTGGTCTCGCCGAAGAGTTCGACGGTATTTGTCGTTTGCGTTTTGACGACACCAATCCCGACAAAGAAAGCGATGAGTTTGTGCAGGCGATTATTGCAGACGTGCGCTGGCTGGGCTTTCAATGGCAGGGTGAGGTGCGCTATGCCTCTGACTATTTCGCTCAGCTCTACGCGTGGGCCGTGGCCCTGGTGACGGATAACAAAGCCTATATCTGTGAGCTGACGCCGGAGCAGACCCGTGAATATCGCGGTTCGCTCACCGAGCCCGGCAAAAATAGTCCCTATCGTGATCGCCCCGCCAGTGAAAGTCTCGCCCTGCTCGAGCAAATGCGCACCGGCGTTATTGCCGAGGGCCTGATGACCCTGCGTGCCAAAATTGATATGGCCGCGCCAAATATTAATCTGCGTGACCCCGTGCTCTACCGTGTTAAGCGCGTGCCCCATCACCGCACCGGCAGTGAGTGGAGTATTTATCCCTCCTACGATTTTGCCCACGGTCAGGAAGATGCTATTGAAGGCGTGAGCCACTCCATTTGCACCCTGGAGTTTGCCGACCATCGGCCCCTTTACGAATGGTTTATTGACAACCTGCCCGTGCCCGCCAAACCCCGACAGTTCGAGTTCGGTCGCCTCAATTTAAATTACACCGTGACCAGCAAGCGTAAATTGCGCCAGCTGGTTGAAGAGAATATTGTCGATGGTTGGGACGATCCGCGCATGCCGACCCTCTCGGGCCTGCGCCGTCGCGGTGTTACCCCGACAGCAGTGCGAGAATTCTGCGACAGTTTGGCGGTGGCGAAAACCGACGGCACGGTCGATATGGCCCAGCTCGATCACTTTATTCGCCACGACCTGAATGACAATGCACCGCGTGCTATGTGCGTGCTCAATCCGCTAAAAGTGACATTGACCAATTGGCTGGAAGGGGAGGTCGAAACACTAATCGCGCCCTGCCATCCCAGTCGTGAAGAGCTTGGCGAGCGTACGCTGCCCTTTGGTCGCACCCTGTATATTGACCGCGCCGATTTCAGCGACGACACCACTCTGTCGCGCAAAAAGTTTAAGCGTTTGGTACTGGGCGAGTTTGTTCGCTTGCGTGGTGCCTATGTCATTAAAGCCGATGGAGTGGTGACGGATGAAGCCGGTGAGATTGTCGAAATTATCGCCAGCTTTGTGCCCGACACTGTGGGTGAAAACCCGCCCGAGGGGATGAAGCCTCGGGGCGTGATTCACTGGGTGAGTGCCGAGCACAGCATCGACTGCGAAGTGCGTCTCTATGACCGACTGTTTAGCGAGGCCGACCCGGATGGCGGCGACAAGAACTTTCTCGATAGTGTGAATCCACAATCTCTCGAAATACTACAGGGTTGCAAGGCGGAGCAAAGTTTGGCGAGTGCAACTGCGGAAGATCATTTTCAGTTTGAACGCGAAGGTTATTTCTGTCTCGATAGCCGTGGTGCCAGTGAAGACAGGCCGGTGTTTAATCGCACCATTGGTTTGCGTGATAACTGGCAACAGAAAAAATAAATGCGTTGAGCATTTTATGTCATGCGATTAATTTTTTAATTGAGTAACACTGAGAGAAAAGTAACAATGGCCCTACAGTTATACAACACCCTGACGCGCAAGAAAGATCATTATAAACCGCTTAAACCCGGCAAAATTGACCTCTACGTTTGCGGCATTACCGTTTATGACTACTGCCATATTGGCCACGCGCGCGTGCTGGTCGCCTTCGATGCTATTACTCGCTACCTGCGCTCTCAGGGCTGGGACGTAAATTATGTGCGTAATATCACCGATATCGACGATAAGATTTTACGCCGCGCCGATGAAAACAAAGAACTTTACACCGACCTAACCGAACGCATGATAGATGCGATGCACGAGGACGAGCGTGCGCTGGGTGTTTTGCCACCCAATCTCGAACCTCGCGCCACCGGGCACATGGACGACATTCTCGACATGGTGCAAACCCTGGTCGACAACCATTACGCTTACCGGGCCGACAATGGCGACGTCTACTACCGGGTGAAACGCTTTCCCGGTTACGGCAAATTAAGTAATAAAAACCCCGATGAATTACTCTCCGGTGCGCGGGTTGAAGTGACAGATGTGAAAGAAGACCCCCGCGATTTCGCCCTGTGGAAAGCGGCCGATGAAAGTGAAGCGGGCTGGCCCTCGCCCTGGGGTTACGGTCGCCCCGGCTGGCACATTGAATGCTCGGCCATGTCGACCTGCCTGCTGGGTGAAACTTTCGATATTCACGGCGGTGGTCCCGACCTGCCTTTTCCCCATCACGAAAACGAAATTGCTCAAAGCGAAGCGGCGACCGGCAAGCACTTTGTGAATTACTGGATGCATGCCGGAGCGGTGCGGGTCGACAACGAAAAGATGTCCAAGTCACTGAATAATTTTTTCACCATTCGCGATGTGTTGAAAAAATACCACCCCGAAGTGGTGCGCTACTTTTTATTATCCAGCCACTACCGCAGCCCCATTAATTATTCAGAAGATAACCTGGTAGAAGCACGACAGGGGCTAGAGCGTTTTTATTTCGCCCTGCAAAACTTTGCCGAAGTAGCGCCCACACCGCTGGCGGAGCTTGAAGGCAGTGCCTATTACCAACGTTTTATTGAATCGATGGACGATGACTTCAACACCCGCGAAGCTTTTTCTGCCATGTATGACCTGGTGCGCGAACTCAATACCGTGGCCCATAAAAATCAAACCAAAGCTCAGGCTCTGGCGGGGGTGTTAAAAGCCCTGGGGGGAATTCTCGGTGTGTTACAGGAAGATCCAGAAGCCTTCCTTAAAGGGGCAAGTAACGAAACCGGCGGCCTGTCTGATGCAGCTATTGAAGCTCTTATCGCCGAGCGCGAAGCCGCCAAGTTGGTTAAAAATTACGCCCGTGCCGATGAGGTACGGGAGGAGCTAAAACAACAGGGCGTTATTCTCGAGGACTCTCGCGATGGCACCCGCTGGCGGCGGGACTAGTGTGGTGGCACTGGGGGCTTGCTTTAACGCTTGTTGGTATATCTAAAATATACCCAAGTAGGGGGGATTGTAATCAATCATATTCCTTTTGAGACGCCGTTTGATTTTTAAGACGGTCTCTGACCTTGGCACATGCATAACATTCTTGGCTGAATTGGAAGAATACCAATGATCAACGTATTTAATCGTTAAACCATGGACTACCTTTGGATATTCATTGCTTTCGTTTGCGGTTTTATTTTTAAGCAAATAAATCTTCCTCCCCTCGTTGGTTACCTTGCTGCAGGCTTCGGGCTGCATGCCCTGGGTGTTGAGCCAGATGCTTCACTTCAAGTTTTGGGTGATCTCGGGGTAATTTTGCTGCTGTTTACGATTGGCTTAAAGTTGAATATTGGCAGTTTGTTTAAAGCAGAAATTTGGGCTGGTGCCGCCGGTCATATGAGTGTAATAGTTCTACTCACTGTGGTTAATTGCTCCGTTCTTGCCGCTTTTGGGCTTATCTATTTTTCAGACCTGGATTTTTCTGGTGCGGCACTGATTGGTTTTGCCGTCAGCTTCAGCAGTACGGTTATTGCGGTGAAAGTGCTTGAAGAAAATGGTGAGATGCGATCTCGTCATGGGCAGGTGGCGATTGGTATCTTGATTATTCAAGATATCGCCGCCGTTATATTTGTCACGCTTGCTTCAGATATATCGCCCTCTTGGTGGGCTCTGGCCTTGTTGGGTTTGCCACTATTAAGACCGGTGCTTCATTATTTACTGGAGCGTTGTGGTCACGGCGAGCTTTTGCCGTTGGGGGGAATGTTTCTGGCATTTACCGGTGGTGAACTATTCGAATGGTTCGGTTTGAAAGCGCATCTTGGCGCCTTGGTTGTCGCCGTATTATTAAGTAATCATTCGAAAGCAGCGGAACTATCTAAATCATTGCTCAGTTTTAAAGATATATTCCTGATAGGTTTTTTCCTTTCAATTGGATTTACGGCACTCCCGACAATCAATATGTTAGGCGTTGCTTTGATCATGGCGGTTGCTCTTCCTATTAAGGCTGGACTCTTGTTTTTCTGGCTTACACGATTGAAACTGCGGGCTCGAACCTCATTTTTAACTGCGTTGAGTCTTGCCAATTATAGTGAGTTTGGCTTAATTGTGTGTTCAATCAGTGTTGCCCAGGGGCTGTTGAATAAAGAATGGCTTGTTATTATGGCGCTGAGTGTTGCTCTCTCTTTTGTTTTTTCTAGTGCTATCAATACAGTGTCGCACAGGTTATATACCCGCTGGACTTGCTCTATGAAGCGCTTTGAAAAACCTGAGCGTTTACCTGATGATATGTTTGATCAACCCGGAAATGTTGCGGTTCTGGTGGTGGGTATGGGTCGTGTTGGAACAGGAGCATACGACACATTAAAGAATGACATGAAAAAGACTGTATGCGGTATTGATATGGATCGAAAGCGTGTGGTTTCTCATCGTGGTTCCGGCAGAAATGTTATCTATGGTGATGCTGAAGATCCTGATTTCTGGTCGAATATCATGCTTGATGGCATTCAATTAGTCATGTTTGCTATGCCGAATTATCTAGATATACAGGAAGCCCAAAAACAACTTCGAGATTTAGGTTTTAAGGGTAGAACTGCAGGCATTGCCCGGTATGAGGATGAAAAAGAAAAGCTACTCGCTGCTGGTGTTGATGAAGTATTTAATTTTTACGCGGAGGCCGGTGCTGGATTTGCCGACGAAAGTATTCATCTTTTAGGAGGTAAAGAACTCATAGGAGGTAAATAACTCATGTGTATCAGATATGAGACTGTCCCTAGTAGCACTAAGAGTGGGTGTCCCTAGTAGCAGCCCCCATTCAGTCTTTAGGCCTTTTTTTGTAGTACATCCACACGTATCGGCATCATGAATTGCGCACCATCGTCACCCATGTTTAGTGCAAACTGATGTTCCACCTTTTGTTGCAGTTGTGGCGAAAGGGCGTGTTGGGTGTGAGTCACTTTAATAATTTTATTTTCAAAATCCGCAAAGTTTTTAAAACTCATGGGTGAATTAAAGTTCACCTCTTCGAGCAGTAATAAAGACTTGCTGGCAACGGCTTGCTTGATGGCTTTATGAGCGGCGGCTCTGACTAACTCCTCGTCGTGAAACAGGCGCAGCACTTCATTGAAGTCACCTTTGAAAACGGGTTCGGAAATATAGGCAATGCCCCCGGGCTTTAAAACGCGCTCGACCTCACTCAATGCATCTGCCATTAATTCTGTGGGCACGTGATGCAGAGACTTAAACATAAAGATAAAGTCGAAGGATGCGTCGTCGACGGGGATTTTTTCACTGCCGCCAACAATGAAAGTGACATTGGGCAGATCGTCGATTAAGCAGTTTTTACTGTGCTGAATCTCATCCACCTCAGTGGCGGTGATTTTTCGGCCTGGCCCGCCGGTGGCGATCAGACGAGTGATATCGGCTTTGCCGCAACCTAGTTCGAGTATGCTTTTGTTATCGAGGGGCAGCTGTTCGTAGATTTCTCGTTCGCTGCAGGTCGTATTGTTGAATTGAGATAGCTTCATAAAAACCTCGGAATTATTTTCTATTTGAATTTAAGTAACGAGCATCCCTGAGCGTATGCATTCCCTAAAATCAACAGCGCCCGAAATTTCCGGGCGCTGAGTGTACTAAGGAGCCTCTAAAACAAGCCTTAACCCGGTAAGCCACCGGATTGCTTGGCACCTTCTAGTGCCTTGCAGTTCGTCGCCCAGTCGTAGCCAGCGATGATGCGCTCGCAGCGAGTTTCAATTAAGTGCTTTAAGCCGGGATCGGTGAAGATATAAAACTGATCTTCCTGAACCGCTTCCAGTACCAGGTCGCCGACAATATCGGGAGCCAGGCCACCGGCCAGCATTTCAGCGGTTTGATCCTTGTCACTGGCGGCGACGGCACCGCCGTATTCTTCGGGGCGGTTGCGGGCAGAATCGCCGATATTCGTCGCGACAATACCGGGGCACAGTACCGAGGCACCAATATTGTGCCTGCGGTGATCGGCGGCGAAGGTTTCCATCATGCCGACGACGGCAAACTTGGTAGCGTTGTAGGGCCCGGCACCGCGTAGCCCAACCATGCCCGCCATCGACGCCGTGCTGATCACATGACCACCTTCGTCCTGGGCGAGAATCAGTGGTACAAAGGCCTGTAAGCCGTAGACCACGCCCCACAGATTGACGTCGACCACCCAGTTCCAGTTGCGCATGCTGCAGGCCTCGCTGTAACCGCCTACGGCAACGCCAGCGTTATTACAGAGAACGTGCACCTTACCGAAGACCTCAATGGTTTTATCGGCGGCGGCCTGTACCGACTCCATATTGCCGACATCGACCTGCACACAGGCGGCCTCAAAGCCCTTGCCTTTAAGCTCGTCGACAGCTTTTTGCGCCGCTTCAAGCTGAATATCGCCAATCATTACCTTCATGCCAGCGGCCGCAAACGAGCGCGCCATACCCAGGCCCATACCGCTGCCGCCGCCGGTGATAAAGGCGACTTTTCCTGTTACATCTTTCATTATTATTTCTCCGTTTGGCCTGCCGCTATTGGTGACAAGCTCTTGCTAAGTGAAGCGGGGTCTTTCAGTTTTGACCTTGCCCCGCTGTTATTGTGAATTGTGGGGGTTGATAGCTTTGCTCAGCTGAGGCTGGGCGTCAAGTTTAGCGTTTGCCTCGAGGCTGCGACTACAGATCTATATTGTGGGTAGGGTCGGATAACCTCGCAGCAAGTCTGTCCAGAGGGTGCTGCACTGATGTTGCCTGGCCTTGCAAAACTTTATGAGGCAGAGACCGCTCTAGCCGGGCGATTTTGGGGGAGGGCTTGTTTGTTTTCCACCTGCCAAAGATAAAGAATGAGGGAATGAATGCCCGGGGATTCTGCGATGTCCTTCGACATAAAGTCAGGGTGATTGGCTAACTTAAGGGCCTGAAGTTTATAGGCCAAGGTGAAGCGGTCGTAGTTTCTCTTTTCAGTATGACCCATGCTGCACCTCGCTCATTGACGAAATTAATCATCCACGAAGTGGTAAAAGATCAGATCCGTATATTCTTGATTTTTAAGACGGTATCTGACCCCATTTTCTGCTTCTTGCCCCTCGCAAAATACCGATATATATACCGGTTAATATTATGGTAATTTTACCTGCATAGAGCTAGAATTCAGTGTTTAAAGAACTTAGAGGTCCGGTTATGATTTCGATAACGCCATATATCCCAGCGGATAAGCTGGGAGAATATCAAGATAAGCTAGTTGAGCTCTATATGGCTGATGCGGCTCTAAACCAAACTATCCCCGATTCGATTAGAGGGTCTACTGAATGGCTTTTAAGGCAAGTAAATTGCTTTTATAGTAACAAAATTGAAGGCAACCCGACGCATCCCAAGGAATTGCTAAATACGCAAGAAGCCAATAACTCCGATAAAAAAAGCGAATTTTCTGGGGCTATTTTAGAGCTACTGGTGCATCTTGAAGCTCAGATCAAAGCTAAAAACTCCTCGATATCCCTTGCCGGTGTCTGTAAACAAGATTTTATCAAAGGGTTGCACAAATCATTCTATGAGCACCTCCCAGTTGAGCATCTTGTTGTAAAAGATATTGAAGGTCGAGACGTAACTGATAAGCATGGTAAGCGGATCTTAATAAAGCCTGGTGAGTATCGAGCGCTGCCCGTCAAAGTGGGCTCGCATGTGCCTCCTGATGCAACAGAACTAAACAGTTATATGAACTGGTTAGAGCAGATGTTTGACCCTGAAAAAATTCACGGGACAAATAGGATTATCGCGGCAGCGGCACTTCATCATCGGCTTGCATGGATTCATCCTTTTCAAGATGGGAATGGGCGTGTTATTAGGCTTTTGACAGATTGTTATATGCGCTGTGCAGGGTTCGGGGGCTATGGCTTGTGGTCTATTACAAGGGGCTTTGGGCGTGACACCAGTAGCTACTATGCTGCTCTTGCAGAGGCGGATAAGCCAAGGCAAGGAGATAATGACGGGAGGGGTATACTATCTGACAGTGGGCTCTTACATTTCACAAAGTATTTTATCGATACTGCCCTCGATCAAGTGAAATATTTTTCGAGTTTATTAGAGCCGAGAAAACTAGGGATTAGAGTCGATTACTACTTTGAAATGCGCGCTAAAGGTGGCCTCCCTGATGGATCAGGGAATGAATTGCCTCTTTTAAAAATAACTGCCAGGGACATATATCGGCTACTTTTGGAAAAGGGTGCAATGAGCCGGTCTGCTATTTGTCAGCATCTTGGCAAGGGCGAGCAAACACTTAGGCCCATAATAAAGCAAATGAATTCAGAGGGGTTAATTAGCGCTAAGCCCAAAAAGGATATTGAATTAAAAGTGTCAACAAATTCTGTTGAGTTTTTATTTCCTCAAATTTGGTAGCCAAAAGCAGTAATTAGGACGCCTGCTGGTCATGAAGTGGCCTTCGCCAACATAGCCCGCGCCACCCCCGAGTCATTTTGTCGCCCCAGTTGTTGGACAATAAAATCACCGGCCAACACTAGTTTTTCAAGATTAATACCGTGCTCTATCCCCATGCCGTTCAGCATATAAACCACATCTTCCGTTGCGACATTACCCGTTGCGCCGGGTGCGTAGGGGCAGCCACCCAGGCCGGCCACTGAGCTGTCGATAACCGCGACACCCATTTCCAATGCCGCATAAATATTGGCCAGTGCCTGGCCGTAGGTGTTGTGGCAGTGCATGGCTATTTTGTTGATGGGGATGGCGCTGGCTACGGCATTAATAATGGCTTTGGTTTGCCCCGGGGTGGCGACGCCGGTGGAGTCGCCGAGGGATACCTCGTAGCAACCCATGTCGAGCAGGGCTTTAGATAGCGGGGCGAGGGTGGCCGGTTCAATAGCGCCTTGGTATGGGCAGCCAGCAACGACGGAAATATAGCCGCGCACATCGAGGCCTTCGGCGCGGGCGACTTGGGTGAGTTCGCCTGCTCGGGCCAGCCCTTCGGCAATGGTGCAGTTGGTGTTCTTTTGGCTGAAGGCTTCACTGGCGGCGATAAACACAGCGACCTCGGTGACATCGGCGGATATCGCCCGTTCAAGGCCGCGCATGTTGGGTGTCAGTGCCGAGTAGGTGACGCCGCCTTGGCGCTTTAATGTGCCGAACACGGCCTCGCTACCCGCCATTTGTGGCACCCATTTTGGGCTGACAAAGCTACCACTTTCGATGGCTGATACACCGGCTGCGGCGAGCTGTTCGATGAGTTCGACCTTGGTGGCGGTATCCACCGGGGCTGGCTCATTTTGCAGGCCGTCGCGGGGGCCAACTTCAAAAATTTTAACGCGCTGTGGCAGGCTCATACGTTTTGCTCTGGTTTTTGCTTACTGGTAAGTTCGCTGGGAAAGGGTGCGCTTTACTCATGAGCGTCGGCGGCAGCAGAGGATGCCAAAGCCGGGCCTACTCAATCGTTCTTATAATGCTAAAAGCCCCGCGAATATCACCCAACTTAAAACCTCTCGCCTTATCATTGGGATAAAGTTGGTCAATTTTTGTTGCAACATCTGCCGCAATATTTTCGCCATGACAGGTCAAACAAAGAGATTGTGTAGGAATCGCTTTCATATAACGAAACTGAGACTGGCCGTTATTAGAAACTACTTCAGCACGATCTATTTTTTTGATTGGCTCGCCCGCTGCTTTGCGCTGTTCAAAAGCGGTTAAAACAGCTGCTTCCCATGCATCGGGGCTATTGTTGATAGCCCTGGGTTTTAATGAGGTGCGAGAAATTTCCCAGCCCAGTTTCTTGGCGTTATCTGAGGCAATCTCTTCAGCAGCTTCATGACAAACAGTCATGGCTTGCAGCGGCCCACCTTTTTGCATGCCAACCATAAGCTCAGCCTTCAATTGGCCTGCAAAGGATTTAATCGCCAGTCGACTTTCATCTATCAACGGTTGTTCGTTTGCGGCATGAGCGCTTGCAGCGATTAACAAAGAGAAGAGGATCGATAGTGGGTATTTCATAAGAACCTTCTTAATTTGCAGACTCATGGGTTTGGCTCCGATTTTTCTAAGGGAGGACCGTCCTTTCAAGGGCGCATTGTCAGCGAGTCATGTGTGAAGGGCATCCTTGCCCCACAAGATAATAGGGTCTTATTCGCTATCAGCCGCTTCAAAATTAACCAGCTCTGCACCACCGTCAACCAAATCACCGGGCTGGCAGTAAAACTCTACTACCGTACCGTCGGCGGGGGCGCGAATGGTGTGCTCCATTTTCATCGCTTCCATAATGACGATGGCCTGATCTTTCTTCACCGTGGCGCCAGCCTCTACCGGCAGGGCGACAATAGTGCCTGTCATGGGTGCGTTGAAACCGGCTTCGGCATCGTCGCCCTGGTCGCCGCAGTCGGGTTCAATGATGCTGAATTGCAAGGCGGCATCTTGAGTGAAGAGGCTGTAGATACCGTCGTGGGCAACCACTGAGGCGTGAATACGGTGGCCGTCGATGTCGGCGTGCAGGTCACTGCCTTCAAGGCTGCCACTGAGTTGAATGTTCATCTCGGTGTCGGCACCGGTTGTGCTCAGGCTGAAGCGGCCGGGGCTGGTTTCTTCGGCGACCACGTTGACCTCGCTGCCATTAATCAGCAGGGGGTATTCGTGAATGTTAGCGCTGCCGCTGCGCCAGCCGTTGGTGGCGTGCCAGGGTGAGTGGGGGTCGGCGCTTTGCGAGGCGAGGTCGGCGGCATCGCGGTTGCGATTGAGAATCAAAAAGAGGGTGGCCAGCGGCACATAACGCTCCAGCTCGGCTTCGCTCTTGTGGAAGATCAAGTCGCGGTGCTTTTCAATAAAGCCGGTGTCGAGGTCGGCCTTGCGGAAGGGCTCGGACGTCGCCAGGTTGTAGAGAAAGTCGACATTGGTGGTCATGCCGCTAATGCGGTATTCACTCAGGGCTTTGGCCAGGCGGCTTAAGGCGCGGTCGCGATTTTCGTCCCAAACGATCAGCTTGGCGATCATTGGGTCGTAATAAATACTCACCTCATCGCCCTGTAATACGCCGGTGTCGACGCGCACGTTGGCGCTTTCTTCGGGGGGCTGCAGGTAGGACAGGGTGCCGGTGACGGGTAGAAAGTCGTTGTCCGGGTCTTCGGCGTAAATGCGTGCTTCAAAGGAGTGGCCGTTAATTTGCAGCTCACCCTGAGTCAGTGGCAGGTCTTGCCCGGCGGCGACACGCAACTGCCACTCGACTAAATCCTGGCCGGTAATCATTTCGGTAACGGGGTGCTCGACCTGCAGGCGGGTGTTCATCTCCATAAAAAAGAAGGTGTCGTCGGTGTCGAGTAAGAACTCAACCGTGCCTGCGCCCTCGTAATTGATGGCCTTGGCGGCGAGCAGGGCAGCGTCGCCCATGGCGGCGCGCACCATTTCATTCATGCCGGGTGCCGGTGCTTCTTCAATCACCTTTTGGTGGCGCCGTTGTACCGAGCAGTCGCGCTCAAACAGGTAAACACCGTTGCCGCTCTGGTCGCAGAACACTTGTATTTCTACGTGGCGGGGCTGGGTCAGATACTTTTCGACCAGCATACGGTCGTCGCCAAAACTTGATAATGACTCGCGCTTGGCAGCTTCCAGTGCTTCGTCAAACTCTTCGCTGCTCCACACTTCGCGCATACCCTTGCCGCCACCACCGGCGGTGGCTTTGAGTAATACGGGGTAACCCATGTCATCGGCGTGTTTCTTTAGCACAGCCGGGCTTTGATCGTCGCCGTGGTAGCCGGGCACCAGGGGCACGCCGGCTTTTTCCATAATTTGCTTGGCGGCAGACTTTGAGCCCATGGCTTCAATGGCGCCGACGGGTGGGCCAATAAAGACAATATCGTTGGCTTTACAGGCTTCGCTAAAAGCCGCGTTTTCAGAGAGAAAGCCGTAGCCGGGGTGCACGGCCTGGGCGCCGGTAAGCTTTGCGGCGTCGAGTACGCGGTCAGCCAGCAGGTAGGATTCTTTGGAGGGGGCTGCGCCAATATTGACAGCTTCGTCGGCCATGGTGACATGCAGGGCGTTGGCATCGGCATCGGAGTAAACCGCCACAGTGCGAATACCCATCTTGCGTGCGGTGCGAATAACGCGGCAGGCAATTTCGCCGCGATTAGCAATTAAAATTTTATCGAACATAGTTTTGTCTTCCCTGCAGTTGAGGCTTTATTGCCACCTCAACTGCTCTTTGTTTTTACATTAATTTATAGCATTAACTAATTGTTTTATATCCAGTTGTAAGAGGATAAAACTACATTCTGAAGACGCCAAACCTGGTATCTTCAATCTCTTTGTTAAGAC
>CAYWXW010000075.1:1687-15841 GCA_964462265.1 uncultured Porticoccaceae bacterium | reverse complement strand
GAAAAAATACAGGGGGAATAAACGCAGCCAGGCAATAATGCTTCGTTGGATTTTGTGTTGGGGTGGACGCCGTCCGCTGGCGTTTGGTTACATCTTTGAGGGTTAGTAAGACTTCGACCTTAAGCCTTTTCCTTCAGCATTCTATCGAGCACTTCGAAGACACTATCACTGCCGCGCTCCATTTCTTTCAGAGCATTTTCGAGCTCCTGAGAATAGCTTTCATCTTTGCCAATCAGATCGAAAACCCGCTTGGTGCCACTGTGAACCACTGAGTGGGGGTGGTCGAGGTGGGGGTAGGATTTTAATTTTGAAAAGCTCTTTTTGCCTTCGCCGCTGGTATACCATTTGCCGAGCCGGCAGCTTTTGTGGTCGACAAAATCCATCTGCTTTTCCTGTTTAATGACCGACAGATAGGTGTTCACCTTCCAGATAATGTGATCGAGCTTGGCAAGTGATGTGAAAGTTCTATCATTGGTGCCAAGCATCCTATGCACCGAGCGATTATTCGCTTGACTGGTCTCGTGTAAACGCAGATCAAATTGATCGACAACCATTTTGATTTTTTCACAACCATCGCTCGACTCTTCCATGCTGTGGGAAAAGGTTATCGATTCGTCATTGATTTGGTCAATCGCCATGGTGATTTCGTCAGCGGCTTTTTTACTTTCCCGCGCCAGGGCTTTCACTTCATCGGCAACGACGGCAAAGCCTTTGCCCGCCTCGCCCGCTCTGGCGGCTTCAATAGTGGCGTTGAGGCCCAGCAGGTTGGTTTGGTAGGAGATGCCGACAATTTTTTGCAACAGGCCATTAATGTTTTCAATCTGCTCGGCCATGACCTGAGTGCGGGATTTAGAGGTGGCGAGTAATGACGATAGTTCTGTCATTTGCTCAGTCAGGGCGCGGGAGTCACCGAGCAATTCGGAAAAATCATTTTTGATTTCATGGAACTCAGTTAGCGAGTCGGCATTAATTTCCGTCGATTCGGCCAGGTTGCTTTGCACATTGACCAGGCCCAGTTTTAGCTGTTCATTTTCAAACTGCAGTAACTTGACTAGGTTCTTATCGTTATTTTCTGTCATGTGTTTTTCGCCTGCTGGTTCGGGTTGCCACTAAGTGAGTATAGCTCAGTCTGGGTCAGGCTAATTGTGCGTTATATCGCACAAATATTAGCGCGGAGGTGCTCGGGATTAATCGTGCCAACGATAGCGCTGTGAACCCCGGGGTGGGCAAAAATCATTTTGAAGCATCGTTTTATCGGGTCATCGTCTGTGTCGTTACCAGGCTGCTGATTTTGGGCGGCATGGCCACTGGCCAGGGCTTTTTTTATCAGTACACCCTTGCCGTGCTGGTGGCAGTAATCGGCCACCGGTATTTCATTGTCGTGCTGCAGGTTCCAGGTAATCATCACCACGTCGCCTTGTGCGGCGGCGAGCAGGCCGCCTTCGACGGTTTTTGTCGACATGCCAATCGCACGAATTTTGCCTTCTTTTTTAAGCTCTGCAAGGGTATTCAGTGTGCCGTATTGCTGGAGTATTTCTTTGTCGTTACCGTCTGAGTGAATGAGGACGATATCTAATACGTCGGTGTTAAGGCGACGCAGGCTGCGCTCGACGCTGAGGCGGGTGTGTTCGGGGGAGAAGTCGTAGCGTGATTCGCCATTGATAAATTCTTCGCCAACCTTGGTACAAATCAGCCAGTCCTGGCGCTGACCCTTGAGCAATTTGCCGAGGCGCTGCTCGCTGTTGCCGTAGGCGGGCGCAGTGTCGATCAGATTAATCCCGCTATCTTTAGCCAGGGCAATAAGTGTTGCCGCTTCTTTGTCGCCAGGGATTTTGAAACTCTGAGGGTATTTAACCCCCTGATTTCGACCCAGTTTAACCGTACCCAGACCGAGCAGGCTGACCTCAATGCCGGTGTTGCCGAGGGCGCGTTTGGCTAGCATTAATCGTCTCCAAAGAGTCTTTGCCAGGGTGGCGGTGCAATGTCGGGTGATTTGAGGGGCAGGGCAGGGGGCGAGGCATAGAGTGGTTTGATGCCCTTTTTCGTCAACAGGTCGACAATCTGCGTGGCCAAATTGGGTGCCAGCGTGAGCTTGGTGGGCCAGGCGGCGATAACGTTTTGGCAGTTGCCAGCCCAGTCGGCGTAGGCCTGGTCGGGGCGGGCAAAATTGCGCTGCAGGGGCTCAGCCCGTTCGACAGGTAGTGTTGCCCACTGGGCATCGCCGAGATCGACCCAGGGCAGTAATTCTCGCAACTCGCGTTTTGCGCAGTGGATTAATTCGTCGCTACTTTGGCTTGCGCCTTTTTCTGCCAGTGTGCCGCCGAGATACCAAACCTGACTGCCGTCGTGACAGGCGTGGCTAGAAATGGTGACGCGGGGGGTTGTTTCAGCGCCCAGGCAGTGGCCAAAAAAGTTGTGAGGGTGACGGTGTTTGACCAGTACTTGTTGCAGAGGGCGGGTTTGCATGGCGGGGCTGGAGGCACCCAGTTGCTTGAGCAGCTCACCATTGCCCTGCCCGGCGGTGAGCACAATGGCGGCACTGTTGAGTAATAGTCGTTGCTCACCATTGACGATTTCTATGGCGTGGCAGCCGTCGGGCAGGCGTTGGAATTTTGCCGTTTGCCAGTCGATCTGGAAAATACGCGATTGTAAAGGCGCGGCAAGTTGGCGCACGAGGGAGGGTACGTCCAGCACCTTGTCGACGAGTTTATACACCGAGCCCTTAAATTCGGGTACTTGCAATAGCGGGGGCAGTTGCTTGCCACTGACTTTGTCGACGCGCCCACGGGTGGCCTTGCTGGCAAAAAACGTCGTTAGGCGTGAGGTGGTTTTTGCGCTCGACCACAAATAAAAGTGGTCGCTGAGGAGTTTGCAGCCACGCAGGTCAATTTCGCCGTCGCCCTGCAGGCATTTGCGCCAGTAGCCCGGCATATCGGCAATGGCTTCGGAGGCCCCCGTTAGCAGGCCGCTAAGGGTGTATTTAATGCCGCCGTGGATCATGCCCTGGCTGGCGACGCTCTGGTCGCTGCCCAGCGCTTTGTTTTCCAGCAGGATAGCGTTATAGCCCGCATTGCAGAGGCGGTGGAGTAGCCAAAGCCCAGCAATGCCGCCGCCGATAATGGTGATATCTGTTTGCACATTTTGCACGTTGCTGCTGGCCTTAAAGGTGTCGGAGCTTGCTGGCATAAGGGTGTTGGTTTCCTGAGGGTTTGTGCTTTTCAAGATTATAGCGCTTTGTGCAAAACCTTTTGCGGCTATCCACTGGCCTCGGTATGCTGCCCCGATCTGGAGGCACCACTTGGCTCGATTACTTTACACACTGCTTATTTATCTCTGCTTGCCCTTAATTCTGTTGCGGCTCCTTTGGCGTGGCGCTCGTGCACCGGCTTATCGTCGGCGCTGGGGGGAGCGCTTTGGGTTTGTCGAGAGGCTCGCCGCTGCCCAAGCAGTGATTTGGGTGCACTCAGTCTCGGTGGGTGAAACCATCGCCGCCGCGCCGTTGGTTCGCCGCCTGCAAAAGCAGCACCCTGAAGCGATTCTGCTGGTGACAACCATGACGCCGACCGGCTCGGCGCAGGTGAAAAAGATCTTCGGTAACAGTGTCGAGCACTGTTACGCCCCCTACGATATGCCCGATGCTATCACCCGCTTTTTGCGTCGTACTCATCCGGCTTTGCTGATAATTATGGAAACCGAGCTGTGGCCCAACTTAATTCACGCCTGCCACCGTAGGGCTATCCCGGTGGTGCTGGCCAATGCTCGGCTGTCGGCAAAGTCTGCGGCCGGCTATGCCAAAGTCGGGCGTTTGTCTCGACCGATGCTCCGCGAGCTGACAGCTATCGCGGCACAAACAAAGGCAGATGGCGAACGATTTGCACAGTTGGGTGTTAGCAGTGAAGCCCTTGAGGTCACCGGCAATATTAAGTTTGACCTGCAACTCGATGGGGCTCTTCGCAAAAAAGCTGCGCTGTTGAAAAAGCAATGGCAAGGCTCTAGCGGTAGACCGGTGTGGTTGGCCGCTAGCACGCATCGGGGGGAGGATGAAATCATCCTTGATGCTTATAGTCAGGTGCTAGAGCAGCGCCCCGATTTACTCTTGGTGCTGGTGCCGCGCCACCCGGAGCGTTTTGACGAGGTGGCAGCTCTTTGCAGCGAGGCTGGCTATCGACTGCAGCGGCGCAGTGATGGCGGGGCGGATGATAGGAGTCAACTCGAAAGCAGTGTACAGATCGTGTTGGGCGACACCATGGGTGAGCTGTTGAGTTTTTGTGGTGCCAGTGACCTTACCTTTGTTGGCGGTAGCCTGGTTGATGTTGGCGGGCATAATTTGATCGAGCCTGCCGCCTGGGGGGTGCCGGTGTTAAGTGGCCCGCATCTGTTTAATTTTACCGAGGTGAGTCGTTTGTTGGCTGAGGCAGGGGGTCTGGCGATTTGTGCAACAGCAACCGAGTTGGCAGAGCAGGTGGTGGCGCTATTGGTCGATGCAGGCCTGCATCGGCAGATGTCTAGCGCAGCGCTCGCGGTGACGGAAGCCAACCGCGGAGCGCTGGACAGGCTTACAGTTTTACTCGAGAGTCAGATTTGCCAACCACCAACTCAGGTTTCAACCAGGCGTTGAGCTTGTTGATATCGTCCGGGCTCAGCAAACCGGCGACTTCTTTGAGATTGAGCATGCTCAAAATATAGTCGTAGCGGGCGTTAGCGTAGTCACGCTGAGCTTGATACAAAAGGCGTTGTGAAATCAGCAGATCGACAATGTTTCGCGTGCCAACATCGTAACCGGCTTGAGTGGCTTCAAGGGCGCTTCGGGCGGAAACAATACCCAGACTTCTGGCTTCAACGCGAGCACTGTTAGTGTGCACTTTTAAGTGCTGTGAGCGAGCCTGTTGAGTGGTGCTGCGCTGGGTGTACAGGAGGTTTTCCTGAGCCTGAATAAGCTCCTGCTGAGCTATTTTACGCTCGGCACTGATGAGCCCGCCGGTGTAGAGGGGGGCATCCATACGCACGGAAAAGACCAGCGGTTCGTTGTCTGAAGAAAAGGGCTGATTGGTCTTGCCCTCGGGATCGAAAGTACCCTCCTGATGATAATTAGAATAGCTCAGCTTGGCCGATACGCGTGGTAAGTGTTCAGCGCGTTTGGCTTTGGCATTTTTTTCAGTGGCCTGCATATTTAAGCGCGCGGCAGCCAGGGTGAAGTTGTTGTCCTGGGCAAATTTCACCCAGGCTTCCCGGTCAAGGGGGTCGGTTGGCTGGATGGGGAATTCTGCGGCGAGTCCGGCCAGTTCACTGTGGGGCTGGCCGGTCATGACTTCCAATGCCTCGAAAGCGATATCGAGTTCACCTTCCGCTTCAAGGGTGTTAACACGGGCTGCATCGTGAGCGGCCTGAGCTTCGTGGACATCGGTAATCGCTAGTAGCCCGACTTCAAAGCGTTCCTTGGTTTGTTCAAGTTGACGGCCGATAGCGCGCTGCTCGGCTTTGGCGGTGACTAAATTTTCACTGGTGCGCAAGACCTCAATGTAGGCGGCGGCAACGCGTATAATTAAAGACTGCTGCTCTGCTGCGAGGTTGGCAGTGGCTTGTTGGTCGAGGTCAAAGCCCTGCTTAAAAGTGAACCAGGCAGGTAGGTCGAACAGGGGCTGGGTCAGGGTCAGTGAGTAAAATTCAGTTTCGTCGTCATTTTTACCGCTTGCTCCGACGCTAAAAGGGGCAGTTAGGTCACTGTTAAGGGTGCGGGAAGAGCTGGTATCGCCATCGCCATCACCTATTTCGATGCTACCCGTCAGGGTGGGTAGCAATCCCGCGCGCGCGCGCGGGATTGACTGCTTGCCAGCATTGAAGGCAGCGTGGGCTGCTTTTAATTGTGTGTCGTTGTTCAATGCCAGTTGATAGATTTCAGTCAGTGTTTCTGCCTGTAGCGGTGCGGCACAGCTCGCCGTTAACAACAGGCTGCCCAGTGTTTTAGAGATCATCTTAGACATGGATGTGTCCTATTCCTATGGAAGTTATAAAGTCTGTAATTGATAGCCCGCTAGTTTAGCAGATAGAAACGGTTGCGTACCCCTATACTGCTGTAGGGTGGACAACTTGCCCGCCCAGTGGTTTTGCTAAAGCCGCTCGATTGAAAAGGAGTATCGAAGGATGATGAAAATTAAGTCGCTGGGCGATGGCGATGTTGAGCTGCTTTCCCGTGAAGTGGTGTATCAAGGTTTCTTTGCAATGGAGAAATTACACCTGCGCCATCGTTTGTTTGAGGGCGGTTGGAGCCGAGAATTCACCCGCGAGTTATTTGTGCGCGGTCGGGCCGTCGGTGTTCTACTCTACGATCCTGAGCGAAAACTGGTTGGCATGGTCGAGCAATTTCGTGTCGGTGCCATGGGTTTACCTGAAGGTCCCTGGCAGCTCGAAGTGGTTGCCGGCATCGTTGAAGCGGGCGAGACCTCAGAGGATGTGGCAAGCCGCGAGCTGGTCGAAGAGGCGGGTATTGATCGCGTCAAGCTGCTACCCATCTGTGAATACCTGGTGAGCCCCGGGGGCACCAATGAGCGCCTGGAGCTATTCTGTGGCCTGGCTGATTTACGCGGCAAAGGCGGCAACTTCGGCCTGGCCAGTGAGAATGAAGATATTCTCCTGCATATTATGAGTGAGCGAGAAGCTTTCGACGCCCTGGCTGGAGGGCAATGTAATAATGCGGCGAGTATTATTTGTTTACAGTGGCTGCAGCTCAACCGTGATCACTTGCAGGCAGAGCTAAACTGAGACCGGGTGAAGTGGCCGCCTGATCTGTTACTGTATTAAAAGGTATTGATTAAAAAAGAGGCGAGAATTGCGTTATCGAATTGATTTAAAGGCGTTTATGGCCTGTTGCGAGGGCAATTATTTTCGTCTGCTAGGTTTATTTCCCAATCTGCAGGGCGTGGATGAGCGCCGCATTGGCCTGTCCCTTGGCGCTGAGGCTGAAGTTGTATTGACGGTTCTGGAGCGAACGTCTTATACCACCTTGTTGTCTATTGCCCAGCGGCAAATCGGCACTGTAGAGACACCCGACACTCGGTCGGAAAGGACTGATAAATCAGTCACAGTTCGCTGCTTCAAGCCCCCGGTGTTAACGGTGCGCTTGTATCATGATGCGCAAATAGCCGAAGTTATTACCTATGGCAGTAATCGTGGTGTACGACCTAAAAATGCTTACCCTAACCAACAAATGTTTCAGCCTGATGAGAAGCGTCAGTGGAACAATTTTCTCGAAGAGTGGCTGGTGCTGTGCCGTCAACACGGTTATGCCGTGGCTGAGCCAGTGCCGTTACTTGATGCGACCTGCGAATAGGCTTGCAGAATGGGGTGCATCAAGTTGGCTTACTCCGCCCCATGGCTATCAAGCCCAATGGCTTTTAATTTCGCGTTATCCGGCCTGTACTGACCAGACTCAAGGTGTGCAATCTGGCACTCAAGCAAGGGTGGTTCGATGATTGGCCGGGGCGTACGCCATCTAGTGCAAATTTCTGATCTGCATATTGGTGAAACACGCGAGCATCGTTTGGCCGGTATTTGCACTTATGACAGTTTCAGTAAAGTTCTCGCCGATATTTCTTCGCGCCGCGATTATGCCGATATGATGATGGTCACGGGTGATGTTGCGGCTGAAGGTAAGCATAGCGCCTACCGTTTGTTTTCTGAACAAGCCCAGTTCTTCGAAATTCCCTATGCCTGGCTGCCGGGCAATCACGATGACTTTGCGGTGATGCAGAGTGGCTTTATCTCCTCCCCCTATTGGCCCTTGCTGGAGCTGGGTACCTGGCGAGTGTTGTCTTTGAATACAGCCGTACCCGGCAAAGTGGGCGGCAGGCTGGTTGATGAAGAGTTAATGTTTCTCGAGCAGAGTCTGCGCGCCGAACCGGAATCGCCCTTTGTGATTTTCATGCACCACCCACCGATGCCGGTAGGCTGTGAATGGCTTGATAAACAGCGTATTGCCAACGCGGATGACTTCGAGGGGATTGTTCGAGCGGCGGGTAATGTTAAAGCACTATTTACCGGCCATGTGCATCAGGAGCTCTCCGCCCAGTGGGCGGGAGTTGACGTTTATACGACACCATCAACCTGTTTTCAGTTTGCCAGCGAAAGTGCTGATTTCGCCATGAGTGATGGCATGCCGGGCTATCGCTGGATTGACTTGCATCCCGACGGCCAGCTCATCACGGGGGTGCGCCAACTGTCTGACATTGAGCATAAGGTTGATCACGCTCTTGCCGGTTATTAATAGCCGCGTATAAAAAATCGTTGCCGTTATTCGTGATTTTAAGACAGCGGGCTTGCTGTTAATTGTCGCCCGGCAGTCGCTATAATCACGCCTTTCTCCCACGCGAAGCAAGATTGTGGCCTCACTCGTCTATATTCATGGTTTCAACAGCTCGCCAGATTCCGACAAGGCACGACAGACCCGCGCCTGGCTGGCTGAGAAGCGCCCCGATATTACCTTTATTTGCCCCTTTTTGAGCCCTTTCCCGGACGTGGCTATGGCGCAGCTGGAAGCCGTTATTACCGACTTGTCTGGCACACTCTATTTTGCCGGCAGCTCCATGGGTGGTTTTTATGCGACCTACCTGGGGGCCAGGTATCATTCTCGAGCTGTATTGATTAACCCCGCCGTGCGGCCCTGGTTGGGGCGTGACTATTTGCTCGGCGATCAGGCCAATTACCACACGGGCGAGGTGCATCGTATTGAACAGGCGCATCTCGACCAGCTGCAAGGTTTTGATGTTGATCCAATAACACAGCCCGCAGATTTTTTAGTGCTCCTGCAAACCGGCGACGAGGTGCTCGATTATCGTCTGGCAGAAGAAAAATATGCCGACTGCCAGCTGGTCGTTGAACCCGGTGGTGACCATGGCTTTGTCGGTTTTGAAAACCACCTGCCTGCTATTATCGAATTTCTTACCCATTGATCAGAATGAACTCAAAATGCTCCCAGCAGCTATAAGGCCCGAAATCCAAAGATGAGTGATTACAACGCAGGTTCCATTGAGGTCCTAACCGGCCTCGACCCGGTGCGCAAGCGTCCGGGCATGTACACCGACACCACGCGGCCCAACCACCTTGCTCAGGAGGTGATCGATAATAGTGTCGACGAGGCACTGGCGGGTTTCGCCCGAAAAATCACTCTTATTTTGCACAAAGACGGCGCCATCACCGTAGGTGATGACGGTCGGGGTATGCCGGTAGATATCCATCCCGAGCAGGGTTTGCCGGGGGTCGAGGTGATTCTCTCCACTCTGCATGCGGGTGGCAAATTTTCCGGTGACAGTTACGAGTTTTCCGGTGGCCTCCACGGCGTGGGTGTGTCGGTGGTGAATGCCTTGTCGCTGGAATTGCAGGTAACCATTCGTCGCGATGCCAAGATTTATCGCATGAGCTTTGCCAATGGCGAGAAAGCCTCCGAGCTTGAAGTTATCGACACTTGCGGCAAGCGAAACACCGGCACAGAGATCAAGTTTCGTGCCGATGCAAAGTACTTTGACAGCATTAAATATTCCCTGCCTCGGCTCAAGCATGTATTGCGTGCCAAAGCGGTATTGTGCGCTGGGCTTGAGGTGCAGTTTAAGGATGAGGCCTCGGGCGAGAGTGAAACCTGGCTCTACGAAGAAGGCTTATCTGACTATTTGCTGACGGCGACCAAGGGTTGGGAGGTGCTGCCCGATGAACCCTTTACCGGCAGTCTTAGCGCCTCAGCCGCTGCCGTCGATTGGGCGGTGCAGTGGCTACCCGAGGGTGGTGAAGTCACCCAGGAAAGCTACGTCAATTTAATCCCCACCGCTCAGGGCGGTACCCACGTTAATGGTTTTCGCACCGGCTTATTGGAGGCAACGCGGGAGTTTTGCGAATTCCGCAAGCTCTTGCCGCGCGGCGTAAAGCTTGCCCCCGATGATATTTGGGACAAGTGCTGCTTTGTACTCTCTTCAAAATTGCGCGATCCGCAGTTCTCCGGGCAGACGAAAGAACGCCTGTCGTCCCGCGAAGCCGCCGCGTTTATTTCGGGGGTGGTGAAAGACGCCTTTAGTTTATGGCTCAACCAGCACACCGAAGAAGCCGAAAAGCTGGCCGAGTTGTGCATTGCCAATGCCCAGCGGCGCATGCGCCTCAGTAAAAAAGTGGCACGTAAGAAAGTCACCTCCGGCCCTGCCTTACCGGGCAAACTGGCCGATTGCTCCAGTGGCGAGCCCGAGCGCTCAGAATTGTTTTTGGTAGAGGGCGACTCGGCGGGTGGTTCGGCCAAGCAGGCCCGCAGCCGAGAATTTCAGGCCATCATGCCCCTGCGCGGTAAAATTCTGAACACCTGGGAAGTCGACAGCCAGCAAATCCTCGCCTCTCAAGAGGTGCACGATATTTCCGTTGCTATCGGCCTCGACCCCGACAGCAACGACCTCAGCGCTCTGCGTTACCACAAGGTGTGTATTTTGGCCGATGCTGACTCCGACGGTGCCCACATCGCCACCTTGATCTGCGCTCTGTTTGTACGTCACTTTCGCCCTCTCGTGGCGGCGGGCCACGTCTATGTGGCCATGCCACCGTTGTTTCGCATCGATGTCGGCAAAGAGGTGTTCTACGCCCTCGATGAGCAAGAAAAGCAGGGTGTGCTCGACCGCATTGAAGCGGAAAAGTTGAGCGGCAAAATACAGGTAACACGCTTTAAGGGTCTGGGTGAGATGAACCCCATTCAACTGCGTGAAACCACCATGGATCCCGACACTCGCCGCCTGGTGCGCTTGACCATCGACGAGGGCGATAACACCGGTGAGTTGTTCGATATGTTGCTGGCCAAAAAACGTGCAGCAGATCGTAAATCCTGGCTGGAAGAAAAGGGCGACCTTGCCGAAACGGCTTAGTTTGCAGTAGTAAACCTGACTTAATAAAGATGTTTTTATGACAGACACAGTAATTGATATTGATTCTTCCGAAAGCCGTCCGGTCAGCGAATATGCTGAAAAGGCCTACCTCGACTACTCCATGTACGTGATTCTCGATCGCGCCCTGCCCCATATCAGCGATGGTCTCAAGCCGGTGCAGCGGCGCATTATTTACGCCATGAGCGAACTGGGTCTGCGCTCCACCTCAAAGCACAAAAAGTCGGCGCGCACGGTGGGCGATGTGATCGGTAAGTTCCACCCCCACGGTGACAGTGCCTCTTATGAGGCAATGGTGTTGATGGCCCAGCCTTTCTCCTATCGTTATCCGCTGGTTGATGGGCAGGGCAACTGGGGTTCGCCCGATGACCCCAAATCCTTTGCGGCGATGCGTTACACCGAATCCCGTCTCGACAAGTTCGCTGACTTATTGCTGGGCGAGCTGGGCCAAGGCACCGTCGAGTGGCAGCCCAATTTCGATGGCTCACTGGAAGAGCCTCAGGTGCTGCCCGCACAGGTGCCCCATGTCTTGCTCAATGGCACCACGGGTATTGCCGTGGGCATGGCCACCGATATTCCGCCCCATAATTTGCGCGAGCTGATCAGTGCCACCGTGCACTTGCTGGAGCACCCCAAAGCAACGGTTGATGAGCTGTTCGCCCACTTGCCCGGCCCGGATTACCCCACCGAGGCGGAAATTATTTCCTCCCCCGAGGAGTTGTTGGCGGTCTATAAAAGCGGGCGTGGTTCGGTGCGTATGCGGGGTGTCTGGCAGAAGGAAGATGGCGACATTATTATTACCGCCTTGCCTCATCAGGCCTCACCGGCAAAAATTCTTGAGCAAATTGCCGCGCAAATGCTCGCCAAAAAGTTGCCGATGGTTGCCGATTTGCGCGATGAATCCGACTACGAGAGCCCCACGCGTTTGGTGATTGTGCCGCGCTCTAACCGGGTTGATCTCGACGCTTTGATGAACCACCTCTTTGCCACCACGGACTTGCAGCGCAATTATCGGGTTAATTTAAATATGATCGGCATGGATGGCCGCCCTAGTGTTAAGCCGTTGAATGTCATCCTCGGCGAGTGGCTGAAGTTTCGTGTCGCCACCGTGCGCCGTCGCCTCGAATACCGTCTTGAGCGGGTGCTTGCGCGCCTGCACATTCTCGATGGCCTGCTCGCCGCCTTTCTCAATATTGACGAAGTGATTGCCATTATTCGCCATGAAGAGGAGCCCAAAAACGAGTTAATGCGCCGCTATAAGCTAAGTGATATTCAGGCCGAAGCGATTTTGAATTTGCGTCTGCGCCAGCTGGCTAAGCTGGAAGAATTTAAAATTCGTGCTGAACAGGATGAGCTCAGTGCCGAGCGCGATACGCTGGAAAAAGTTCTCGGTTCAGAACGACGTTTAAAAACGCTGGTGCGTAAAGAGCTGGAGGCCATCGCCGAGGAGTTTGGCGATGTACGGCGCTCGACATTGGTACAGCGTGGCGAGGCTCAGGCCTTTAACGAGGCGGACCTGCTCAGTGCCGACCCGGTGACAGTGGTACTCTCGGAGAAGGGCTGGATTCGTGCCGCCAAGGGTCACGAGGTGGATGGTGCCAGCTTAAATTATAAAGCCGGAGATAATTTTTTTGCCTCGGTACAGGGGCGCAGCAATCAGCAGGTGATACTGCTCGACTCCACCGGGCGCAGTTATGCCCTGGCGGCCCACACTTTGCCCTCTGCCCGGGGGCAGGGCGAACCGGCGACTGGTCGTCTCAACGCGCCATCGGGGGCGACATTTTGTGGCCTGTTAATGGGCGATGATGAGCAGCGGGTGCTGTTGGCCACCGATGCCGGCTATGGTTTTGTCGCTAAAATGGCCGACTTGCATACCAAAAACCGCTCGGGCAAGGCACTTGTCAGTATTCCCAAGGGTGGCCAAATATTGCCGCCTATTGCTAATGTGAATGCTGATGATGCGTTGGTGGTGGCGATTAGTAATGAGGGGCGCATGCTCGCCTTTCCGCTCACCGACCTGCCGGAGCTGGCGCGGGGCAAGGGCAACAGGATTATCAATATACCGACCTCGCGACTGCAGGCCCGTGAAGAATACATGCTCACCGTGGCGGTGGTCACCGAGGGACAGAGCCTGGTGATTTACTCGGGTAAGCGCCACCACAATGTGAAGTTTGCCGATTTACAACACTACAGCGGCGAACGCGGGCGACGCGGCAATAAATTGCCCCGGGGCTTCCAGAAGGTCGATAGGGTTGAGGTGGTTTAGCACTGGGGTTGGTGCTTTTGGCATTGGCGGTCGGTACAGCGCTGGGATCAGTAAAAGGCACTAGCTGGCGACTGTTCTTTTCCCTGGGGCTTGCACCTCCATTGGCATGATGCAGTTGAAGCAGTGTTAGCCTCTGTATCGGGATTCTTGATTTTAATCGCCTCGAAAACTGTTAATGCTGAGGCCTCGGCCCTGCTGGCCTATCAGCTGTTGAAGGCAATACCTCACGGTCAATGACTGCGGTTTACCGGCTCTGGTTGTTGCTCTATAGTAATTCGCTGTTATTGATCGTCCCGACGTTAGGTCGCATAACAAAAAGCGCCCCGGGACAGTTGTCAAAGCCGGTGTGTTGTCCGGGCAATATTTTTTGTTGGTTATAAGAAATACTGGTGGGCAAGCCCTCGCCTTTCAACAGGTGCTTAAAGGGCTTGTTTATCGCTCGCTATTAAAATAAGAGGTTAGTTATGTCAGATCTTGAACAATTCAGGGTGGAAACTCGGGCCTGGCTCGAGGCCAATTGCCCACCATCCCAGCGCGAGCCGGTGATGGAGTTTGATGATAAATGCTGGGGCGGCACCAAGTGGCGCTTTGTTAACGAGGAGCAGAAGCGCTGGTTGGATATTATGGCCGAGCGCGGCTGGACGGCACCCGATTGGCCAGCGGAGTACGGCGGTGGTGGTTTGGGCAAAGAGGAGACAAAAATCCTTCGCGAAGAAATGTACCGTATTGACGCCCGGCCACCGTTGTTCAGCATGGGTTTGTCGATGATAGGCCCAGCCTTATTACAGTACGGTTCAGAGGCGCTCAAGCGCCAGCATATTCCCAATATTGTGAAGGGCAAAATCTGGTGGTGTCAGGGCTATAGCGAGCCTAATTTCGGTTCCGACCTGGCAGGTCTGCAGACGCGCTGCGAAGACAAGGGCGATCACTTTTTAGTCAATGGCCAAAAGGTTTGGACCTCCTACGCCGAGCGGGCCGACTGGATGT
>CAYWXW010000075.1:0-1517 GCA_964462265.1 uncultured Porticoccaceae bacterium | reverse complement strand
GGCTTCTTACCTGCTCACCCACGAGCGGGCAATGATCGGCAATATGGGCCAGACCACGGCCAATGAGAAAACCCTGCACCAGCATGCCATTGATGTATCTGGTCTTGAAAACGGCCAGTTGGGTGATACGGCTCTGCGCACGGATATCGCCCAGTGGGAAATTGACATCCTCGCCTTTGAATTAACTCAGGAGCGTATTGATGACGAAACCAAGGCGGGCACGGGCACTGGCGCGACCTCGTCGATGCTCAAGTACGCGGGCACCGAGCTGAATAAGCGGCGCTTTGAACTGCTCACTGATATTCATGGCCAGGCAGGTCTGGGCTGGGAGGGCGAGATATTTGATAACGGTTTGCTCGCCAGCCAATGGTTGAGAACCAAAGGCAACAGTATTGAGGGCGGAACCTCGGAAATTCAGCTCAATATTATCAGCAAGCGCATTCTTGGCTTGGGTCAAAAGGGGTAGGGCAAATGGCATTGGTACTTAACGAAGAACAAAACATGCTCAAGGAGTCCGCTCAGGGTTTTTTAAGCGAGCACGCCCCGGTGGCACAGTTGCGTCAGTTGCGTGACGAGCGCAGTGAGCTTGGTTACGACAAAGCTACCTGGCAGCAAATGGTTGAACTGGGCTGGTCGGGTATTTTGGTGCCCGAAGCTCACGGCGGTCTTGAATTTGGTCATGTCGGCATGGGCCAGGTGATGGAGGAAAATGGTCGTACTTTGAGCGCCTCGCCGCTTTTTTCCTCGGCGGTGTTGGCAGCCTCAATCATTAATAAAGCCGGATCTGAAGCTCAGAAAAAAGCCCTGCTCCCGGCCATTGTCGAAGGCTCGTTGTTAGTTTCCGTGGCCCTCGACGAAGGCCCCAAATACCGCCCCATGACGGTAAAAACCAGCGCGCTAACCAGTGGTGATGGTTATGTTCTCAATGGCGAGAAACAGTTCGTTGGCGATGGTCATATTGCCAACAAGTTTATTGTTAGTGCTCGCACCTCGGGCCAGAGTGATGATGAACAGGGCATGAGCTTGTTTATCGTCGATAGCGCCATGGCGGGTGTGGAAGTCGAGCGCTTGCATTTGGCCGATAGTCGCAATAGCGCTATGTTGCGCTTGAATAATGTCGCACTGTCAGGAGAGGCCTTACTCGGCGAGCGAGACGCTGCTGCCTCACTGGTCAATTACCTTGGCGACGTGGCCAATGTCCATCTCTCGGCACAGTTGCTGGGCATGGCTCAGGAAGTGTTTGAACGCACCGTGCAATACATGAAAGAGCGCAGTCAGTATGGTGCGTTAATCGGCTCCTACCAAGCCCTGCAACACCGGGCTGCCCATATGTTTAGCGAATTGGAGCTGGCCAAATCAATAGTGCTTAAAGCCTTGCAGGCCCTCGATGGAAACGACCCCAAGTTGAGTTTGCTGGCCAGTGCGTGTAAAGCCAAAGTCAGCGAAGTGGCGACACTGGTGACTAACGAAGGAGTGCAGTTGCACGGCGGTATTGGTATGACCGATGAGCTAGATAT
>CAYWXW010000074.1:14321-15944 GCA_964462265.1 uncultured Porticoccaceae bacterium | reverse complement strand
GTGGCGGCCCCTTTAAAAACTTTTTGCAGGCTCTGCAGCTATTACAGGCCGAATTCCCCCCCGAGACTGGCCCCATTCGCACCGCATTGGTCACGGCCCGTTCAGCGCCGGCGCATGAAAGAGTGGTGCGTACCCTGCGCGAGTGGGGCATTCGCATTGACGAGTCGCTGTTTTTGGGCGGCCTCAATAAAAGTGAGTTTCTTCGAGCCTATGGTGCCGATGTGTTTTTTGACGACCAGCAGGGACACTGTGAATCGGCGAGTGCCAAGGTGGCGACGGGGCATGTGCCCCACGGCGTCGCCAATGAAGAAGGCTAATAGCTTGCGCCTGATCGGCTGTTAATTGCCTTTAAGGTGCTCGGCTGTTAAGTGTCTTTAAGAAAGGTGGTCGATAGATGGTTTGGCGCTCGACAGTAGTTGCTTACCCCGTAGCGAAATGAACGCCCATGCCCAGTAATAGACAGGCCAACAAAGATTGCAGAATGTGGCCGGGCAGGCGTGAGGCCAAATGGGTGCCCAGTTGAATGGCGGGCAGCGAGCCAGTTAAGAGCGCAAAAAGCCCCGGCGCCGACCGAAGACAGCGTGACGAAAACACCGAGAAAAACACCGCTAAACAAGGTGACGTATTTGGCATGGCTTTGAAAAAACAGGCCGACTTGCCCCGGTGGTTTTTCACTCTTTTGGCGCAGTACCTTTTTAAACAGTAATACCAGCGCGGTGAGGATGAGCATAATGCCCAGACTGCGGGTGAGAATGCTCTCGTAGGCATCGGCTTCCCTAAAGAAGGTGTTGAGAAAATAGCTGGTCAGCAGTGATGCCGGAATACTACCCGCGGCGAGGTAGCCAACAATCGGCCACTGAATACTCTGCTTGCGCTTGTGGGCGGCAACACCGCTCGCCTTGGTGGCGGCGGCATAGAGCAGGTCAGTGCCAATGGCGACATTGTAGGGGAAGCCAAACAGGATTAGCAGGGGCGTCATTAACGAGCCGCCGCCGACACCAGTCATGCCTATCGCCAATCCGACGCCAGCGCCGGAGAGAATGTAGAGAAGTATATCGGGCAAGCGGAATCCGTTAACAGGCTAATAATTTAGTTGGCAACTTTACCGATAAGACTCTATGCTTCAAAGGAATAGTTGTTTATATTTTTAGATCTTAGTCGTCTAGGGAAAGTGTTCATGAAATTACAGCAATTGCGCTATATCTGGGAAGTGTCTCGCCACGATCTCAATGTGTCTGCGACCGCTCAAAGTTTGTACACATCCCAACCGGGCATCAGTAAGCAGATTCGGCTTTTAGAAGACGAACTGGGTGTTGAAATATTTTCTCGCAGCGGCAAACACCTGACCCACGTGACCACGGCTGGGGCTGAAGTGCTGGAAATTGCCGGTCAAATCCTTGGCAAGGTTGAGAGCATTAAACAACTGGCTCAAGAGTACAGCTCGCCCAATAAAGGTAGCCTGTCGATTGCCACCACCCACACCCAGGCGCGCTATGCCCTGCCCGATGTGATTGGGTCTTTTATCGAGCGCTACCCCGACGTATCCCTGCATATGCACCAGGGCACGCCAGTGCAAATTTCTGAGCTGGCTGCCGATGGTGATGTCGACTTCGCCATCGCCAC
>CAYWXW010000074.1:8332-14311 GCA_964462265.1 uncultured Porticoccaceae bacterium | reverse complement strand
TTAACAACCTGCTGATGATGCCTTGCTACCGCTGGAATCGCTGCATACTTGTGCCTAAGGATCACCCCCTTTGTCAGGTCGCCGAACTGACACTCGAAGAGGTGGCTCAGCACCCGCTGGTCACCTATGTCTTTGGTTTTACCGGCCGCTCAAAACTCGATGAGGCCTTCCGCCAGAAGGGTCTCGACCCGAAAGTGGTGTTTACCGCAACGGATGCCGATGTCATCAAAACCTATGTGCGTCTGGGTTTGGGCATTGGCATTGTCGCCCACATGGCCTACGACCCAGTGCAGGACAGCGACCTGGTTGCCCTTGAAGCCAAGCACTTGTTTAAGTCGAGTGTCACCAGTATCGGCTTTCGGCGGGGCACCTATTTACGTACTTTTATGTATGACTTTATTGAGCGCTTCGCCCCCCATCTCGACCGCGATGTGGTGGATGAGGCCTGCAGTATAAGTGCCAAAGAAGATCTGGATAAATTCTTTGCGGGTTTCGATTTGCCAGAGTACTAGCGCTTGCTCTAGTCCCCATGTGCTAGTCGATAACAGGCCTGTTCAGCACAAGTGAAACGCTTAGCTTGAACGGGCTTTTTTTGTGGGTGGCTATTTATTATTAGCGCATGACTTCAGCTTGTTAGCGAAAGGCTTCAGCGGGTTTCGGCGCGGGCGCTATTCTCTTGCAGAGCGACACCAGGTCGCTTGCACCGCGACACCAAGCTGGTAGAGTAGCGCGCAGAATTTTAACCAATTGGAGTCTTGTTGTGGAAATAGCCTGTCTTGATCTTGAAGGGGTATTGATACCCGAAATCTGGATTGCCTTTGCCGAAGAAACCGGCATTGAGGCCTTAAAAGCGACCACCCGGGATATCCCCGATTACGATGTGCTAATGCAACAACGTTTAAGAATTCTCGATGAGCACGGTTTAGGCCTTAATGAAATTCAGGCCGTAATCGCCCGCCTCAAGCCCCTTGACGGTGCCGTCGAATTTGTCGACTGGCTGCGCGAGCGCTTTCAGGTGATTATTTTGTCAGACACCTTTTACGAGTTTTCCCAGCCGCTAATGCGCCAGCTGGGCTTCCCCACGCTGCTGTGTCACCAGCTTGAAGTGGATGAGAAAACCGGCCAGGTGACCGACTATAAATTGCGTCAGGCCAACCCCAAGCGCCAGGCAGTGTTGTCACTGAAAAGCCTTTACTACCGCATTATTGCCGCCGGTGACTCCTACAACGACACCACCATGTTGGCTGAAGCGGATGAAGGCATTCTGTTTATGGCCCCCGACAATGTGGTTGCCGAGTTTCCACAATTCCCGGCAGTTTATGGTTACGACAATCTCAAGCAGGCATTTATCGACGCCAGTAATCGGCCGCTAAGTTTGTAAGTAGGGGCTCTGCTTGTAAGCCTTAAAGCTTGGCCAAGGTATCCATCAACAAAGACACCTTGGCTAAAGACTCTAAATATTCACTATCGGCCTGTGAATCACTCACAATCGCGCCACCGCCCCAGCAGTGTAATTTGTTCTTTTCAGCGAGCAGGGTGCGGATGGCGATATTCGTATCCATCCGCCCATTGGCACTGATATAGCCGATGCTGCCGCAATAAATCGTGCGTGGCACCTTTTCTAACTCGGCAATAATTTCCATCGCCCGTTTCTTCGGTGCGCCGGTAATTGAGCCACCGGGAAAGCAGCCCGCCAGTAAATCGAGTGCGCTAATATCTTCACGAATGCGCCCGGTAATAGTGCTGACCAGATGGTGGACGTTGGCAAAGCTCTCGAGGTTGAACAGCTTCGGTACGCGGATTGATCCCGGTTCACAGGACTTGCCCAAATCATTGCGCAGCAGATCGACGATCATTAAATTTTCTGCTCTATCCTTGCTGCTATTCATTAAGGCGATGGCTTGTTCCTGATCTTCCTCGACAGAAATACCTCGGGTAATCGTGCCCTTAATGGGCTTGGCTTCAACCTGGTGGCCGGACGTTTTAATAAAACGCTCCGGCGAAAGCGATAGCAATGCCTTGTCGTCCCAGCTTAAAAAGGTAGAAAAAGGCGAGGGCAGAGCCTTGCGCAATTGCAAATAGGCGGCCCAGGGCTCACCCTGAAATTCAGCCGAAAAATGCTGGGCATAATTGACCTGATAGCAGTCCCCGGCGCCGATGTAGTCTTTGACTTTGGCGACGTCGGTTTCATAGTCACTGCGTGTGGTGCTGGCTTGAAAGTCTGATGTTAAGGCAAAGGGGGTCTCGGTCAGCGGTGCTGGGGCGGCGAGCCGGGCCTGTATATCGCGTCTCAAACGTCGCGGGCAGGCGGGGTGAAAAACTAGATGGGCCTGGGAAATTTGCTGATTAATTACCAGCGCCCAAAGGTAGTAGCCCTGGCGCATGTCGGGCATATCGGCAGGGCCTTTGTTTTTCTTGAGTGAGGCAACGCTGCCAAGCCCATAGCCAAAAAAGCCGGCAAGGCCGCCAACAAAGGGCAGCTCGGTGAGTTTGTCACCCTGCAAGGCGAAGTCATCCATTGCCTCCTGACACAGTGCAAAGGGGCAAGCCGTGCTGGTTTGGCTGTTGCCCTCGCTGTCGCTAATCAGGGTTGAGCTGCCACGGGTTTCCAGAATGCGGGCCGGTGCGGCGCTGATAATATCCAGCCGCCCCTGCAGTGACCTCGGTTTGCCGCTGTCGAACCATATCGGGCTGGGCAAATCGCGCACGGCATTGAACAACGCTTCAACGTCACTGCGAAAAGGGTAGTCCAGTACGATCATCTCGGGCATTTGCCTTGCGTGCTCATCATTAAAAGTGAGAGGCCGCTATTTTATAGGCTCTTGGGCCTCGAAGGGCGTTTGTGGAAGAATTAATCAGGCCCCAGTGCGAGCTTTGCGTATAATTGCCGGCTAATGAACTGAGTACTAATGGAGCAAAGCGATGACCGATCTTACCCCCGATTTATGCGATGACAACCCCGAACTGGTGCGTGTGCTTGAGCCCATGCTGTCAAACTTTGGTGGCCGCGAAGCCTTTTTCGGCGAGATCGTCACGGTTAAGTGTTTTGAAGACAACTCCCTGGTCAAAGAGAATCTGGCCACGCCGGGTCACGGACGCGTGCTGGTCGTCGACGGTGGTGGCTCCCTGCGCCGGGCGCTACTGGGTGACATGATCGCCGAGAATGCTCAGAAAAATGGCTGGGAAGGGGTGATTGTCTACGGCTGTATTCGCGATGTGAGCACCATCTCTGAACTCGACCTCGGCGTACAGGCGCTGTCGGCCATTCCCCTCAAAACCGAAAAGCGCGGTATCGGCGACTTCAATATTCCCGTGACCTTTGGCGGTGTTACCTTTAACCCGGGTGAATATATTTATGCCGACAGTAATGGGATTGTGGTTTCTGCAGAGGCCTTGACTGAAACGACTTAAGTGCTTGCTGAATAGTTGTTGCGCTTATTGCTTGAATTCGCGCCCTCCGTTTATTTTTAAAGGGCGTCGTAGTTAAACTATCAAATTACATCGATAAGCCCTGCTGAGTTTGAGAGAATGACGGCTAAAGCCGCATGGTTAGAGTGTCTGCTTTTTGTGGGGAACACCAGCACCCGAGCAATATTTTCCAGCGACCTGCTTAATAACCTTGGGTATAGCCAAATAGGCATTATCGATAGACTGAGTATGTCGTTGATCACCAAACTCTTGGTATTCAACCCTTATTTCATGTTGCTCATCTACTCCAAGATATTTACTAGCAGAACGAATATGCGGGGTTAAATGATTCATTTCTTCCCTGACTCCGCCTACTTCAAAGCCAAATTCACCACAGGAGGTCAGGAGTACCAGAGTCTTACCCGACATAGTTGGTTCTAATGGAAAGTCTCCACGACTTAAATCAAAGGTAAATGTTTTGTCGACTCTGATTACCTGGTCAAACCATGCTTTGAGCGAAGCGGGCATACCGTAGTTATACATCGGCGTTGATATTAAAATAATCTCCGCTTCAGTTAACTCTTCAATTAACTTGTCAGATAACGCAAGTAATGAATTTTGTTCATCTGTTCTTTTTTCTTCGGGCGCAAAAACAGCTGCAATCCACATTTCAGATATGAAGTTCGGAGGTGAGCTACCTATATCGCGATAGATGAATGTATCTGTTGGGTATTTTGCATGCCACTGGTCTGTAAACTCTTTGGCTAAGGCTCTCGAAATCGATCGTTGCTTACGTGCGCTTGAGTCTATATGGAGTATAGTTGACATAAGATCCTCTTTGCAATAAAGAAAAATATTGTTGCTAGAAGGCAATTATGCATTTAATTATGCGCTTGACAAAAGGTGATATTTCACCTAAAGATGAAAATAACTCACCTATAGGCTATAAAGATGTTTTCTCATTTACCACAACTAAATAGCATCAGGGTGTTTGAGGCTACTGCAAGGCTAAGTAGTTTCAAAATGGCGGCAGAAGAATTAAATGTCACGCCAACTGCGGTATCGCATCAGATCCGTAACTTAGAGGAAAAGCTGGGAACCCTGCTATTTGAACGCAAAACACGAGCCATAGCGTTAACTCCGGAGGGCCTTCAACTGGCACGTTTTCAGAAGCTTCATCCTGAAATTCAAGTGTCGATAAGAACAGGGGAGCAAGTCGAAAATTTACAGAATGACCGACGTATCGATCTGGCTATACGATACGGGCAGTATGATGAACAGGATGTAAATGCCACAAAATTAATCACTGAATATTTTGGCGTGTATGCGACGCAAGATTATCTTAAGGGCTGTAAAAGTTTAAAAAATGCAACACTTATAGAAACACAATGGCAAAATAAAAGTTTACCTTCAGTTACGTGGAAGCAGTGGTTGCAGAAATATGACGAAAGCACATGCAGTCCGAAAATTCGTTACTTTGACCAGGAGCATCATGTTATGCAGGCGGCATTGGCTGGACAGGGAATAGCGCTTGTCAGTTCGGTGTTAGTTCAAACTTCGTTGCAACAAAATTGGCTAGAGCCATACAACGACGATTGTTTCTTACCCGGGCTCACTTACTATTTATTACCATCACCTTTTAGTAAGGATCTCCGTAAAGTGGTCGTGTTTCAAAACTGGTTAATAGGGGAGCTATCAGAAAATGCCTAACAATTACATCCGCTGGGCAGTCAACCGCGCCGCTTCGCTCTGCGGTTGTCAGCTACTGATATGAAGCGTTAGAATGAACTTCGGTTCGACTCAAATCAATCTAGTCGAGAATACGAGCCTGTCTTCACTGCTAATGCCTCTGTAATTTCGCTCACCCAAGACGGTAATCCCCAAAACAGTGGCCTGCTAGTCGATTTTTTCAAAGAGCAGGGTTTTCAAGCCTCTCTCGGCATCACTTTCAGGGAAGGACTGGGGTGGTTCAATGACGCTTCTTTCAGTAAAGCCACCAACGTCCTTAAATAATTCGCGCAAAAAATCAAAACTCAAATCCGGGGAGTTTAAACAGGCAATGACCTGTGCCTGCGGTGCAAGTAAGCCCGGAAATTTGCGAACTATTTTCTGGTAATCTTTTCTGACATTAAAGCTGCCAGCTTGGAAGCTGGGCGGGTCAACAATGACCATGTCGTAAGGCCCGTACTTGCGGATCTTGCCCCAGGATTTGAAAATATCGTGGCTCATATAGGAAACCGACCGGGTGTCGATATTGTTGACTTGATGGTTGAACCTGCCGGTATTTAATGCGCCCTTTGCCATATCGACATTAACGACTTTTTCTGCCCCTGCCTCTGCAGCGACTACCGAAAAAGCACAGGTGTAGGCAAAGAGGTTGAGTACACGTTTGCCTTTGGCTTGCTCTCTAAGTACTTGCCGGCAGTTGGCCATGTCGAGAAAAAAACCAACGTTCTGATTGGCTTTGAAATTCAGTCGAAATTTAAGGCCCTTTTCCGCAGCGAAATAGTCGCCCGAAATATCGCCTTTGAGGTTTTCGCTCGGTGCACCTTTTAAATAACGGTGTTGCAG
>CAYWXW010000074.1:6006-8322 GCA_964462265.1 uncultured Porticoccaceae bacterium | reverse complement strand
TTCAATGGTTTCGTCACTATCAAACTGGGTGATTTCATCGGCCAGTTGCTTGATCCATTGGGCTTCTGGCTCTTTATATAAGCTGATTAACAACACCGGTGAAAACCAGTCGACGCTGACAAACTCAAGGCCGGGGTAGCAGTGCCCCCGCCCATGAAATAAGCGACAGGCGTCGACACCTTTTTTAGCCCCAAGCTGAATACTTTGTATTATTTGCTGCATTGTTTACCTGAGCCGAGGAATTAAAGAAGCCATTAAAGCCATTAATGAGTAATTAGTGCCCGTCGATGTTAGTCACCGCCATTGTGTATTTTATGAAATTTCTTGGCGACTAAAAGCATCATGATAATGGCCAATCTTTCCACCACGGCTTTTTGCTCTGCTTTCTGTTTATCACTGACTAGCAGTGAATTAATTAAAGCTTGTAGGGCGCTAAAGCGATCTGTTTTCTCAGTATCCAGCTTGGGGATGGTTTTAATCACGGTGGCCATTACTGCGTCATAATCGTTCAGCCCGAGTTTCAGCAGCAGCTTGCGGGTATGGCGTTCCAGTTCTTTGCTTTTCATCAGCTTGAGTTCGAGGGTTAGCGTAGCTTCTGGGCAGGACAGCAGATCAATTGTTTTCATGGCTTTAAAAAGGCTGATAAGGCTTGTTGAATGGGTCGCGGATGATACCCGAAGCCTGCCCCGTCCTACTACTAGTCGTAACACTCGTCCTACTGCTAGAGCTCGTTATTCGTGTTGGCAGTACAGGCTCAGTTCATCTTGGCTTCTGCTGTCGATTGGTTTACTTTATTCACACCAACACAGGTAATGGAGTGTGACTGGTCGATATGGAAGCGCCCCCAGAACAAAAAAAGTCCGGCTTTGCAGAACAGGCTTCGCCAACAACGAATACGGCTTTGTCAGTATTTAGTCTACTTGCCCGCTATCGTGGCCTGGCGGTGCAACAACGTCGTTTAGGGCATATTTTTCTCGCTGCCTTGCTTTTATTGCTAGCCTCCTGGCTAGCCTTTACGCAGCCCGCTCGTCCCTTTATTTCGTCAACGTCAACGTCAACCTCAAGCCTTAGTGGTTTAGCCGGGCTTTGGCAAAAATTCACCTACCCCCTTGAGCGCAATGCCTTTTTGCGCCTGCCCGTACTGACCAGTGATGTTAACGATGTGTTTGCTCTACCCGTTGGCGAGCACGTTTGGGCGGTGGGTGATGGCGGCCTAATTCTTTACAGCCCCAATGCCGGTCGCTGCTGGCAGCAGCAACACCCAGTGCAAGGTAGGCCTTGTAGTGAAGCCGATAGCGGGAATTGGCCTTTGATAAGTGGGGCTCAGGCAGCGGAGGCCTCCAAAAAAGCTGATTACAGCGAGCAGCAAGACTTTCCTGTGCAGCAACAGGCGCCTGTTGAAATAAACCCTGGGCAGTCGACAAAGGTTCCGCTAAATAGAGGCGGCTTGCCTTTAGAGCAACAAATTCAAAAACCGCTGGATGAGCAGCTTGTAGATAAAAAACCAGAACCTGCTATCGACGCCGTTGAAAAAGAACGAGCCGCTGCCCCCCGGCTAAATGCAGCCCTTAAAGCCGTTTATTTTATCGACGCTCTGCGAGGCTGGGCGGTGGGTGAGCAGGGTCTGGTTTTAAGCACTGCCGATGGTGGGCAGAGCTGGCAGGCCCAAACCCTCGGTGACTGGTCGCTAAGTGATGTGGTTTTCAATAAAGAGGCGAGCCAGGGTTGGGTGGTGGGCATTGGCGGGCGCATTTTGCGCAGTCTGGATGGCGGTGCAAGCTGGCAACCCCAAAACAGCGGCACGAGAATGACACTACTGGCACTGAGCCACCATGACGGGAATGATGGGGTCGAGCAACTTTGTGTCGTCGGCCAGAGCGGCCTTGTACTCACTAGCAGCGACGGCGGCCAGTATTGGCAGACGCAGAGCAGTGGCACGAAAAACACCCTGACCGCCGTGAGCTTTAACGATGTTAAGCGCGGCTGGGCTGTCGGTAGTGGCGGCACCATTCTGAGCACCTCAGACGGGGGTATGAATTGGCAGGCGAGAAATAGCACCACAGAGCAACGCTTGCGAGGCGTGAGTTTTAGCGCTGACGCACAGCATGGCAGAGTGGTCGGTGAGAATGGCGTGGTGCTGACAACGGTTGACGGTGGCCTTAGTTGGGTCGTGCAGGGTAGCCCTAGTGGAGCCACTCTTCTGGCTGTGAGCTTTGCCAATGCCGAACAAGGCTGGGCGGTCGGTAGAGGTGGAACGCTTCTGTTTAGTAATGACGGTGGTGAGAGCTGGCAGTTACAAAGCTCGGGTGCCTCACC